>CAZPVJ010000063.1:0-60274 GCA_964590005.1 uncultured Alteromonadaceae bacterium | reverse complement strand
GAAAATGTAGTACTGCTCTTCCACGGCCAGGGACCACGTGTGCAGCAGCGGCTTCAGTTCAGCGGGTGCATCGAAGTAGCCTGATTCCATGTAGAAAAATATGTTGGAAGCAAAGAGCGCGGTCGCAGCCGCACTGCGGCCGAGCTCGACCACACTGTCGGGTGGCAACAGCAAACAGCCGACGATCAGGGTAGCAACCACCACTGCAACCAGGGCGGGCAATATGCGACGAAAGCGACGCTCGTAGAAGCCCTGTATCGAAAAATCGCCCTCCGCGATCTCACGCACGATGATAGTGGTTATCAAATAGCCGGATATCACGAAGAAGACGTCGACACCGACATAACCGCCGCTGAAAACGTTGATACCTGAATGGAAAAACAACACAGACAGTACGGCAACGGCGCGCAGTCCATCGATGTCTGGCCGGTACTGTGGGTGTACCGTCATTAATTAATAACCATGGCGATCAGATGCCGGCCCCGCACAACGACGCCGCGGTAATGCAAAGGCACAAGTGTACAGGAGTTACAGTTGAAAGTTGGCAACAAGAGTCTGTCACTGGCCACGTGGCGCCAAATTTCAGATCTCAATGGCGTGGGTTTCCGCTAGCCTAAAAGCTGTGCTGGGCTATGCTTGTCTTTTATCTTTAACTGAGTCTTTTCAAGGAGAACAACGCATGCCAATAACCCGAAGAGAGTTTTCCACAGCCGCGATCAGCACACTGGCACTTGCTCCGACCCTGTATGCCAGCGAAGGTGTAAACCGCAGGATAGTGCTTGCATCCCGCCCTGCGGGGAAGCCGGCCCCGGATAATTTTCGCCTCGAGCGCACTCCCATTCCTGAGCCAGGTGCCGGCCAGGCATTACTGCGAACCGAATACCTGTCACTGGACCCCTACATGCGCGGCCGCATGTCGGCCGGGCCCAGCTATGCGGCCAGCGTCAACGTTGATGACGTGATGGTGGGCGGCACAATCAGTCGAGTCGTTAAGTCGCGCAACGACAAACTTCCGGAAGGAAAACTGGTTAGCGCTTTCTCCGGTTGGCAGGAGTACGCCCTCACCGATGGTGCCGGGGTGAGCTTGCTGGACCCGCGAATTCAACCGCCCTCTTATGGGCTTGGGGTATTGGGGATGCCCGGGCTCACCGCCTACGTGGGGCTACTGGATCTGGGCGAACCCAAATCCGGTGAAACTGTCGTCCTGGCCGCGTCTACCGGCGCTGTGGGCTCTGTAGTGGGACAGATAGCAAAACTCAAGGGCTGCCGTGTCGTCGGCATTGCCGGTGCCAAGGAGAAGTGTCGGTACGCGGTGGAGACCCTCGGCTACGATGCCTGTGTTAGTCACTACGATGATGATATGGCTGAGCAGCTTGCCGCCCAATGCCCGGACGGTATCGATGTCTATTTTGAGAACGTGGGAGGATCATCCTGGGAAGCCGTCATGCCTTTATTGAACGACTTCGCCCGCGTGCCCGTCTGTGGCTTGATCGCTCACTATAACCAGACAGAACTGCCGCCAGGCCCCGACCGAATGTCCATGCTGCAAAGTTTGATTCTCGTAAAACGTATCAAAATGCAGGGTTTCATCGTGTCAGACCATCAACACCGCATCCCCGATTTTGTAAAAGATGTATCGCAGTGGCTCGCGGAAGGAAAAATTCACTACCGGGAAGATGTCGTCGAGGGTATTGAGAATGCGCCGGAGGCATTCCTTGGCCTGTTTCGAGGGGCCAACTTCGGGAAGCTGGTTGTAAAAGTCAGCTGAACCCCTTTCCCAAGCCAGGGTTCTCACCAGGGGAAATGGAGGCTCGGGTCGGAATCGAACCGGCGTAGACGGATTTGCAATCCGCTGCATCACCACTCTGCCACCGAGCCACACAGGATTTTTTCGAGAAAAATCAGGTATTTCGCAAGTGATTCAATCACTTACGGCGCGGAGTCTATAGGACAGGTGAAGTGAGGTCAAGGCGCCGGCCTGGACGGCTGTCCCGAATACCACGCTTGCCGGACAAGCAAGAAATTTGTCGCGTCTTGCCATGCCGGTGTCGCTCGCTGCCATGCTAAAGCCGGCGCCGGATAGCTATTCTGCGCGCCATGAAAGACTTTCGTATAGCAGCCATGGATGCGCCGCTGGTCAGGCATTATCACGACCAGGCGGAACATTGCCTGAACCGGATGGAGAGCACCCGACTCCCACCGGCGCGGTGGTATTGGCAGCGCAAGTTAAAGCACGCAAATGCCATGTGGCGACAGGTACTTGAGCAGGAGGTGCAGCAATTAAAGGCAGAAAACGGGCTCTACTCGCCTGTCAGGGATGTCGTAGGAGACGTCAGGCGCATTGCCCTGGATAACCAGCAAGACGACCTGGCTATGGGCTGAAAAATTGGAGCGGGAAACGAGGTTCGAACTCGCGACCTCAACCTTGGCAAGGTTGCGCTCTACCAGCTGAGCTATTCCCGCATCAGGAGTTGACGTATTCTAGTGGCTCCCCGCCAATAGTCAACCAGTTTATCCAAATAGTGTTATATCCCACTGTTTTATATGGATTTATCAACCTTTATCACCTGCCAGGCCGCACGCAGATAGATGAACATTGACCACAGGGTCAAGACTGCCGCGGCATACAGCATTAGATAGCACAGAGCCAGTAGCCAATTTTCATCGGTGTTCGGATCGATGGCCAAGAGGCCAACAATTGCGATCATCTGGAAGGCCGTCTTGACCTTGCCCACGTAACTCACTGCCACGGACGTCCGCTTGCCGAGTTCGGCCATCCACTCGCGCAGCGCGGATATCACAATCTCCCTGCCGATAATCACGCAGGCCGCCAGGGTAAAAAGCAGCGTATCGTGGCGCTCCACCAAAAGCACCAGGGCAATTGATACCATCAGCTTGTCGGCCACGGGGTCAAGGAAAGCACCGAAGGCCGTCACCTGCCCCATTCGCCTGGCCAGGTAACCGTCTATCCAATCAGTGATTGCTGCCAGTGCAAAAATTCCCGCCGCAACGAGCAGGTGATTTTCGAAGGGTAGATAAAAGACAACCATCAGCACCGGAATCAGCAGTATGCGCATGATGGTCAGGGCATTGGGTATATTGATAGTCACTCAGGTTCTTTCCGTTGCCCTAGTCTGCATTGCTGTGCAAATGATCATAAATCTGCTGAGCCATGGTAGCACTAATGCCAGTGATTTTTTTCAACTCCTCAACATTGGCATTGGCTACCGCCTGGGCACTACCAAAATGCCGAAGCAATTCCCGCCTTCGCTTGGCGCCAACGCCCTGGATGCCTTCGAGGCTTGATGAACGTCGCGCTTTATCCCGACGCGCCCGATGACCGGTTATTGCGAAGCGATGCGCTTCGTCGCGAATATGCTGAATCAGATGCAGTGCCGGGCTATCGCCAGGCAGTTGCTGCTCGACACCTGTCTTGCCGTCCACCAGCGTCTCGAAGCCCGCTTTGCGCGTCGTACCTTTGGCAACTCCGATGACGGCAATGCCCTCTATCTGCAGCGCTTCCAACACAGTCATGGCCTGGGCAACCTGCCCCTTACCCCCGTCGATGAACAGGATGTCCGGGATCCGACCCTCCCCGGACTTCAATCGCTTGTAGCGCCGCTCCAGCGCCTGCTGCATTGCCGCATAATCATCACCACCGATAATGCCTTCGATATTGAACTTGCGATAGTCGGCCTTGCGGGGGCCACCCTGGTCGAAAACCACACAGGAAGCCACGGTAGCCTCACCCGATGAGTGACTGATGTCGAAACACTCCATGCGCTCGGGCAATTGCGCTAGCTCCAACAAGTCCTGCAGCGCCTGCAGTCGCTCCATGGTGGTCTGCCGACCGGCCAGATGCGCGTCGAGGTTGGTTTCAGCTGTCTGCTGGGCCAGCCGCAGCCAGCGAGCCCTGGCGTCTCGCACCCGGGAGCGCACCCTGACCTTACGACCGGCCTGGACGGTAAACGCCTCGGACAAGGTGTCAGCATCATCGGGCAGGGCATTCACGATCACCTCCCCGGGAATCGGTCGGGACCCGGTGAGATAGTACTGGGGCAGAAATGCGGACAGGACCGATTCAGATGGCTCGTCGAGCTTGAGCGGAGGATAATAGGTTTTACTACCCAACACCCTGGCACCTCGTATAAACAGAACCTGAACACACGCCCGGCCGTGACTTGTTGCCGCGGCCATGATGTCCAGCTCGCCGCTCGTTCCCTCAATACCCTGACTGGCCTGGACGTGCTGCAGTTGCTGCAGCTGGTCGCGATAAGCCGCTGCTTTTTCATACGCCAGCTCAGAAGCCGCCTGCTCCATCTCATCGGCCAGGCGAACAATCAGCTCCTGCGACTTACCTCGCAGAAACAGCTCGGTGTTCTCGACTTGCCTGTTGTAATCTTCCTCGCTTACCAGGTCGACGCATGGCGCGGTACAACGCTCTATCTGGTGCTGCAAACAGGGTCTGGACCGGTTGCGAAAATAGCTGTCTTCACATTGACGAACCTTGAAAACCTTCTGCAGGAAGTGCAGCGATTCACGCACCGCACCGGCACTGGGATAGGGGCCGTAATACTTGCCCTTCCGGCGCTTGGCACCACGATGCAGGCTAATCCTCGGAAACCTGTCTTCAGTGGATACATGAATATAGGGGAACGACTTATCATCCTTGAGCAGGATGTTATAGGGTGGGCGATGGGATTTGATCAGATTGTGTTCGAGCAACAAGGCGTCAACCTCAGTGGACGTCACCGTCACCTCAATACTCTGGATCTTCGCGACCAGTGCCATGGTTTTTTCGGTGAGCCCTGCGGGACGAAAGTAACTGGTCACCCGATTCCGCAAATTTTTGGCCTTGCCCACGTACAACAGGTTCTCCTCGCTGTCGTACATCTGGTAGACACCCGGCCTGGTGGTCAAGCTCTTGAGAAAGGACTTGTGGTCGAACTCCGGCATCAGGCAGCCCCGTAAACCCGGGGTTCTATCTCCAACTCGTAACCGAAGGTTTTCATGACTGAATCGCGAATCTTGTCAGCCAGTGCCAGCAACGCGCGGCCGTTATCCGCACCCTGATTGACCAGCACCAGTGCATGTCGAGCAT
The DNA here is from genome assembly GCA_964590005.1 of uncultured Alteromonadaceae bacterium. Taxonomy (GTDB): domain Bacteria; phylum Pseudomonadota; class Gammaproteobacteria; order Pseudomonadales; family Halieaceae; genus CALJFL01. Next base: position 55,173 of record CAZPVJ010000063.1, on the reverse strand, counting down.
GCACGCCCACACCATTCTCGGAAAACCCTTTCCATCCACAGTGCTCTATCAACCAGGCTGCCGCCAGCTTGACCCGTCCATCCGATTGCGAATATCGGGGTATACCCGGAAAGCGCGTACCCAGGTAAGCGCTGCGCTCATAAGAAATGACAGGGTTTTTAAAAAAACTGCCTGCGTTGGGCTCCTGCCCCGGGTCGGGAAGCCGGGCGCTACGGATCGCCACCACGGCCTCGAACACCGCTTGCGGCGTTGGTGCCGCATCCAGGTCGGCAAAGTAGTCGACAAGAGCAGGATAGCTGGCCTCTACCTTGACCTGCTTTGACAAGCGAATATCGACCGCGGTGATGACGAGTGAATCCCTGAGTTGGTGCTTGAAAACACTGTCCCGGTAAGAAAACTCACAGGCCTCTCGATCCAGCGTCACGGGGTTACCGCTGGCAATCTCCAGGCCGTGTACTGCTATCACAAATCGGTCCAGCTCTACCCCATAAGCCCCGATGTTCTGAATCGGTGCAGCACCGACCGTGCCGGGAATCAAGGCCAGATTCTCGATACCGTAATACTCTTGGGCCAGCGACCAAACCACCAGTTCATGCCAGCTCTCACCTGCACACACCCGCAGCGAGACGCCGGCCTCATCCTCTTCAAGAATCGCCATGCCGCGACCCTGCTGGATAACAACCAGAGCATTCAGGTCGCCCGCAAAAATGACGTTGCTGCCCTCCCCCAGCGGCACAATCGGCAAGCCTTGTTGTTTCGCCCACGCCAGGGCCTCACGTAGCTCTGAATCGTTCTTGGTTTTTGCCAGCGCATTCGCATGCGCCTCCAGGGCCAATGAATTATAGGGCTTTAGCGAAACGTCTCGCTCAATTTGCATCGGCGATTGCCCGCATTAAACCGTCGCTGGCCGATTCCACCAGATCCAGCACTTCGTCAAAACCGCGGACACCGCCATAGTAGGGGTCCGGCACCTCATCGACCGGAGAGTCTTCCACAAAATCCAGGAATAGGCCTAGATGTCCTGCAAAGTTCGCGGGTTTGAGGCTGTTCAGATCAGACAGATTTTGCCTGTCCATGGCCAGGATGTACTCGAACTGCTCGAAATCGTCCGCGCTCACCTGTCTCGCCCGCAGCGAGCTCAGGTCATATCCGCGCCGCAAGGCGGTTTCCGTAGCCCGGCGGTCTGGAGGTTCACCCACATGCCAGCCACCAGTGCCGCAGGAGTCAACTATTACCCGTTGTGCAAAATCAGTGCCCTGAATCCTTGCCTCGAAAACTGCGTGGGCAGTGGGGGAACGACAGATATTACCCAGACAAACAAACAGCGCCCCGGTCGCTGCCCGCTCAGTCATTTGACCCGCCACCGTTCAGCAACTCCCGGATAGCGTCCAGGTCGTCTTGCGTGTCTACTCCTGCTGGCACCGGCTCGCACGCGGGCGCCACATGAATAGCGACACCGTTGTACAGCGCACGCAATTGTTCCAATTGCTCAACTGCCTCCAGAGGTGCTGGCGGCCAGCTGACATACTGATGCAGAAACCCGGTGCGATAGGCGTATATCCCAATATGACGCTGCCATTCAAAATCGGTTGGCAAGGCAAATCCGCCGGGTTCATAGGCCTCCCGGGGCCAGGGAATGGGGGCACGACTAAAATACAGGGCAAGCCCCACCGTGGAGGTGACGACTTTAACCACATTGGCGTTTAACAACTCCCGGGAAGTCTCCAGCGGCTCAGACAGCGTAGCGATACCCGCATCGCCGGCAGCCGCCAGGTTAGCCGCCACCTGGTCGATAGCCGCAGGGGGCATCAGGGGCTCGTCGCCCTGCACATTGACAACAATATGGTCATCGCTAAAACCCCTGCTCGCTGCGACCTCCTGCAAGCGATCCGTACCGGAAGGGTGTTCTCCAGAGGTCATACAGACCTCAGCGCCGAAGCCAGCAGCGACCTCATGAATGCGCTCGTCGTCCGTCGCGATAATCACCGACTCGGCGCCACTGAGCAATGCCCTCTCCCACACGCGCTGAACCATAGGTTTGCCGGCAATATCGAGTAGCGGTTTTCCGGGTAAGCGGGTAGACCCGTGGCGCGCTGGAATGACGACTGAATAAGGCATCTATGCGTGATCCTGCTGGTGACTGGTAGCGAGTGAGACCACCGCATCGGTGACGACCGGGGGAAGCTCAGCACTGATTTTAAGGTACCAGGCATTATTGCCCGCGAGATCCGCGCATTTTACCGCGTCTTTTTCAGTCATGATAACTGGCTGTTCTGGCAGCTTGGCGAAATCTTCTGCGGTGTAGTGGTGATGATCCGGAAAGGCGTACTCCTGCACGGTATAGCCAACCTCCAACAGGGTGTTAAAGAACTGTTCCGGCTGACCAATACCGGCTACAGCACTGACGACCTTCATGGTCGCGTCCGGCGCGATAGGTCGCTGAGCGCCAGTGGCAACGTTGACCAGGCTATCGTGGCGATAGCGTACACCGTGTTGTTCATTATCGCTGCCGCGATGCAAGACGAAGTCAGCTTCCTCCAACCGACCGGGTGGCTCTCGTAGCGGTCCGGCTGGTAGACAGAAGCCGTTGCCAATACCGCGAGCCTCGTCCAGCACAACGATTTCCAGATCGCGTTCAAGCCGGTAGTGCTGTAATCCGTCATCGGCGAGGATCACATCTACCGGCGACGTTTCCAGTAATTGGCGGACGGCGGCTGTCCGGTCTGGTGCAACCACGCAGGGACAGCCGGTACGGCGGTATATCAACAGCGGTTCGTCGCCACAATCGGCTGCGCTACTATGGCTGCTAACGGTATGAGGAAATTCATTAGCGTCAGCGCCATATCCTCTACTCACCACCCCAGGGCGCAGCCCCAATGCCTGCAAGTGTTCCACCAGAGCGATCACGATCGGGGTTTTTCCGGTTCCACCCACTGTGATGTTGCCGACGATGACGACAGGTACTGGCGCGCGCCAGCTTTTCAGGAGACCGCCCTGGTAAGCGCGTTTGCGCAATCCGGCCAGAACACGAAAAATTAACTCAAGAGGCCGCAGTAGCCACAACCAGGGAGCCTTGCTATACCAGGCCACCGCCAGCAGGGACGTCTCACGGGGCATTAATCACTGAACTCCTGGTGATATAGCTGCGCGTAGAGTCCGCCCTCCTTGAGCAGTTCATCGTGCGTACCACTGGCCACCACGCGTCCCTGATCCATCACCACGATCTTGTCGGCATGCTCAACAGTAGACAAGCGATGGGCGATCACCAGTGTAGTACGATCGGCCATGATCGCTTCCAACGCTTGCTGGATTCGGTGCTCAGACTCGTTGTCCAGCGCCGAGGTGGCCTCATCCAGTATCAGTACCGGCGCATCTTTAAGAATGGCCCTGGCGATGGCAATGCGCTGGCGTTGACCACCGCTCAGCCCGCCACCATCATCGCCAAGCAAAGCCTCAAACCCGTCGGGCAGCCCACGGATGAATTCACTGGCGTGGGCAGATTCCGCTGCACTAATCACCTCTTCGCGAGGCCGGCTCGCCAGAGAGCCGTACGCTATATTGTTATAAACCGTATCGTGAAACAGCGTCACATTTTGCGAAACCATCGCCAGCTGATCGCGCAGGTTGCCCAATTGATACTGGTCTATAGCGACGCCGTCGAGTAATACCTGGCCGTCGACGATAGGGTAAAACCGGGATAACAGCTGGATGAGCGTCGTTTTGCCACTACCGGACCGCCCTACCAGCGCCACCGTTTCGCCGGGCTTCACCTGGAAAGACACGTTGTCCAGTACCTTGGCATCGTTCCCAGGATAGCTAAAACTGAGGTTTTCAACGGTCAGTTCGCCACGAGCGCGCTGCGTGAGATAGGTGCCCTTGTCTATCTCTGCTTCCTCATCCAATTGGGCGAAAATATCCTCCGCCGCCGCCAGTCCTCGCTGGATGATGGACTGTACGCCGCTCAGTGAGCGTATCGGCTTGCCCAATTGCCCCGCCGCTGTCAGGAAGGCCACCAGTGAGCCTGCGCTGAATCCGGCGAGAATGGTGGGGTTCAGCGCAAACCAGACCAGCGTGGACAGTGAAGCCGCCAGTAGCGTCTGGATCACCGGCGTACTGACAGCGTCAGCAAAAGCCAGCTTGAGACTCTGGGCCCGGTTGTACTCGCTCGCAGTGCGAAATCGCTCGCTCTGCTGCTCCTGCCCTCCATAAACCCGCACTTCTTTGTAGGAACCAATCGTTTCATTAGAAACCTGGGTAACATCTCCCATCGAAGCCTGAATACGCTTGCTGTAGCGACGAAAGTGCTTACCCACCACTGTAACGACCAGGGCGATAAAAGGTGCGACAGCGAAAAAGACCAATGCCAGACGCCAGTTCAGGTAGAGCATGTAGGTCAACAACGCGATGATAGTAAAGCCCTCGCGTACAATGATCTTCAGCGCCTTGGTGACAGCTCCGCTCACCTGTTCCACGTTATAGGTGATCTTGGAGATAAGTACGCCCTGGCTGTGTCGGTCATAATAACTACTGGGGGCCACCAGCATTTTGTCGAACAACTGGCAGCGCAGCTCATGGATGAGACTGCGGGCCACGTGATTCATAAAATAGGTACCGACGAAAAAACCCGTTGCCCGGGTGCAGGCCAGTGATATTGCTGCCAGCGGCACCGCGATTCGAGCGAATTCCAGGGGCGTCATGTCGCTGGAATCAAGCACCGCATACGCAGCGCCGCCCACGATTCCATTGCCCGCTGAATCGGATTCATTCAGTGAGTCGAGTAAAAACTGCATCAGGTCCGCCAGCAGTACATTGCCCAGCGAATACACGACATAACCCAGCATACTGAAGAGGAAAATGTACCAATACGGGACGATATAACGCAGCAGGCGACCATAGAGCTGCCAGTCACTCACCCTACCGGTACGCCCCGGCAGCGGCTTGGCGGAAATTTCCCGGTTAGCCATCGCTAACGCCCTCGGTAGGCTGGCGGGTGGTTATGCGCAAATGAATAAAACCCATCTGGCCGGCAGCATCCATAGCCCGCACCACAGACTGATGGGAAGACTGTGCATCGGCGGTAATAATCATTGGCAGCGTGGTATCCCCAGCCGCTATCTTATAAATAGCCGCCTGTAGGGTTCTCATCCGGTCATCGACCAGACCCTGGCCATTAACCCGGTAACTGCCTGCCTCATCGATCAGTATTTCAATCTGCTTGTCCTGAGCCTCTGCCAACTTACCGGTGGCCTCGGGCAAGTCAATACTGAGCTGGGTCTCGCGAGTGAACGTGGTGGATACCATAAAAAAGATCAAGAGCAGGAAGACGACGTCAATCAGCGGTGTGAGATTTACGCCGACTTCTTCGCTGCGCTGGCGCCGAAACTTCAAGCGTCGCCTTCCGTGTTCTCTTCGCTGTGCAGCGCATCCACAAGCTTGATCGTCTCCTGCTCGAGGTCAACGACAATCGCATCGATACGGCCAGTCAGGTAGCGATGCATGATCAGCGAGGGTATTGCCACACTCAAGCCGGCGGCCGTGGTAATGAGGGCCTCTGAAATGCCACCGGCCAGTGCACTGGCATTCCCGGTGCCTTGCGCCATGATCTCAGCAAAAACCTTGATCATACCGACCACCGTACCCAGCAAACCCAGCAAGGGCGCCACAGCAGCTATAGTTCCAAGTGTGTTCAGGTATCGTTCAAGTTCGTGAATGACATGGCTGGCCGCCTCCTGGATGCTCTCCTTCATGACATCACGACCGTGGTAAGCATTGCCCAAGCCGGCCGCCAGAATACGCCCGAGTGGGGAAGACTGTCGCAGTGTCCGCAATCGATTGGCGTCCATCTCACCGGCCTTCAACTGCTTCCATACCGAAGCGAGCAGGTGCGGTGGCGCGATTTTCTTCGGATTGAGGGTGTATAAGCGTTCTATGCAAATCGCTGCGGCCACCACTGAGCTGAGCAGTATGAATACCATCAGCCAGCCGCCGGCTGTCACCAGTTCAAGCACATCCACGTCCCTTGGTCTTATAAATTCCCCTCATTATACGCGCACCCGGCAACGGCGAAAGTCGGCAAAAATTACATCCAGTAGTACCGCTCTATTTCCCTCCAGGCCTGGATTTGGGGCCGCTTACCCGGCGCAAGCTCCAGCTGTAAGGCCCCCTCCTGAGCCGTTGAGCGGGCGTCGATCGCGAGCGACTTTACCCTCCGTTCTACCTCGGGATGGGGGTGCCCAAACCGATTAGCAAAACCGTGACTGAAAATAATCGTATGCGGTGAGACGGTTCTCAGGAAAGTCAGCGAAGAGGACGTGGCACTTCCGTGATGGGAGGCCAACAACCAGTCGGCCTCCAGACCGCGCCCCCAGTATGCAGCGAGCGAACGCTCTCGCTGCCCCGTAATATCACCGGACAGGGTTACCCGGTGCTCGTTGACGAGTATCTGCAGAACACAGGATTCATTGTTACTCGCAAGGCCTGTTTCGACAGCGGGAGCCAGCAAGCGGAAGGAGTCTCCACCAGGCCAACGCCACGACTCCCCTGCCCGGCATTTTTTACCCCCTTCCGAGCGGACAACCGTATCACCGCCGTAGCGGTAACGCTGCACAGGCAGCCCAGTGAGCATCGCCGATGCGCCGGCACTGTGATCATTGTCCGCATGACTTATCACCAGGGTATCGAGCTCTCCAACACCGCGCCTGCGCAGCAGTGGGAGGATCACCTCGGTGGCAATATTGGGTCCGTCGGGATTGCCACCACCCGTATCGTAGACCAGGGTGCGATCGCCGCTCTGGTAGATAATCGCAGTCCCCTGGCCGACGTCCAGAAATAACAGTGTTGGGGGCCGATCAGCCGTGTTCGCCTCGGGCAGCAGGATTGGCAGGAACAGCACACAGGCAATAAAGCGCAGCGGGCGCATCGCTGGGATGACTATGAGTGTCGCACCGACAAGCGCCGAGACGATTTGCCAGGGAGCCGGTGACAGCCGGGCGTAAAGTTGACCGCCATGGGAATTGAACAGCGTGTTTGCCGGCTGAAGAACACCATCTAACAACCAGCCTGCCAGCAACCAAAGACTCTCGGCGCCGGGCAACATAAACAGATACGCCAAACAGCCCAGAAGCGCCAGCGGCACGATCAATAACGTTACCAACGGCACCATCAGAAAGTTGGCAAGCCCCGCAACAAGGCTGGCTCCGCCAAACCACCATCCTGTCATGGGAATCATTGCAAGACACATATAGGTGTGGGTGGCGAACATACGGTAGAACAGAGATTGCTCTGGCTGCCAGCGAGCCAGCCACAGTAAAAAACCAACCGCGCCAAAACTGAGCCAGAAGCCGCTGCCCAGGCCAGCCAATGGATTAAGCAAGAGTAGCAACACCGCGGCCAGCAGCAGTTTGCCGACTCCCTCGGAGCTACGTCGGGTCGCCACGGCCAGCAGAAAACAGGCCAGCATCACCAATGCCCGCTGAGTGGGCAGGCTGAAACCCGCCAGGCTGGCATAGAAGAATGCCAGCGCAAAGGACAGGGCGGGCGGCAAGACCGTATGCCACCTCCACCCAATCAACACCAGGGCCAACCGTGACAATAGCTGCCCCAGGAGGTAGCCCATCCCACCCACCAGGCCAATGTGCAGCCCGGAGATGACCAGTAGGTGATTGACGCCATACGCCTGCAGAACGTTCCAGAGCGAGGGGGAAAGATTGCTGCGATCAGCGACCGTGATTGCCTGGAGTATGCCCAGGGTCGCGGGTGGCAAGGCGACAGTAGACATGGCCGCACTCAGTCGGGCGCGCATCCGATTAGGCGCCTGACTCAGCGCGTAGCGCCCGGGCGCCAGTTGGCGAAGCGTCTGCACGGTGCCGGTTCCGTCTATACCCGCCTGGGCCAGCCAGGCCTGTCTGTTAAAACCGCCGGGATTGGCCAGGCCCCAGGGTTTTTTCACCCTGGCCTGCAGGCGAAGATGGTCACCGGCACTGATCACCTGGTCACCGTAGTAGGACAGCAGCAGACGACGGGGACCTATACAGCGTGGCTCGGCTATATGAGAGACACGCAGTACAAAGCGTTGCCAGTTAATATCCCCATGAAGGACCGTCGACCTGGGCATATCTACGACCACGCCGCTGAGCGAAATCTGCTGTCCCGTACAATGCGCCGGGTAACGCCGGTCAAGCAAAGTCTCAGCATAGACACAAGCGAGACAGAAGCCGAACAAAAAACCCAGCACTAATGCACCGAAGCGCGACTGATAGCAACTCGCCAGAATCCCACAGGCAAACAGGTGCAGCGGCACCCAGAAAGGCGGCGCTTCTGGCAAACGGCTAACCAAAAGCACGCCAGCCACCAACCCCAACATCGCTGACTGCATCGGTAGAGAACCCGTGCTATAACATGCATAATTCCGGACCGGCACTTCGGCGCACCACCCCGGTGGCCCAGTCAAGCACAGCCCGAACCGGCGATACACGTCATTTCAAGTCAGAACAGGTATGCCAAAGAAGACGCTTAAACAGCTAGCTCCAAGCCCGGCCAAACTGCGCGAGATTAAGTCCTTGCAGTTCCTGGGCAGCTGGATATACGAGCCCAATCTTTGGCACATCAACCGTTACTCGGCCTCGATGGCATTTTTTGTGGGCTTATTCGTGGCCTTCATGCCCATACCGGGCCAGATGATCTTATCGGCCGTACTTGCCGTCAGGTTGCGCTGTAACCTGCCACTTTCGGTGGGCCTGGTTTGGATCACCAATCCGGTGACCATCCCGGCGATTTTCTACCTGTCCTACCGCGTTGGCGCGCTGGTCATTGACGTGCCGGTGCAGGCCATAGAATTTGAGCTGAGCTGGGAGTGGATTACCCACAGCATGGCTTCCATATGGCAGCCATTCCTGCTCGGCTGTTTTATCTGTGGCTTATTTTTCGGCTCACTGGGCTACTTTGTTATCAGCATGCTGTGGCGCTGGCGAGTCGCCACCCACTGGGCGCAGCGAAAAAGGCAAAGGCAAGAGCAAAAAGCGGAAACACAGGCAGGCCCGGCTCCCTAGCCCTCTTCGGGAATCTTCAGACGTCTTCGTGGAGCACGCTCGCCGGTGCCAGCTGGGCGGCGCGCAGAGCCGGATACAGTGACGCAACAACGCACATCAAGAACGCGATAGAACCCACCTGGATAATGTCCGATGCGCGCAGGTCTACAGGCAAAAATGACACCGGATATACATCGGTATTGAGGAAGCGGATCGACAGCACATTCTCTAGCCAGGCCACCACGTCAGGCACCGCCAGGCTCGCGGCGACGCCAAATACACCGCCCAGAATTACACCCACCAGCCCTATCATGGCGCCCTGTAGTACGAAGACCAGGGCTATGTTGGCCGGCGATGCGCCCAGCGTACGCAGGATAGCGATATCGCCGCGCTTATCGAAGACCACCAGCACCAGCGAAGACACGACATTAAACGCAGCGACCGCGATGATTGAAAATAACAGTATGGTCACCAGGGTCCGGGACAGCTGGATAGCAGAGTACAGGTTGCCATGAGTCATCTGCCAGTTGGTTGCGTAGTACCCCGCGGGGAGCCGCGCTACCAGTTCCCAGCCGATACGGGAGACTTCGAACAACGCGCTACTGGTCAGTCGCAGGCCACTGGCGGCGCCATTTAACCCGGCCAGCTGAGAAGCTTTCGACAGCTGCACCAAAGCCGCGGATTGATCGAGCTCGGTGCCCGTGTCCAGCACTCCACTCAGGGTAAGCACTTCAAAGCGACTCGCTCTCGGACCTGCCTCACTGGACGGGGCGGGTACGATAAGTGTCAATTGGTCGCCGGGCACAGCACCGAGACGCTGCGCAATGCCACTTCCCAGCAGGAGCCCGTCCTCCCGTCCCAGAAAGTCATCGCGTTGCGCCGGGCTCAATGATGCCATCAGGGGGCGCCCGGCATCCCCGGGCTGTAACAGCAAGCCCACTCCCTGCGCTGTTTCAATATCCGCGCCGCGCAGAAACAGCGCATCGAACCGCACAAACGGCTCCGCGGAAACCACCTCGGGGTGCTCAGCTGCACGCTCTGCCAGCTGCTGCCAATCGTCTATGGGCGATCGAGCATAAAGACTGATGTGCGGTACCAGGGATAGAATGCGTTCTCGCATCTCTTTGTCGAAGCCGTTCATTACAGAGAGAACTGTTATCAGCAGCGAGATAGCCAGCACCAGCCCTATCATGGACAACGAAGACAAGAAACTGGACAAGTAGCCGCGACCAAAGGCGAAGGTGTAACGCAACGCGATCCGGGAAATCTCGCCCGTGTTCACTGAGACCGTTCCCACAGTGAGCCGTCCCTGAGCTCCAGGGTCCGGTTCATACGAGCCGCGATCGCCGGGTCATGGGTTACCACCACGAAAGAGGCACTTTCCTCTCCCAATTGATCGATTAACGCCAGCACCTGATCGGCTGACTGGGGATCCAGGTTGCCCGTTGGCTCGTCCATGAGAATACAATCGGGCTGGTTCACCAGCGCGCGGGCAATAGCCACCCGCTGGCGCTCCCCACCCGAGAGCTGGCCGGGACGATGGCCCAGCCTGGCACCCAGTCCAACCCGCTCCAACAGCTGTTCTGACCGAGCCCACGCATCCTTACGTGCAATGCCTGCGATCAACAGGGGCATCGCTACGTTCTCACGCGCATCAAACTCTGGTAACAAGTGGTGAAACTGGTATACAAAGCCCAGCTTCTGATTGCGCCACTGGCATAACTCCCGCTCGCTAAGCGTGGCAAGGTCGCGACCCGAGATCGATACCTTGCCGGACGTGGGGGTATCGAGCCCACCCAGCAGGTTGAGCAAGGTAGACTTACCCGAACCGGAAGCACCAACCACCGCTATTTTCTCACCCGCCGCCAGGTCAAGCTCAACATTTTCCAGGACTGCGACGCTGTGGTCACCATCCAGGTATCGCCGGCTTAATGCCCGGCAGCTCAAAACTGCCGCGTCACTCATAGCGCAATACCTCGGCGGGGGCGATACGAGCCGCTCGCCAGGCCGGATAAACCGTCGCCAACAGGCTGAGCAACAGCGAGGCAGCTACCACGACGGCCACATCAACCCATTGCAGGTCAGCAGGTAACTCACTGATGAAATAGACAGAGGGGTCAAACAGCTTGAGCCCCAGCGCTTGCTCGGCCAACGCTATGATGGCGGCTATATTGGCACCCAGCATTACACCCAGTGCTGCCCCCAGGCCTATACCCACTGCCGCCAACCCAAGGCCATGCGCCATGAAGATGGCCATAATGCCGCCCGCCTGGGCCCCCATGGTACGCAATACAGCAATATCACCGCGCTTCTCGGCAACCGACATCACCAGGGTAGATACAATATTGAAAGCCGCCACCGCCACAACGCTCAACAACAGCACGCTCACCATGATTTTTTCCATTTTGACCGCACGAAACAAGGAGCCTTGAGTCTGGCTCCAATCCAGCGTCGACACCCCCTCGGGCAACTGCCGCCTGATCGCAGCCATAGTCTGTGGTGCTGTAAACAGGTCCGCTGTCTTGACCTGTAGTCCGCTAACGGAATTTGGTTCGCCCAGAAGCTTCTGCCCAGTGGCCAGTGAAACATAAGCTTGCACGCTATCGGGCTGCGCACCGACCTCAAACAGGCCGGTCACCGTTAGCCGTTTGCTCCGTGGAAAGATACCCATTGGGGTCACTGTCAGACGGGGAACCGTTACCTCCAGCGAATCACCCGGGATCACACCCAGGATACGCGCCAGGGAGGTGCCAAGTATGATCGAGAATGGCTTGGTCTCGAGTGAGTCCAGGGTTCCAAGGACCATAGCACCAGGCACTTTCGATGTGCCACCCTCCAACTGCGGATCGATAGCAGTCAGGACAGCGCCGCGCAGAGCACGTTCATTGCCCAGGATAACCTTGTCGGTGATGTAGGGAGACACTGCCACAACCCCCGGCTGTGCCGCCACCCGCGCTGCCACCTCGCGCCAATCGGACATCTGGCCGTCGACCGTCTGGACATACCCGTGCGGTACCAGTGAGAGAATCCGTCCGCGCAGCTCGCCCGCAAATCCGTTCATTACCGACAGTACGGTAATGAGACTGGCAACGCCAAGCACCATCCCCAGCATGGATACCAACGCGATTATCGCGGTAAAACGGTTACGTTTGCGGCTGAAACTGTAGCGCAGCCCGATAAAAGGCGCGTAGTTGCCGATGGCGCCGCCCAAGTTAGCCAAGAGGCAGGGCTTTACTTGTCCGCGGGATAATACAGCCCCGGATTTTCGCGACCCACCGTTCCGTCTCGAGTCTCCTCGTCACATTGCCTGGGGTCACCACCACAGAGCTCACAGGCCTGATCGACGCCCAGCGCGCCCAGACCACCACAGGAGCCCTTGATTGGCGGCCGGCCCATGATCACGCCGATCGCCATGCCCGCGATAACCAGGCCGACAACCAATGCGCTGATAAAAAATACTGTCATTCTTCTCTCCGATCCTGCTCGGCCTTGGCGTTGGCAGCCACCAGGTACCGGCTAAAAGCCGTACTGTGGCTGGCAACATAATTGTCACCCTCGCTGCGGATGAAATATACCGCTAACGCCTGTTGCTCGGCCAGCTCTGCGGCGCCCTTGGCACCCAGAACAATCAATGCCGTGGCCCAGGCATCCGCCAGCATGGCACTTTCGTGCACAACCGTCACCGACACGAGATCATGTCTCACCGGGTAACCCGTTCTTGGGTCTATTGTATGGGAATAACGCCTGCCATTGAGATCAAAATAATTACGGTAATCACCCGAGGTCGCGACCGATTTATCGGTGAGCTCGATCGCCGTCGCAACCTCTCGCCGCTCAGGTATCGGTTGTTCCACCGCCACCCGCCAGGCACCACCGCGGGGGCTAAGCCCCGCTACTCTGATCTCGCCACCCACTTCAACCAGCAGGTTCTGTATGCCGTTGGCCTGCAGCGCCTCGGTGACCAGGTCCACGGCATACCCCTTGGCAATCGAGGAAAAATCCAACTGGATATCCTTTATCCGGCGGGCTGTGTCCCCTTTTCGTTCGAGACTATCGAGGCCCACCTTGTCCCTGGCTTCACTGACCGCAGCCCTCGAAGGCATGCCAACCAGCGGCTCTCCCGGACCAAAACCCCATAGATCAACCAGTGGACCGACGGTGATGTCATAGCCGCCGGCGGTCTCGTCGCCAATCGCGATCGCTGCATCCAGCACCGTCAGGAATTCAGCGGAGGGTGTCTGCCAGGTACCAATGGTCGAGTTATTGAAACGGTTGATTTCAGAGTCGGGAAGATAGGTCGACATACTGCGGTTCACTCGATCCAGCTGCCCCTCCACCAGTGCCCGCACCGTATCCAGGTCCACCTCCCTACCGTCGGGGACCAGGGTCACATGCCAGGTGGTACCGAGGGCATAGCCGGAAAGCTCTAGCGGACGCTTATCAGCACCGCACGCTGACAATAATAGCAGTGCCGAAAAGCAAAAAAGCCACTGCAAGGAGTGGCTCTTGGTCTTACCCGCCGAAATCATCTAGCAGGATATTATCCGGCTCCACTCCCAGATCGGTGAGCATCTGGATGACGGCCGCATTCATCATCGGGGGACCGCACATATAATACTCGCAGTCCTCTGGCGCGGGGTGTTCCTTCAGGTACTCCTCATACAACACATTGTGAATAAACCCTGTCAGGCCATCCCAATTGTCTTCCGGCTGCGGATCTGACAAGGCTACATGCCATTCAAAATTGTCGTTTTCAGCTGCCAACTGATCGTAATCCTCCTGGTAGAACATCTCCCGCAAAGACCGGGCGCCGTACCAGAAAGAAATCTTCCGATCACTGTGAATTCGCTTCAATTGATCAAACAGGTGTGAACGCATCGGCGCCATACCTGCTCCGCCACCGATGAACACCATCTCGGCCTTGGTCTCTTTGGCAAAGAACTCACCGAATGGGCCATAGACCTTCACCTTGTCACCGGGCTTCAGGCCGAACACCCAGGAGGACATTTCGCCGGGCGGGATGCCCTCGCTACCGGGGGGCGGCGTGGCAATACGGATATTGAATTTCACCACGCCCCGCTCTTCGGGGTAGTTCGCCATGGAATACGCACGGATGACGGTTTCCTTGACCTCCGACTCGAGGTCGAAAAAGCCGAAACGCTCCCAGTCGCCGCGGTACTCTTCCTCAATATCGAAATCCCTGTACTTCACCAGATGCGGTGGGCATTCGAGCTGAACATAACCCCCAGCCCGAAAATCAACGCTTTCGCCCTCGGGCAGTCGCAGGGTTAGTTCCTTGATGAAGGTGGCGACATTGGGATTTGATTCAACGGTACACTCCCACTGCTTGACCCCGAAGACTTCCTCGGGCACCTCGATCTTCATATCCTGCTTCACCGCTGTCTGGCAACTCAGGCGCCACCCTTCCGCGGCATCACGGCGGGTAAAGTGGGATTCCTCGGTTGGCAACATCGAGCCGCCACCTTCACTGATGATGCACTTGCACTGCGCGCAGGTACCGCCACCACCACAGGCAGAGGGTAAAAACAGGTCGGCCTCAGAGAGCGTCTGTAACAACTTGCCGCCCGCCGGGACGGTAATCGTTTTTTCACCATTGATCACAATGCTGACGTCCCCGCTGGCTACCATTTGCGAGCGGGCGACGAGAATTACGAAAACCAGCATCAGTACGATCGCAGTGAACATACCGACGCCGAAAATGATTGTCATATCCATTACTGCTTGCCCCGATTAAATATCAATGCCACCAAAGGACATAAAGCCCAATGACATCAGGCCGACGGTTATAAAGGTTATGCCAAGTCCCTGCAATCCATCGGGAATGTCGCTGTACTTGAGCTTCTCGCGAATACCGGCGAGGGCGACAATCGCAAGTGCCCAGCCGACGCCTGCTCCAGCACCGTAGACCACGCTCTCGCCAAAGTTGTAATCGCGTTCGACCATAAACAGTGACGCACCGAGAATGGCGCAATTCACCGTGATTAGTGGCAGGAACACGCCCAGGGCGTTGTAAAGCGCAGGGACATACTTGTCCAGGAACATCTCGAGGATCTGCACCAGGGCTGCAATTACGCCAATGTAAGACAGCAAACCCAGGAAGCTCAGATCCAGGTCGGGCAGTCCTGCCCAGGCCAGGGCGCCGTCGGCCAGCAAATAGGTGTAGATCAGGTTATTGACTGGCACCGTGATGGTGAGCACCACGATAACGGCCACACCCAGACCAAAAGCTGCCTGCACTTTCTTGGAGACCGCGAGGAAAGTACACATGCCCAGGAAGAATGCCAGGGCCATGTTCTCGATAAAAATCGAGCGAATAAATAGACTCAGGTAGTATTCCACTTAAGCGCCCTCTTCCACGGTGGTGTGCTTGGCCATCTTGAAATCAGGAGCCTCCACCTGTTCTGTGTGTACGCTGCGCAAAGCCCAGATAAACAGCCCGATGAGGAAAAACGCACTGGGTGGCAACAGCAGGAGGCCGTTGGGGTTATACCAGCCGCCTTCGGTGACCAGGGGCAATATCTCGATACCCATCAGTTTACCCGCGCCGAAGAGTTCCCTGACGACTGCCACCGCGATCAACACGACGGAGTAGCCAAGACCATTGCCAATGCCGTCGATAAAGCTGGGCAAGGGCGGGTTTTTCATGGCGAAGGCTTCCGCCCTTCCCATAACGATACAGTTGGTGATGATCAGGCCCACAAATACCGAAAGCTGCTTGCTGATATCGTAGGCGACAGCCTTGAGCACCTGGTCAACAACGATCACCAGCGAGGCAATAATGATCATCTGGACGATGATTCGAATACTGCCTGGCACATGACTGCGGATTGCCGAGATCGACAGGTTAGAGAATGCACAAACAGCCGTCAGTGCAACACACATTACCAGCGTCACCTGCAGTGACGAGGTGACTGCCAGCGCGGAGCAGATCCCAAGAATCTGCAGCGCGATGGGGTTATTCTTGAAAATTGGCCCAGTGAGGGTGTCCTTTACACTCTCCATGTCACGCTTCCCCCGTTTTCAAATTTTCCAGGAACGGCTCGAAGCCATCCTCGCCCAGCCAGAACTGCACGAGGTTGGTGACCCCGCGAGCGGTCAGTGTCGCTCCTGACAAGCCGTCTATCTGCCAGTCAGCGTTAGCATTGGAAGGATCGACCGCGCCCTTGACCAGGCCCAGCGCTACCTCGCCATCCCTGTACACCTGCTTGCCCGGCCAAAGTCCTTTCCAGCGAGGGTTATCCACCTCGCCCCCCAAACCTGGCGTTTCAGCGTGCTCATAGAAGCCCAACCCGGCTACGGTATTGGCATCTGCTTCCAGAGCGACGAAGCCGTACAGGGTGGACCACAAGCCGTAGCCGTGTACCGGCAGGATTATCTTGTCCAGTTCGCCGCCATCACCCTGAACCAGGTAGACGACCGCGTAATGCTCCCGGCGGGATATCTTGGCGATATCCTGGTCCGGGCTGAGGCGCTCCGACTGCTGCGGGTCCTTGGCAGCCTTGCGCTGGTCATAACGTTCTGGATCAACATCGACGGCATACTTGCCAGTGCGCAAATCGACGATTCGGGTTTCAACCCGTGCAAATTGCTCGTCGACGCTGACGCCTGGCTCCAACATACCCGCCGCCTGCAAGATGTTGCGCTTCTTGTCCAGACTCTTGTTGGCTTCCTGGGCTGGCTTTAACACCACGGCTGCAGTAGACACGATCACTGAACACACCAGGCACAGGGACAGAGCTACCAGAATAATCTTTGAGGTTTTGTCGTTACTAGACACGCGCAAGCCTCCGTTTAATGTTGGCCTGAACCACGAAGTGATCCATCAGGGGGGCAAACAGGTTGGCGAACAGGATAGCCAGCATAATGCCCTCTGGAAATGCCGGGTTGACGACGCGAATCAGTACAGTCATCGCCCCGATCAAGATACCGAAGGCCCATTTACCGCCATTGGTCATCGCCGCTGAAACGGGGTCGGTGGCCATGAAAATCATGCCAAAGGCGAAACCGCCGGTCACCAGGTGCCAGTACCAGGGCATCGCGAATGCGGGGTTGCTGTCTGAACCCACCAGGTTGAACAGTGAGGACAACAGGAACATACCGAGAAAAACTCCGGTAACAATACGCCAGGATGCCACCCGGGTAATCAACAACAAGGCACCGCCGATCAAAATCGCGAGCGTAGAGGTCTCGCCAATAGAGCCGTGAATTGAACCAAGGAAGGCGGATGTCCAGCTAACCGATGATTGCAACGCATCCATGCCCTCGGCCGCCACAATGGACAGCGGGGTTGCGCCGGTATAACCATCGACCGCAGTCCAGACGGCGTCGCCAGACATCTGTGCCGGGTAAGCGAAATACAGGAAAGCGCGGCCGGTCAGGGCGGGATTGAGGAAGTTCTTACCGGTGCCTCCGAAGACTTCCTTGCCGATGACCACACCAAAACTGATGCCCAAGGCAGCTTGCCACAGCGGCAGATCGGGAGGGCAACACAGGGCAAACAAAATCGACGTGACAAAAAACCCTTCATTGACCTCATGCCCCCGCTTGATAGCGAAGAGAATTTCCCAGGAGATGCCGACCAGGAAGGTGACGATGTATATTGGCAGGAAATACAGCGCCCCAAACCAGAAGCAATGCCAGATGTTGCTGGCGTCATAGCCTCCAAATACCTCGATCAGTGATCCGCGCCAGCCGTCTACACCGCCACCGGTAGCTGCCAGAATATCGTTCGCCTGAAAACCGAGGTTATACATCCCGTAAAACATGGCCGGGAAAGCTGCCAGCCAAACGGTAATCATGATGCGCTTGAGGTCCACCCCATCGCGGACATGAGAGGTCGTACGCGTTACCGAGGATGGCGAGTAAAGAAACGTATCGAACACTTCGTACAGGGCAAAGTAGCGTTCGTACTTGCCGCCTTCGTGGAAGTGGTGCTCGATGTTGTCGAGCGCTTTTCTGAGGCCCACCGCTTAGCCCTCCTTCTCAATTCGTGTCAGGTTATCCCGCAGGATGGGTCCGTATTCGTACTTGCCGGGACAAACATAACTGCATAGCGCGAGATCTTCTTCCTCCAGCTCCAGGCAACCCAGCGCCTGGGCCATTTCAGTGTCGCCGACGATGAGCGAACGCAGGAGTTGCGTTGGCAAGACATCAAGGGGAACCACTCTTTCGTAACTGCCAACCGGCACCATTGCTCGCTCACTGCCGTTAGTCGTCGTGGTCATCGGCAGTCGCTTGCCGCCCAGGAAACTACTGATATAGATACCCAGACTGGAATGCTTGTTGACGCCTGGAGACATCCATCCCATGAACTCCCTGTGTCTGCCTTCCAGCAGTACCGAGACCTGATTATGGTAGCGCCCCAGATAGGCCGTCGGGGCGTGCACATGCCTGCCTCCCAGCACGGACCCGGAGACGATCCTGTTATCACCATCGCGGAGCTGCCCTGCGCATAGCGCCTGCAGATCTACGCCCAGGCGAGTACGGAGCAGGCGAGGTTTTTCTACCTGTGGTCCGCCCAGGGAAATGACGCGATCGCTAAACAGGCGCCCGTCGAGGAACAGCCTGCCGATGGCAATGACATCCTGGTAGCCAATCGTCCAAACCGTTTTATTGACGTTAACGCCTTCGAGAAAATGGATATGGGTACCGGGCAGACCCGCTGGGTGCGGCCCGGCAAATTCCACGAGTTCGATTTTGGCGTCGGTACCTGTCGCCAGCGACGTACCTGCAGCGGCACACACGTAAACCTTGCCGTCAGTCAACTTTGCGAGCAGGTCCTGCCCGAGGCTAAAGGCTTCTGCGTGCTCCGCTATGATAGGCGACGGATCGGCCGCCAGTGGCTGCGTATCGATAGCCGTCACAAATATTGCAGCCGGTTCGCTATCTACGGCCGGCACTTTACTGAAGGGGCGGGTACGCAGCGCGGTCCATTGGCCGCTAAGTACCAGTTGCTCCCTCACTGCCGCGGCGTCCAGCCCGCGCGCGTCTGCTTCGGAGTAGGCGCCGAAGCTCTCCGCATCATCGCCATCTACTTCAATCACTACGGACTGTAAAACACGGCGAGCACCGCGATTTATCGCTGCCACCGTGCCGCTGGCGGGCGCGGTGTAACGCACCCCCTCATTTTTCTTGTCGCTGAACAGCAATTGGCCCAGCTTGACCCGCTCACCCTCGGCAACCGCCATGGTCGGTTTCATACCGATATAGTCGAAGCCGACAAGGGCTACTGCCCTGGCGGGGGCCGCATCTTCAATAGTTTGCTCCGGGACACCCTGGATGGGAATATCCATGCCCCGCTTGATCTTGATCATACGATCTGCCTACAGATTAGAATCTCAATTTGAAACGCCGGGAAGACATGGTGCCGTGGCGTACGCTACCCGGGCCAGCCCTTCAGCAGCCGGGAACGTCGCTTTAGTGGCCGCCAGGGCCAAATCGACTCCCCTCCTCCAAGCCGAGCGCATTATAGCGGAATGGCCTTACCAAAACACCTCCCGAAACAGGAAAGTTGGTTGATTTTGAACAAGTTTTGTCGCCGGCACCGAGAGGCGCCAGCGTGCCAGAATCAGGCCTTCTGCGGGTAGGTCGCGTATTTGATACCCGCCATTTGCTCCAGTATCCGGTGTACCTGGCAGCTATAGCCGAATTCGTTGTCATACCACAGGTAGACGACGGCCTGGGTACCATTCACGATCGTCGCCTGAGCGTCGTAGACGCACGCCGTCCGGGAACCTACGAAATCGCTTGATACCACCTCGGGAGAGTTGGAGTAGTCGATTTGTTTGCGCATCGGTGAATGCAGGGCCATGCTCCGCATGTACTCATTCAGCGATTCCTTGGTAGTCTCGCGGGCAAGGGTCAGGTTCAGGATAGCCATGGAAACATTGGGCGTCGGCACACGAATCGCGTTGCCGGTCAATTTACCCGCCATCTGAGGTAGAACCTTTGCCACGGCCTTCGCGGCACCGGTCTCGGTAATCACCATGTTCAACGGCGCACTCCGCCCCCGCCTGTCCGCCTTGTGATAGTTGTCGATCAGATTCTGGTCATTGGTGTACGCATGAACCGTCTCGACATGGCCAGTTACAATACCAAACTCGTCGTCGATAGCCTTCAGTGGAGGAGCAATCGCGTTGGTGGTGCATGATGCGGCTGAAATAATCGAGTCTTCAGGCTGGATGATGTCGTTATTGATCCCGGCCACAACATTTTTCATGTCGCCTTTACCCGGGGCAGTCAGGATCACCTTGGCGGCGCCCTTCGACTTCAGGTGCAGCGCCAGGCCATCTTCATCACGCCAGACACCGGTATTGTCAATAATCAGGGCATCGTTAATGCCGTAGGCTGTGTAATCGATGGAGTCCGGTGAGTCGGCATAGATCACCTTCACCTCGTTCCCATTAGCTACGAAGGACTGACGTTCTTCATCTACGCGGATCGTACCGTCGAAAGCGCCGTGCACGGAATCCCGCCTAAGCAGGCTGGCTCGCTTAACCAGATCGTTCGGAGCCTTGCCCTTGCGCACCACAATGGCCCTGAGGCGCAGTGATGCTCCGCCATCGGTCTTGTCAATCAAAATGCGCGCCATCAGCCGGCCGATACGACCAAAACCATAGAGCACCACATCAACAGGTTTTTCCACGGGTTGCGCGGAGTTGCCTATAAGATCGGCCAGTTCCTGCTGGACATATTCTTCCACCGACAGCGAGGCTCCCTCACCGCGGTCAAAGTAATTGACCGCCATACGCCCAATGTCAATGTGAGCCGGACCGAGATCCAGGGCAGATATGGCCTGCAGTATCGGAAATGTCTCAAACTCGGAGAGCTCGTTTTCCTCTACCTGTCTAACATAGCGGTGATCCTTCATAATCTGTAAAACCGAGCGGTTCACCAGAGACTGACCGTAGATATAGCACTTTACATTGCGCTCGCGGGACAGGCTGCCGACCATGGGAATCATGCCCTCGGCCAGGGCTTCGCGCTCTTTCCAGTCTGCGAAATAGTCTGCTGGGCGCTCTCTCTTGCGTTCGTTCACAGGGATTACCTTTCAGTAGCATGGGACCAAGGGGGCGCATTATCGTATGAGGTAACTCCGCTAGCAAGGTGCGATCCGGCAAATTACCGCGCTCTGCGAAGGTGGAGCCCACCGGGGCTTGCCCTTACAATAGGCGCCCTCTTAACAACAGGCCCTCACAGCTCCCACAATGTTCCACTCCCTGCTGGCAAAATCCCCCTGGCCTGATAAACCCGGGACACGGACTTCATTTGGCCCTTTTCACGGCAGCGCGGAGAGCCGCTGCATCGCTGAGCTCGCGGGCAAAGGCAGGCTGTTGGTCGTTATTACCGCCGATACCAACTCCGCATTGACGCTCGAGCGTGAACTGCCCTTCTACCTGGCTGACGGTGTGGACGTACTGGCCCTACCCGACTGGGAGACGCTACCCTATGACAACTTTTCACCTCATCAGGACATTATCTCCGAGCGGCTGAATACCCTGTATCATCTGCCCTCAACGGCCAACGGCATTCTGATCGTGCCGGTACCCACCCTGATGCACCGCCTGCCGCCCACCGAGTATGTTGCTGGTTCCAGCCTGGTGCTAAAGAAAGGCCAATCTTTGGACGTTGCCAGTTTCCGCAGAAACCTGGAGAGCAATGGCTACGCCAACGTGGATACCGTGTATGAACACGGCGAGTTCGCACTGCGCGGCGCACTGCTGGACGTCTTCCCGATGGGCAGTGACCTGCCCTACCGCATCGACCTCCTGGACGACGAGGTGGACACACTGAGGACCTTCGATCCAGACAGCCAGCGGACAGTCGCCAAGGTCGAAGCTATCAACTTGCTACCGGCACGTGAATTTCCGCTGCACCCGGAGGCGGTCAAACGGTTTCAGTTCAATTGGTATGACAGCTTTGACGTCGACCACGACGCCTGCACCGTCTACAACGAGGTCAGCGCCGGCCGATCACCCGGCGGCTGCGAATACTTCCTGCCGCTGTTTTTCGAACGCTGCGACTCGCTATTTGATTACCTGCCCGACGATGTGGCCATCATTACCTGCGGCGATCATCATGGGGCAGCCCAGGGTTTCTGGCAGGAAGCCGCGAGCCGTTTCGAAGACTATGGTATCGACCCGCGGCGGCCCTTGCTGCCGCCAAAGAGATGCTTCCTGCCGGTCGAGGAACTCTACCAGCAACTCGGGCAACTACCGGTCCTGGAGCTGCGCCGCAACCCGGACGCCCCGGTGCACTTTGCCAGCGGTGTGGCCCCGCCCCCGGAGTTGGCGACTAGCGCTCGCAGCCAGGTGCCCGCCGAACAACTAGCCGCCTTCCTCAAGTCGCACGGAGGGCCTGTGCTGCTGTGCGCTGAGTCGGCCGGACGACGGGAGATTCTGCTGGAATCGCTGGCTGCGCACGACCTCTCACCTGCCACTACACAAAACTGGGACACCTTCGTCGAGGAGGGTGAGCACTTCGCTATCGCAACCGCCCCTATCGACCGAGGACTCTACTTCGGGGCGGGAAAGCCGACGCTGCTCTGCGAGGCACAACTCTTTGGCAATCGCGTGGCCCAGCGCCGTCGGCGCAAGGCAAGCTCCGAGGCCGAGGCAGTCAATGTCTTCAGAGACCTTAACGAGCTGCGTGAAGGTGTTCCTGTGGTTCATATTGAGCACGGCGTTGGGCGCTACGTGGGACTGCAAACTCTATCCGTAGACGACGCCAAAACCGAGTTCCTGACGCTCGAGTACGCTGAGGGGTCAAAACTCTATGTACCTGTCGCCTCTCTGCACCTGATCAGTCGCTATGCCGGCAGCGACCCGGAGACTGCACCGCTGCATCGGCTGGGGTCGGACCAGTGGGAAAAAGCGCGACGCAAAGCCAGTGAAAGAGCCAGCGACGTCGCCGCCCAATTGCTCGAGGTATACGCGCGGCGGGAGGCCCGTCAGGGCTACCAGTTCAAACTGCCTGAGCACGATTACGAGGCTTTCTGCGCCAGCTTTCCATTCGAGGAAACCCCCGACCAGGAAGCCGCTATTCAAGCTGTGGTAGAGGACATGACGAGCCCCCGTGTCATGGACCGACTGGTCTGCGGTGACGTCGGTTTTGGCAAAACCGAAGTAGCCATGCGGGCCGC
The DNA here is from genome assembly GCA_964590005.1 of uncultured Alteromonadaceae bacterium. Taxonomy (GTDB): domain Bacteria; phylum Pseudomonadota; class Gammaproteobacteria; order Pseudomonadales; family Halieaceae; genus CALJFL01. The sequence continues at coordinate 31,986 of CAZPVJ010000063.1, read as the reverse complement.
GTTCATTGCAGCGCACTGTGGCAAGCAGGTGGCAATACTGGTACCAACAACCCTGCTCGCGCAGCAGCACTTCAACTCATTCAGCGACCGTTTTGCCGATTGGCCATTCAACGTCGAGGTGGTATCCCGTTTCAAAACCACAGCAGACTTGAGGCAAGTCACCCAGCGAGTCAGTAGCGGCGAGACCAGCATACTGGTGGGCACCCACAAACTGCTGCAAACCGACTTTCGCTTCAGTGATCTTGGCTTGTTGATTATCGATGAAGAACACCGTTTCGGCGTCAAGCAAAAAGAGGCAATCAAGGCACTGCGCACAGAGGTGGACATCCTTACGCTTACCGCTACACCCATACCGCGCACCCTTAATATGGCCTTGGGCGGCATGCGGGACCTGAGCATCATCGCAACGCCGCCGGCCAGGCGCTTGTCGATCAAGACCTTTGTACGCGAGCATAATATTTCACTGATCAAGGAGGCCGTGCTGCGTGAGACCTTGCGCGGAGGCCAGGTGTACTACCTGCACAATGAGGTCAAGACGATCGAGGAAAAAGCGCGCAAGCTGCGCGAACTGTTACCAGATCTTTCTATTGCTGTGGCCCACGGGCAATTGCGTGAAAACCAGCTAGAGAGTGTCATGTCGGCGTTCTACCATCAACGCCATCATATCCTGCTCTGTACCACGATCATTGAAACCGGCATCGACATCCCCAATGCCAATACAATCATCATAGAACGCGCGGACCGCTTCGGGCTCGCCCAGTTACACCAGCTCAGGGGTCGCGTCGGTCGCTGCCACCACCGGGCTTATGCCTACCTGCTAAGCCCACCCCGTTCTGCAATAACCGGCGATGCGTCAAAACGGTTAGAAGCCATTGAAGCGGCGGGCGATCTGGGTGCCGGCTACCTGCTGGCTACCCACGATCTTGAAATCCGTGGCGCGGGCGAGCTGCTCGGTGATGAGCAGAGCGGCCAGATCCATAATGTTGGCTTCTCCATGTACATGGACATGCTCGAACGCGCCGTGGCCGCATTACGCCGGGGGGAGATACCGGACAATGACGCACCGCTGGATGCCGGGACCGAGGTTAATCTCCACACGCCCGCGCTGATTCCAGAGGATTACCTGCCGGACATCAACACCCGCTTGATACTGTATAAGCGCATTGCCGCGGCAACAGAGGACCACGCGCTCCGCGAGATTCAGGTAGAGATGATCGATCGTTTTGGCTTACTACCGGAACAGGTCGGCAACCTCTTTCACATCGCCGGCCTCCGTATTCGGGCCGAACACCTGGGAATAAGCGGCATTGAGGTTGGCACCCACAGTGGTAACATCGATTTCAAGGAGACGACCCGGGTCAACCCCATGAGCCTGGTCAAGCTGGTCCAGAGCGACCCGAAGTCCTATCGTCTCGCTGGTGCGACGCGATTGAGGTTTGATGTGGAACTGCCCGAACCTATCGACAGACAGCACTTTATCGAAGAGCTGCTGACTGATTTTGCTGTAGACGCTACGGAAGACGCCGCCTGATGAGAGACATGTTTTTTACTCCCTGTTGCCGGGCTGCCCTGCTATCTGTCCTGGCGGTCTGTTCTGCGGTCGCAACTGGCCAGGACGAACCCGCAGAACGCTGGTTTCGCGTGGAGTTGATGATCATCAGTCACGAAACCCCAAGCGCCGAGACTGCTGAACGCTGGACACCAGAGCCCGTCCTCAATTATCCATCGTCTTATCGCTTCCTGGTTGACGCCGAAAAGATCGATAAGAACCTGATCACATACCCGGGGGACAGCGAGGTCGATGACCGCGGCGTACAAACCATCACCATGCCCTGGGATGAACCCGAGGACGTTACGCCGGATATTCCCGAAAAGAACAGCGGGGACAACACCGAAGACCCGCTGGCAGCCGAGGCCACGCCTGTTGAGCCGTTAACACCAGAGCCTTTTACTGTGAGACCGGTCAGCGAACTGGAATTTCGTGGCAAAGCGGCTTACATGCAACGAACTGGTCGTTTTCGTACGCTCTTTCACGAGACCTGGCTGCAGCCCATGACAGGTGAGGCGCAGACACTGCCCATTATCATCGACAGTTCCGGCGACGACGAAAACTGGCCGCGCCTGCAGGGCAGTGTAAAGCTCTATTTATCTCGCTACCTGCACCTCGAAACCAACCTATGGCTGAATACAGCAGGCAATTATCTGCCCGCCGACTGGACGATGCCGGCGCCGCCTTTTGGGCCGCAGTCATTGATTATTATTGAGCCTCCCATTGAACAGGACGGCGCTGCCTTTGATCCAGTAGCTACTGTCACCCCGGTCGAAGAAGATAACGATGAACTGACCGAAGAGGTCCTAGGTCCGGTATCGCCCTGGCGACATGCCGTCCTGATGCAACAAAAGCGACGCATGCGCAGCCAGGAGGTTCATTACATTGACCATCCCATGCTGGGAGTCATCGTAAAACTGATGCCCCTGAATGCCGAAGAGCTGGAAGATATTGCCCTGGGGGATGCGGCTGCAGAGGAAAGTCAGTCGCTATAGTGTGAGCCCAGCAGGCTCTGTAGTAGCACGCCTACCACTGCTGCCTCCTGCTCCAGTATGTTTCGCATCATGTCCAGCGACAACGGCGTGTCGTCCAGACCGGCGGCGGCGTTGACCACCATGCAAACAGAGGCGTACGCCAGCGCTATTTCGCGCGCCAGAGATGCCTCCGGCATTCCCGTCATACCCACTACGTCGCAGCCATCACGCGCCATCCGCTGGATTTCCGCCGCCGTCTCCAGACGCGGCCCCTGGGTTGCTCCGTAGACACCACTTTCAAGGTGGTTCAATCGACAAGCGTTAGCGCTGGCCAGCAAAGCCAGCCGCAGTGTCCGGTCATAGGGCTCGGTAAAATCTATATGTTGAAGCTCTCCGGAGGAGCCATCGTCGAATGTATGCTCCCGGCCCCAGGTGTAATCGATCAACTGGTCGGGGATGACCAGGCTACCGGGATGCATAGCCGGGGTGATGCCGCCAACCGCATTGATTGCGACCACATCAGTGACACCGAGGGACTTTAGCGCCCAGATGTTGGCGCGATAGTTCACCTTATGCGGTGGAATGGCGCCGGGAGCACCGTGCCGGTGCAGAAAATAGACAGTCTGCCCAAGCAATCTGCCCTCTTCTACCGGACGGGAAATTTCCCCAAAAGGCGTTTCTACCGGGTGAGAAGCAACAATTTCCAGGCCGGCCAATTGCTCCAGGCCAGTACCACCGATGACCGCCAATCGCTTCATGATGCTGGCTCCGCCTGGATGCCTTCGACATGCAATGTCCGTGTGGGGAAAGCCACGTCGGCACCGTTGCTATGGATAATCTCGAGAATCTTCAGGAGTATCTCTTGCTTGATGGCGTGGAACTCGACCCACACCGTGGTCCGGGTAAATGTGTAAACGAAGAAATCCAGCGAAGAGGCACCAAAAGAGACGAAATTAACAATCAGGGTGCGGCTGTGGTCGATAGCCTCATGCTGCTCCAGCATCGCCCGGACCTCCTCGACAATTTTCGCCACTTTAGCGGCATCCTCATAGCGCAGGCCTATGGTCTCGTAGATACGGCGGTTATGCATTCGGGACGGATTCTGGATCGCGATCTGGCTGAAAACCGAGTTGGGAACATAGAGGGGGCGCTGGTCAAATGTGCGTATTCTGGTCACCCGCCAGCCAATATCTTCGACCGTGCCCTCCACCTCCTTGTCCGGTGAGCGGATCCAGTCGCCCACGGTAAAGGGACGGTCCAGATAGATCCCCAGGCCGCCAAAGAAGTTGGACAGCAGGTCCTTGGCGGCAAAACCCACCGCGATGCCGCCAATGCCGCCAAATGCCAAAAGGCCCGAAACCGATACACCCAGGGACTGCAGTGCCATGAGGCTGATAATGACCCACAGGGTAACCCGCAATAGCTTGGCGCTGGCCCGCACCGTGGCGCGGTCATGCGAGGCACCGCCGTATTGCTCACGTTCAAGGAACTCGTGCTCTACACCGTGGATCAATCGATGCAGAAACCAACCCAGCACCAGGATTAGCGCGGTGTCGACAGCCGGCAGTATGTAGTCCTGCAGCCCCAATGTCGCCGGGAATATATCCATCGCCAGGTAAGCCACCACTAGCCATAACACCACCCGCAGGGGTGTATGCAGCGCGGTCATCAGTATGTCGTCCCAGCGGTTAGAGCTATCTTCCGCAAGTCGGTGCAGGCGGCGGACGAAAATTCCCAGCAGCAGATGGGCGATCAGGGCCAGCAGCAGGAGCAGGAGCAGGTTCATCATCTGCGGTGTCAATCCCAGCGCTTCACTGACGTCGACGAGCATATTTTGCAGCGTTTTCACTAAATTTTGGCTCCCGGGGTTGGGGGACTACCCCGTCACTGTTTATTAGACAATTTTATTCTGTCGAAGGGCTGCCGTTAATAGACATCGGGTATATAAAGGTCTGATCTTGCTTAAGTCAACTCTGGATAAACCGCGCAAGCAACTGATCCTTTTCAGAAATTTTTACCGCCATTAATTAGGTAATTTCGCCAGTCATTTTTAGACCTTTTACTCATAATGGACAGCGTTTCCCAGCGTGATACTTTGGACCTCCAGAGGTCCACAGAGTAACGAAAAATGAAGATGTTAAGCCCGGTGGTGGGTGGTTGGTACAAGGATCTACAGACCGGCGCCCTGTTTGAAGTGGTTGCCTGGGATCCGGGCAGCTTGTGTATTGAGGCGCAATACCTCGACGGCGAAGTGACAGAATATGAACTCGACGCCTGGCGCGAATTGCTCCTTGAGCGGGCCGAGGCCCCGGAGGATTGGCGTACCCCCTACGAAATGACCGATGAAGATGGGCTGGACCCCGACCTGCCCTTTCATCCTGAAGACTGGAACAGCCCACTCAATACCATCGAACCCGATGCCATGTACGGCGTGGAAGATTTGTAAGCGCAGCCACCTGGCCAGCCTGTCGTAGCTCCCCCAATGCCGGCTCTCCGCCGGCGGCTTTAGTCCACTTGAAACAACGATTGATCACCTGCGCCTATACTGTATATAATCACAGATACTGTATATATAAACAGATGGTGTTGCCATGGAAAAGCTCACAAATCGACAGCAGCAGGTTCTGGATATTATCCGCCAGCACATCGACCAGACCGGCTACCCCCCTACCCGCGCCGATATCGCCCGGGAACTGGGTTTTAAGTCGGCAAACGCTGCAGAGGAGCATTTAAAGGCACTGGCTCGCAAGGGGGCTATCGAGATGATAGCCGGCGCCTCCCGCGGTATCCGATTACCGGAAACCCAGGGCATACCGATTGTTGGCCGAGTGGCCGCGGGCAACCCGGTACTGGCCGAAGAGCATATCGAAGAGTATTGCGATCTGCCGGCGAGCTTTTTCAAGCCTGCCGCTGACTACTTCCTGCGGGTTACCGGTGACAGCATGATCGACATCGGTATTTTTGACGGCGATTTGCTCGCGGTACACAGTACGCCCGTGGCCGCTAATGGCGATATCGTTGTTGCCAGGATCGAAGATGAAGTCACCGTTAAGCGCCTTCACAAGACCGCAGAGAAACACCTGGTGGAATTGCTACCTGAAAACCCCGACTACGAACCCATCCGCGTAGACCTGCGGGAAAGCGATTTCCAGATAGAAGGCTTGAGCGTCGGTGTTCTCCGCCGAGGCGGTTGACCGGAGTTTTCCAGGGGTAGTTTTTTTGGCGAAGCGCTGCACGCGCCTGCAGTGTTAACGGGACCGCTTTGAGCAACCAGGTCCCGTATTTGAAGGGCGTCGCTTTATCTCAGTGGATAACCCGTGACGGAGCTTCCATCGTCGCCTCGATCTCCATTTCGTTCTGCTCCGCAAGGGTAGCAGCGGCCTGGATCCCTGCCTGGATCATGGCCTTGGCGACTTCCAGCCCATTGTCCATCAAATAGAGTCGGGACTCTTCCGAGAACGTAATGGTTACCAGCGGCTCCGAATCGTCGTCGGCGCGCTGCAGCACGATCTCACCATCACCCAGATCTACGATTTCCAACAAGGAAGTGGACACTCAAATGACCTCTCTTTTAATTCCCAGATTTCATCATAACAGCAGGCACCATTGGCCACCAGCGCCGCCTAGGATTCGTCCAGTGAATCGCCCAGGCGCTCGATTACCTCTGCCATGGCCTGGCACCACTGTGCCGCCTCTTCAGGACCGGGGTACCCTGATCCAGCAGCCGCCAAATTAGCGCCGCGAGAAGACGCTGGCGACGTGCGCAGCTGTGAAACCTTCAGGTCAGCCAGCCAACCAGACTGCTCCAGTCGCTGAAGCTCGTTGAGGTCACCGGGACGCGCCTTACCGGCTGGAATAGCCGGTAGCTCGGCCACCCCTTCCGGGACTCTACCGGCCGCCGGCTCGACGTCAATCAGGGTCAGCAGGAACCAACCGTAGGCCTCCAGGAGATGCAGTCGAACCGCGGGAAGAAAGGCCTGCGACAGTACAGAGGCAGGCAACTCCTCCTGCGAACATTTTTCGCGCCAGGTAGCGAGTTGTATTTTCGCCAGATAGAGGCTGTGATTTGCCTGGGCGCGCTGCGAACTCATGCCTTCTTGCGGCGCTTACTGCCCGACGAAGACTGTTCCGCTTCCCAGCGGCCATTGCGATACCAGGCCTTCCACCCTGTCGCCTTGCCGTCATTTTCAGTCATCACGTACTGCTCCTTGCTCTTGCGGCTGAAGCGGACCTGCGCCCGATTACCGTCATCATCGGCAACCGGTGCGCTGAACAGGAAACTGTACTTGGGGTCGATCTCATCCTTGTGCGGCAACAACTCATCGACAAAAGGTGCGCGCGTTTCCCGATTGCGGGGAAACTGGCTGGCCGCCAGGAATAGACCCGCTGCGCCATCGCGCAGGATATAGGTGTCCTCCACCTTTTGGCAGGCCAGCTCGGGCATGGGAACCGGGTCCATCTTGGGAGGTGCCGCTTCTCCATTTCGCAATAACTTGCGGGTGTTCTTGCAGGTCTCAGAGGTGCAGCCAAAATACTTACCGAAACGTCCTGTTTTTAGCTGCATGTCGGCACCGCACTTATCGCACTCCAACACGGGACCGTCATAGCCTTTTATCTTGAACTTGCCCTGCTCTACCTCAAACCCGGAACAGTCGGGGTTATTGCCACAGACATGGAGTTTTCGCTGTTCATCGATGAGGTAGCTATCCATTGCGGTATTGCAGATTTTGCAGCGATGCTTGGTGCGCAATAGGCGTGACTCCGCCTCATCGTCGGCATCTTCATCTATGGCCTCGTCACCCGGTGTCAGGTTGATGGTCTGCTTACAGCGCTCCTTGGGTGGCAGCGCGTAGCCCGAGCAACCGAGAAACACCCCTGTGCTGGCCGTTCTAACCTGCATGGGACGACCACAGTTGCTGCACTCAATGTCAGTCATCGTGGGTTCATTAGGCTGCATACCCGCCGGCTCGGGCTCTTCCGCTGCGGCCAGCAAGGCGCTGAACTCACCGTAGAACGTGTCCAGCAGTTGGCGCCAGTCCAGATCACCCTGAGCTACTTCGTCCAGGTGTTCTTCCATCGAGGCCGTAAACCCATAATCGAGCAGCTCGCTAAAGCTTTTCTGCAGCCGCTCGGTGACTATGTCGCCCATCTTCTCAGCATAAAAGCGCTTATTCTCCAGGCGCACATAACCACGATCCTGGATCGTGGAAATAATAGAGGCATAGGTAGAGGGCCGACCAATTCCTCGCTTTTCCAACTCTCTGACCAGGCTGGCTTCACCATAGCGCGCAGTTGGCTTGGTAAAATGCTGCGCAGGTTCCAGCGCTTGCAGTGCCAGCGTCTCGCCCTCTTTCATATCAGGTAATACATCGTCATCGCCCTTGCGGCCCGCGGGCGCTTGCACCCGGGTAAAACCGTCGAACCGGATGATGCGTCCCTTCGCGTTCAACTCGTAGTCACCCGCGGTGACCGTGAGGGTCGTACTGGTGTACTCGGCTGCCGGCATCTGGCCCGCGACAAACTGCCGCCAGATCAGCTCGTAAAGCCGTTCGGCATCTCGCTCCATGCCCTTGAGAGACGTCTGCAACACATTCACATCAGAGGGCCGGATGGCCTCGTGCGCCTCCTGGGCACCATCCTTGGAAGAGTAGAATTGGGGCGAATCGGGGAGGTAACGCGGAGGATAATTCGCACCGATATAATCGCGGCAGGCAGCCACGGCCTCACCGCTGAGATTGGTGGAATCCGTCCGCATGTAAGTGATGTAGCCCGCTTCGTAAAGCCTCTGAGCCATCATCATGGTCTTCTTGACTGAAAATCCGAGTCGCGTACTCGCCGACTGTTGCAGCGTCGACGTGATAAAGGGTGCAGGTGGCTTGGAGCGTGTCGGTTTGTCCTCACGCTTGCTGACCAGGAACGGCAGCCCCTCTAGCGCCGCGTTCGAGGCCATAGCGTCGGCCTCATTATTGGGCCGGAACTTTTCACCCTTGAGCTTGCGCACCTGGAAGCGCGCTTTTTCGTCTCCCTTGCCCGCCAACATGGCGTGGATTTCCCAATACTCCTCCGGCACAAAGGCGCGTATTTCGCGCTCTCGCTCAACGATCAGGCGCACTGCAACCGACTGCACACGCCCGGCTGACAGGCCGCGGGCCACCTTTGCCCACAGCAGCGGAGAAACCATGTAGCCGACTACCCGGTCAAGGAAGCGCCGCGCCTGCTGTGCATTAACCCGGTTCTGGTCGAGCTCGGAAGGTTGCTCAAAGGCCTCAGTGATCGCCTTTTTGGTAATTTCATTGAAGACGACCCGCTGGTACCGAGAGTCGTCACCACCGATCGCTTCGCGCAAGTGCCAGGCTATCGCCTCCCCCTCGCGATCAAGGTCGGTGGCGAGGTAGATCGAATCGCTCTTTTCAGCGAGCTTGCGCAATTCGCTAACCACTTTCTCCTTACCGGGAAGGATTTCGTACTGGGCTTTCCACTCATGCTCGGGATCGATACCCATTCGGCGGATTAGTTGCTCCCTGGCCTTCTTCTTTTTGTAGGCAGCCTTCTTGTTCGCTGGCATCTTGCGGGTCTTGGCTGCCTGAGCGGCACGCTCCTTGGGGTCGACCTTCGGCGCACTGCCAGCCGTGGGTAGGTCGCGTATATGTCCCACGCTGGACTTGACGACAAAGTCTGAGCCCAGATATTTGTTGATAGTCTTGGCCTTGGCCGGCGACTCGACAATTACCAGTGATTTACCCATAGAGGTTCAATCGATCCTTGAAAATTTTGGCTGCGCCGCCTGACTCGGGCGCAAAAAAGTGGCATATATATGTTGCCAGCCGGTCGCGGTCAAGCAAAAACCGCAATCTTCACCCCACAATTTCATCACGCCAGGCGGAAACCAGCGTCACAATTTCCTCAACGACCGCCGCATCACCATCTTCACGCCAGTACACACCGCAACTGGCTTCGTCGACGCTTGCGGCCAGTATCTGCGCGGGCATCAGGGCAAGTTGTGGCGGCAGTGCATAGCGCCGTTCAAGGCCCCGCCAACCGTCTGTGTGTCGACGCCAACATCCTTCGCGAGTTGTCTTACCACGCGACGGGGGAAGCCTGACTCCATAGTAGATCACCTGCCGTTCGCGAGCGCTCGAGCTCGAATACTCGCTCTGCGCCCCGGGCAGGTCACGAAACTCGACAAACAGCCCAGACACCGCCGCGCTCTCCCTGAGACCTGCGATCGCTCGTTGCCTCTTGCTTGGCAGAAAATGGAGCAATGGAGCGAGGGCCAGACCAATGACCAGCACGATGATGAAATACTTCACTTACTCTCCTCCAGTGATCGAGATCAATATTGGGGCCAAACAGTGTCCGGGATCTCATTGTTATCGTGCCATTCTATGCTATAAAGGCCATGAAACAGGCCAAGGAGCGGAGCCATGTCTGATTACAGCAAGATTCTCATAGCCGTCGATCTCAGCGAAGATTCTGATCACGTCGTTCAGCGAGCCAGGTCAGTGGCCTCAGGAACCAGCGCCAGTCTCCATCTCATTCATGTCATTGAGCCCCTGAGTTTTGCCTACGGAGGCGATATCCCGATGGATTTTTCGGGCATACAGGACGAAATACATCAGCAGGCCTCGCAACAGTTACAGCGTTTCGGCGAGGCACACGCCATGACCGCTGACCAGCAGCACATTGTGCTGGGACGCCCGGAAGTAGAAATTCACGCCAAGGCGGAAGAAATCGGTGCCGATCTTATCGTGGTGGGTAGCCACGGCCGGTACGGCCTCGCCTTGCTAATGGGCTCTACCGCGAATGGTGTCCTTCACGGTGCCACCTGTGATGTGCTGGCCGTCAGGGTCGGTGAAACCCACAAATAGACGTTAATCAGCCAACCAACTCAACACTGCGGGCGCGTCAAAAGGCCAACCCAACTCGCGCCCGGTGGGGTCGCGCAGCACTGGAATTCTCTCGCCGTAGCGCTCGAACAAGTCATCGTCCTCACTGATATCGACCTCTTCAAAAGCGGGCACCTGCCCCTGTGCATATAAGCCGGCGAGCAGTGCCTCGGCCAGTTCACACAGGTGGCAGGCCGACGTGCCATAGAGTATGAGTGCCTTACCGTTCGCTGATGCTGGCGCCATGCTGCCCTCTTGGTGTTTAATTGCCCGCGCTTGGCGCTGACCGACAAGGCAGGTGGTGTGTTTGCTGACCTGGCCCCGCCGCCTAGGGTACAATAATCTATACTATAACCATACGAGACTGAGGGAGTTCAAGAGTGGCTCTTTTTTCACAACCGACCGCCCGCGCACTGGCCATTCTCGACTTACTGATGGCCAATCCGCAACAGGCGTTTGGCCTGACCGAAATGACCCGACGGCTAAATCTTAACAAAGCCACCTGTCACGCGATTCTTACGACGATGGCCAATTACGGGTTCCTGGTGCAGCACCCCAAGACCAAGGCCTATCGCTTGGGTCCCTCGATTATCGCGGCGGGCAATGCCGCTTTCGCCCAGTTTCCCGTCCTGGAATACGCGCGTCCTGAACTGGAAAGCCTGCAAAGCGACCTCGATATTGGCTTTGCGGTTACCGCAAGGTCCAAGCTTCATCTCGTACTGCTCGCGCTCTACGGCAGCGCCACGCCATTGATCGACTCATTCCAGCTGGGTCTGCGGCTGCCTAATACCGCGCCCGTTGCGGCCTGCTTTACCGCATTTTCGCCGGCTAAACACCTGGAGGAATGGCTGACGCGCGCCCACGAGTCCCGGGGAGGTTACAACGAGAAACTGGATCAAAAACTGCGCGTGTCCGTCATAGGAATTCGCGCGCGAGGGTTTGAAGTGACACTCAAGACAAAGGCCGAGGAAGAGTTGACCCGGGAGCTCACGCGCATACACGAATCGTGGAGCCTGAGCGAACTTGAGGATGCTGCCAACAAGTATCAACATGATCTCTGCGACGAACAATATCATCTCGATCGCATCGACCCGAAGGCCCGTTATAACGTCAGCACTATTTCCGTTCCTGTTTTTGTCTACAAGGATGTGCCGGTCATGTGTTTTGTTGCAGGTTCGTTCGACAAGCCAGCGACCGGCGCCCAGATTGAGGAGATCGCCAGCAGGATGAAAGCATCCGCGGAAAAAGTTACCCGATTGGCCAGCGGTAGCGAAAAAGTCGGCTAACCGGGGCGCCCGCTCCGCTGACAGATAGAGCAGACTCTTGGACACCATGCCTACCAAGACCCTGGTCACGCTGCTACGCGTTGTCCAGGAGCAGGGCTACCCTGTTGACAGGGCCTTACGGCTGATAAACCTGGATTTCAACCCCCTGGTAGAAAGGAGCGAGTTCCCGGCGAACGTATCCAGCGCCAGCTACAGCAAACTGTACCGGCTGCTGATGGAATTACTGCAGGACGAGGCTTTTGGTCTGGGGCAGGAGTACCATGCCCCGCCGGGTACATTTCGGATGATGTGCCTGTTTATCATTCACTGCAGTACGCTGGAGCATGCGCTTATTCGTAGCTGGGAGTTCCACGAATATTGTGACCAGTATAGAGGCAAAGTGAAGCCACCAGGTGGCTCCCCGGGTGCATTGCGACCACTGCCTGACCAACACGTACTGTGCGTCTTCCAACGCGCCAACGAAGAGCACGCCAGCGTAAATTTCGTTGGACAAGCAAACATACAGCTTATGATGTACCGGTTTTACAGCTGGTTAATAGGCCGCCGGCTGCCACTGGCCGCGGTGCACCTGACGGCTCCGGCACCGGACAACGTCTCCGAGTACCGAGACCTTTTTGGCTGCCCCGTATTGTTCGAGCAATCCGTCTCGGGGCTTGCCGTAGCCGCTCCCTGCTTACAGTTTCCCGTCACTCGCAACGAAGATGACCTGCGTGAGTTCCTTCGCCAGGCGCCGTACCAGTTGGTACGGCGCGATGAACCTGGCCAGCTGCATTCGGTGGCAGCCAAGGTCGAGAGCATTCTATCCCGCTACGCGAACGCCAAACTGCCCAATGCCGACACGGTGGCGAGCGCACTCAATATGTCGGTGCGTACTATGCACCGACGGCTGACTGAGGGCGGCACCAGTTTCCAGGCGATTAAAGACCGATTCCGCCAAAACCTGGCCACACACTACCTGGGCCGTCAGGAATTGTCGGTGGACAGCGTGGCGGCCATTATGGGGTTTCAGGATAACTCCGCCTTTTACCGCTCGTTCAAAAAATGGACGGGCGTATCGCCGGGTCAATATAGAAGCCAGTTGCTCGAACGGACCGTCAACGATGACTGACCAGAAAAACTACGCCAGCAAGAAGGCCTTCTTCCGCAATATGCTCACGGTCTATGGGCGCAAGACGGTACTGGAAGCGTTACTTGACCATACCCTGCCCTGTTATGCCGTTCACCTGGCGCAGAGCAACCGGCGTGATCGGACTATCGAACAAATCGAGACAATAGCCAGCCAACGGGATATCGAGATCAAGCGCCACACACGTGCCGAGTTGGCCAGGATCTCCCGCAATGGCAGGCAAGACCAGGGCGTGGCGGCAGACATCATCTGCCCGGAATTCGCCAGCGCCGCAGATTTTCTGGCAGAGAAACAGGCGGGAGCCCCGCTGCGACTGCTAGCGCTGGACGGCATCACCAATCCGCAGAACCTCGGCATGATCATTCGCTCAGCCGCCGCCGGGGCCATCGACGGGATCATCTACCCGGGCCGAGGCAGTGCGTCTCTGGGCCCGCTGGTCATCAAGGCCAGCGCGGGCACCGTCTACAGGGCGCCTATGTTGGCTTGTGAATCACTGCCAGAAACGCTGGAAAGCTGTCGCGTAAGCGGTATCGAAATCTGCGTACTGGACGCGTCCGCTGAAACTTCGTTGTTTGACTATCAACCCCGTGGTCACTGCGTTTTTGTCCTGGGCAATGAAAGCGACGGCGTGTCAGCGCAAATCACCACCCTGGCAGACAAAGCGCTCTCTATTCCGATGGACAATGGTGTGGAATCCCTGAATGTTGCGGTCACCGCGAGTCTGGTGGCCTACAGTGGTCTACTGGGGCAGTAATCACTTGGACAGGTAAGACATACCCTCTTCCAGTCCTTTCAGCGTGAGTGGGTACATCTTGCTCTCCATCAGCTGGTTGGTAATCGCGATAGACTGGGTGTACTCCCATTCATCTTCCGGGACCGGGTTTATCCAGATCACCTTTTCATAGGTTTCCCGCAGCCGACGCATCCACAATTCACCGGCCTCCTCATTCCAGTGCTCTACGGAGCCACCTGGCTGAACGATTTCATAGGGAGACATTGAGGCATCGCCAACGAAAATTACCTTATAGTCGTGGCTATACTTATGCATGATATCGAGGACGGGGATGCGCTCATTGTGGCGTCGCACATTGTTTCGCCAGACACTTTCATAAATGAAATTATGGAAGTAGTAATACTCCATGTGCTTGAACTCGGTGCGAGCCGCTGAAAAAAGCTCCTCGCATACCTTCACATGCGGATCCATAGACCCGCCCACGTCAAAAAACAGCAACACCTTCACTGCGTTATGGCGCTCTGGGACCATTTTTATATCCAGCAACCCGGCATTGCGCGCCGTTGAACTTATGGTGTCATCGAGGTCCAGTTCGTCAGCGGCGCCCGTGCGGGCGAATTTGCGCAGGCGGCGCATCGCCATCTTGATGTTGCGCGTGCCAAGCTCGACGGAATCATCGAGATTCTTGAAATCTCGCTTGTCCCAGACTTTCACCGCCTTCTTGTTTCTACCGTTGGGCCCTACGCGAATACCCTCAGGGTGGTATCCCTCCTGCCCGAAAGGAGATGTGCCGCCGGTGCCGACCCATTTGTTACCGCCCTCGTGGCGCTTCTTCTGCTCTTCCAGGCGTTTCTTAAACTCCTCAATCAGCTTTTCCAGACCACCCAGGGATTCAATCTTGGCCTTCTCTTCCTCAGTGAGGTTCTTCATGAACTCGCTGCGCAGCCAGTCATCGGGAATCAGGGCTTCAATGATGTCATCCAGGGCCTCGAGTTGCTGGAAATGCAGACCAAATGCCCGGTCGAAACGATCGAAATACTTTTCATCTTTCACCATGCAGGCGCGACTGAAATAGTAAAAGTCATCCATATCAGCAAAGGCGATATGCTGCTCCAGCCCTTCCATGAGATCGAGCAGTTCGCGGGTTGTTACCGGCACACCGGAGTCCCGCAAACCGTGAAAGAAGTTAATCAACATCGCGTTATCGGCTCTCGCGCCTGTGCATGAACGCCAGTCGTTCCAGCAAATGCACGTCCTGCTCATTCTTGAGCAACGCCCCATAGAGCGGCGGAATAGCTTTGGTCTGGTCGCGCTCTTTGAGAATCTCATCGGGAATGTCGTCAGCCATGAGCAGCTTCAGCCAATCAATAAGTTCTGAGGTTGAGGGTTTTTTCTTCAACCCGGGTATCGCCCGAACATCGAAAAAGACCTCAAGGGCTTCCTGCACCAGGTCCTGGGTTATATTGGGGTGGTGCACATCGACAATCTCCCGCATGGTGTCGCGGTCGGGGAAGTTGATGAAGTGAAAAAAGCAGCGACGCAAAAAGGCGTCGGGCAGTTCTTTCTCGTTGTTACTGGTGATGATAATGATGGGCCGGTGCTTGGCCTTCACAGTTTCGCCAGTCTCGTAAACAAAAAACTCCATTCGGTCGAGTTCAACCAGCAAGTCATTCGGAAACTCGATATCAGCCTTATCAACCTCGTCGATCAGAAGAACCACCTGCTCGTCTGAGTCGAAGGCCTCCCAGAGCTTGCCTCGCTTAATGTAGTTGGCGATATCGTGGACCTTCCCGTCTCCAAGCTGGGAGTCACGGAGTCTCGAAACCGCGTCGTACTCGTAGAGCCCCTGTTGGGCTTTGGTGGTCGACTTGATGTGCCACTGGATCAATCGCTTATCCAGCGCTAACGCGACCTCTTCGGCCAACATGGTTTTTCCCGTGCCGGGCTCGCCTTTGATCAGCAGCGGGCGCTCCAGCGCGACCGCGGCATTGACCGCCATGCGGAGGTCTTCTGTGGCGACATAGCGTTCTGTTCCCTGGAATTTCATAATCCTGATATCACTCGTATGGTATGCGAAAGCGCTCAAGGGTACCGATTGGACCCAGTCGAATCAAGGCGGCTTCGTATGCTCGCCGGTTTGCATCCTGATGCCGGGAAACAGGCCGCTGTCCCCCTTGCCCTCCGGATCGGCAAATCGTTCCTGCCAAAGCTTCAGCTTGCGTTCGCGCCGCCTTCTCAATACGGCCAACAGTATGGCCAGCGCCACCAGGACCAGAACGGCCAGGCTGATCACCGGACCCTCAAGACCCTCCGGGGTAATATCTTCAACCCGGGTCGATATAGCCTGCCGCGAGTCGATCGCCACCACGTCGATGTAGACCGGGTAGTCGTAAATCATATCGTGTTCATCTCGAATCCGGGCTATCACCTCGTAACGCCCGGCGGCATCGAAAGCCGGCAGTGGCAAGTTCACACCCCCGCCGGTGGGGTCACTCTTGGCGGTGGTGATATCGATGGCCTGTGTGTCGCCGCCAAGACCCCGGATAATCAGGCTGATCGAAAATGCGGACAAAACATCGGCAGAAAGCGGCGCACCCTCACTGTCTCGCAACTGCAGGCCCAGTTGTATGCCTTCACCCGCGGGAATCGCCTTGCTCGGCGTGTCCAGGCTGATATCCAGGTCGGTCAGCAAGCGAACCTGTGCACCTTCCAGACTCGGCGCGCGCAGTCGCCACACGCCCTGCGCGGGATCAGGGACGGATACCAGGGCGACCGAATTGTTGTAAAACCAGCGAGCGGTTTCATTAACGTCCCCGGCGCGAAGAATGTCACCGGTGGGCGACTCCAGACCCAGGCGCCCCGCCCTGGCTCGATGAAAAATCACTGCGGTAAACGACCTTACTCCCGGGTCCACGACAAACTCGCCCGCGGTCAACGGCGCCCTGGGGGCCGGTCGCACCGTTTGCAGTAGCTTCAACAGGCTTTGGGCGAACTCGGGGAAGGTTCGACCGCGCTGGGACAAGCCACCCGTTGTGCTGGAAAGCGCGGTCAGAAAGTTTTCGTCGGCATCGCCGGTCAAGGCGATGGTATGAACCGGTATCCCCTTTGCGGCAAGACCGGCCGCGCCATCAGTGAGCAATCTGCGAGACGCATTGGCGTTGGTCATCGGTGAACTGGAGACCGCCAGCTTGCCGTCGGTCAGCAGAACAAGACTGGTCCCGGCAGGTGCTGACCCACTGGCAAGGTCTGCTGTCGCTGCCGCTATGGCTGCGGGAATGTCGCTACCGTCACCCGAGGCATCGAGCGTGCTCAGTGCGCGCTGCACCTCGCTGCGCCACGCGCTATCGACCGTGCGCGGTGCCATATGTTCAAAAACACGATCGCCAAATACCCAGACGCCCGCAAGTGATCCTTCAGGCAACAACTGCACCAGCATTTCGAGACCATCGGCCAGCCGCATTTCGCCGGTGGCTGCTACCACACTGTCCGAACTATCGAGCAGGATACGGAGGTTTTGCCGATCTTCACCGCTCGTACCCGGGGCCGCCAAACACACTAGCAGCAGAGCGAGCATTCGGAGATATGATCCGCAGCATGGGTGCCCGGGTTTCACTGAGCGTCTAAGCCTCTGCTTCCGATTCGTGGCCCGGTTCTTCCGACTGATCAACCCGACGTGGCTTCAACAGTGTCAGACGCAACAACAAGGCCAGTGTGACCGCCACTATCACCATTGCAGCAAGTGGCTTCAACGCATGCTCTGCTGCCTCCACACCGTCCGTCAGTATCTGGAAAGCAGCGACTACCAGCGCCGGCGCCATGGTGGACACGCCGGGTTGTGGATAGGCAGGCGTCAGCAGGAGTGCTGCTGAAACAAGCAGGAACAGGGCGAGCCAACCCGCTCGCCAGCGGCGTCGCAACCACCACAGCAGGCAGAGCAATGCCAGGCTCGCAGCACCGATATAGACATACATCGCTGTCATATAGGAATTTTCGTCAAGCACACTGCCTCTCCTATTCTACCCAGTGGACCACGTGCTCATCATAGCCATCGGGGTGCACATACTCATCCGACAACACCCGCCCCCTGATCGATATACCTGCTTCGTGTACCGAGTGTCTGCTGCCACTTACCAGCGGGTGCCATGGCGGCAGCGGCTCGCCCTTAGCTCGCAGGCGATAGGCGCAAGTAGAGGGCAACCACGCCAGGTCCTGCGCGGTATCGGGACTCAAGTGAATACACTCAGGCACCAACACAGAGCGCCGCTGATAGTCGCTACAGCGACAGGTCTCTTCATCCAGATAACGGCAGCGCACGCGGGTATAGGAGATCTCTCCGCTATCCTCGTCCTCCAGCTTGTGCAGGCAACAGCGGGCACAACCATCACAGAGTGCCTCCCACTGCTCACGGTTCAGTTGTTCCAGCGGCAGCGAGTCATACCACTCAGTCATGCACGCTCTCCCTCCGCAGCAGTTCCGCGGCGCTGGGCGGCATCTGTAGGAAAAAACCCTCCTGTTCTATTTTTTCCAGCACCTCGACGGCCCGCACACGGGCGAGCTTTCTGTCGGGGTCCAGCAACAGGGTCATCAGTGGTTCTGGCTCACCGAATCGGGCCAGCAAGCTATCAGGCACTCGCGCCAAACCCACCTGCTTATCGACGTACAGGTACATCTCTGCCTTTCGAGGACTACGGTAAATCTCACACAGGCGCCTCATGAGTGCAGTGCCGCCAGGTAATCACGAAGCGGCTGGATAACCACCTGCTGACGCCAACCCTGCCAATGCTGCGGCTCGCTCAGTGCGGCTGCCTCGTCCTCCCGCAACAAAGCCTCGTAGTCCTTGTTGCCCAGTAATATTTCTGGCGCAACGCCTAAATCTAGCGCAATAGCTTTAACACGCTGCTTCAGTTTCTTGGCCATTTCACGCTGACTGGCCGCCAGTGGTGCTGGCAGCCTCGCGGGTAATTCAGCTGCAGATTGCTGTCGCTGGGAGGCCAATAAGGCCAGCAACTGATCCGCGTAGCGGCGCATCACGGGCGCGGGCAGTTCCACGGTATCGGCCAGCGCCGAACGGCTCTCGGCTGTGGTCTGCGCTAGTTGCAGGCAGGCTTTATCATCAATGATCCAGCTGCGAGGTTTGTTGCGCTCCCTGGCAGTTCCTTCCCGCCATTCACAGACTGCAATCAGGGTGGAGAGTTGCCGACTATCGAGTTTCCATGCTGACTTGATCCGTCGGTAATAATCATTGCCGTTTGACGCAAGATTAGCCACCGCATCTGCGCCGTCGGCCAAAACCCACTCGTACTTGCCCTGCTCCTGACAACGCTTTGCCAGCCATAACCATACCGCATGGAGATAAATGACATCCTGTGCAGCGTAGTGACATTGAGAGTCGGTTAATGGGCGCTGTAACCAGTTGGATCGCGTTTCTCCTTTCTCCAGCTCCACCTCACAGACTGCTTGCACCAATGCGCCGTATCCCAGCCCGAAACCCATGTCGAGCAGTGCCGCGGCCCGCTGTGTATCAAACAGCGGCTGCGGCAAAACACCCAGCCATCGCTGAAATACCTCGAGGTCCTCGCTGGCGGAATGCAGGACCTTCACGACGCCCTGGTCGGTGAGCAGAGCAACAAGGCCAGCGGTGTCCTCAATGGTCAGGGGGTCAATCAGCCAAGCGGTCTCGCCCACGCTCAACTGCAAAAGTGCCACCTCGGGAAAGAAGGTATTGCGACGCATGAACTCGGTGTCGACAATCACACTATCGGCGGCCCTGCAGGTAGCCAGCACCTCGGTCAATGCAGCGTCATCCTCGATCAGTTGCCAGCTCACGAGTGCTCCACCGCCATCGGCCTTCGACCGCTGAGCGCATGCGCCAGGGTAGTACCATCTACATATTCGAGCTCACCACCCAGTGGCACACCATGCGCGATGCGGGACATGCGCACACCCTGTCGCGCCAGCTGCTCAGTCAGGTAGTAGGCGGTGGCCTCGCCCTCCACGGTGGGATTAGTTGCCAGGATTACCTCGTCAACCCCATCCTCGAGGACGCGAGCCTGAAATTTGTCCAGGCCTATCTCTTCAGGTCCGATCCCGTCAATCGGTGACAAGTGTCCCATGAGTACAAAATAGATACCCCGATAACTTCCGCTCTGCTCTATCGCCAACACATCAGCTGGCGTTTCCACCACACAGATTGTCCTCGCATCGCGGCGGGGATCAGCACATATCTCGCAGACCTCCAGCTCGGTAAAGTTCCGGCAACGGCTACAGTGATCGATCCGGTCTACGGCCTGCTGCAGCGCGCCCGATAGCTGCCCTGCGCCCTCTCTATCTCTCTCCAGCAAGTGCAAAGCCATTCTTTGAGCGGATTTTGGCCCAACCCCAGGCAAGCAGCGCAGCGCCTCTATCAGGTTCTCCAGGGCGGGACTGAATTTCATAGCCATTAGTTCGGACTCAGAAAGGCAACTTGAAGCCGGGAGGCAAATTCAAACCCGAAGCAAGCCCCGACATCGCTTCCTTGCTATGCGCCTCAACACGCCTCACAGCATCATTAACGGCTGCCGCCAATAAATCCTCCAGCACTTCCTTGTCCTCGGCGAATACAGCATCATCGATAGACACCCGCTTCACATCGTAACGCCCAGTCATGACCACCTTGACCAGGCCAGCCGCTGCCTCACCCTCGACCTCAGCACTCGCCAGGTCTTCCTGCGCTTTTTGCATATCGGCCTGCATTTTCTGGGCCTGGGCCATCAGGTCTGAAATACTGCCCTTCATATAATCTCCCTATCCTTCTCGCGGCATGATCGAGGCACGATCCAACTCACCGTCGAAACGCTCGATGAGGCCCTGCAATACGTCATCGCATTCAATATCCGCTACGGCCTGCTGTTGCCGCTCCTGTGCGAGGCGCTCCCTGCGCATCGCCGGGGTTTCGCGCTCCACGTCACCCACGGTAATCGAAATAGAAACCTTACAGTCGAAATAGTTCTGCAATGCCAGTTGTATTTTTTCGACATGGCCTTCGTTAAAGAGCGCTGCGTTGGTACTGTCGAGCACGAACATCAATTCACCCCCATCGAGGGAGCGCAATTCGCAGTTTGAAGCCACGTTGGCGACGCTGCCGACAAGTCCCAAGGAGCCCATCATTTCAGCCCAGCTATCCAACGTGAGCGCATCCAGGGTGACTGCTGGAGATATATTCCCGTGCCCACTGTCAGGGGCTATCTCCGGTTCTGGCGCTGGCTCATGGACGCGTGCCTGTAAGGGCGTTTCGGCTGGACTGCTCGGGGCGGGCTGTTCGACTGCCCGGGGCGGTGCGGCCTGGGCCGACACCTCAGGGGGCTTTTTTGCAGCCGCGCCGACCTCGGCGGCGGCTGTCTGCTCATTGCCCACAGGTACTTCCTGCAATTGTCCCGGTTCTATCGCAGGATCTAGGGCGGCAACCGGTCGGAAAGCAATCATACGTAAAAGAATCATTTCAAAACCACTGCGCGGATCCACAGCCAGGGCAATATCCCGCTTGCCGTTAAGCGCAATCTGGTAAAACAATTGTACGTCTTCGGCCGTAAAAGAGCCGGCGAGTGCGCCAACCCGCTCGGCGTCGCCCCAACTGTTGTCGACGGCACCGGGGACTGCCTGTGCAATCGCAACGCGGTGCAGCAACGCGATCAATTCGTCCAGGCTACCCTCGAAATCAGGCGCGTGCTCGCCCATCTGGGCCACCACCTCCAACATAGGAGCGGGCTCGCCTGCAGCCAGCGCCTCGAGCAACTGGTAAACGAAGCTCATGTCTACGGTGCCCAACATGCTGCGGACATCGCTCTCCAATACGCTACCGGAACCGAAGGCGATCGCCTGGTCTGTCAGGCTCAGGGCATCCCGCATACTGCCGGCGGCAGCGCGACCGAGCAGCCACAACGCGGGCTCCTCGAAGCTGATCATCTCCTCCCCCAGAACATGCCCCAGGTGAGTAACAATCTGATCAGGAGGCATATTTTTTAGGTTGAACTGGAGACACCGGGACAGGACCGTTGCGGGCAGTTTCTGCGGGTCCGTCGTAGCCAAAAGGAATTTGACGTGTGGGGGCGGCTCTTCCAGAGTTTTGAGCAAGGCATTGAAGCTGTGGCCCGACAGCATATGGACCTCGTCTATCAGATAGACCTTGTAACGCCCCCGGGTTGGCAGGTACTGCACATTATCGAGCAACTCCCGGGTCTGGTCGACCTTCGTCTGGGATGCCGCGTCGACTTCCAACAGGTCAACAAATCGGCCCTCTGCGACCTCCTGGCAGGCACTACACTGGCCGCAGGGTTCAGAGCTAACACCGGCTTCGCAGTTCAGGCACTTGGCGAGAATACGGGCGATCGTTGTCTTGCCGACACCGCGCGTCCCGGTAAAGAGGTAGGCGTGATGCAGCCTGTCGTGATCCAGGGCATTGATCAGTGCCTGCAGCACATGCTCCTGCCCGACCATCTCGCGGAAAGTGCCGGGCCGCCATTTACGCGCTAGTACCTGGTAGGACATTAACTGCTAAGCCTTAAAGCCTGTTTAAAACTGACGAGCTAGGATACACCAGCACGGGCCCAAGCCCAAAAGACGGCCACGATCGAGTGGCTACCGGCGCCCGTCTCGAGCCTCGTTTTACGAAGACTATCAGTAGCGTGGCGTGAGGGTCGGTTGGGGTCAAGCTGGGTTTCCGTGTACTCGCCGAGGTATTGGTTTCCAGTGTACGCGCAAGGTTT
The DNA here is from genome assembly GCA_964590005.1 of uncultured Alteromonadaceae bacterium. GTDB lineage: Bacteria > Pseudomonadota > Gammaproteobacteria > Pseudomonadales > Halieaceae > CALJFL01. The sequence goes on along the minus strand of CAZPVJ010000063.1, from coordinate 9,691 downwards.
GGTGGAAACCATCGTGGCTGCTGAAGCCAGGGTAAGTGGAGGTGACCCTGACAGCCACACCCCGGCACACGAGTCGGTAACTACCGTTGCTCCCTTCCGGGCCTGGCGGGGTTCACTACCTATCGTTGCGAGGGGACCGCCCGGGCCACCATAGCGGCACAGGTCCTGCGCAGAGGGCGCGTATTGTGTCGAAAAGACGCGCCACCTGCAAGCAATCCAGGTCACCGAACTTGACGTATATGTTATATCCTGTAACATTAATGTTAATCAGTCTTACATCTGGGTTTTAACATGGCTGTCACACAACTTGGCAAACAACATTCCAAGGGACGTAACACCGTCATCGCTTTGTCTTTCGCCGCCGGGATCATCGCCATGATCTCAACGCTGCTCTATGCCAGGGCGGGTTACGGTAAGGTCGCCGATCCGAGAGCGCCTATGCCAGTGGCGACCACCACCTTCAGCGTTCAGCAAGGCTATGCCAGAGACCTGCCATTCCTGGGCCTTGTCAGGGCTGGACAAAGTACCGACGTCGGTTTTGAGGTCCCCGGCCAGCTGTCGAGCCTGCTGGTGACCGAGGGAACAGTCTTACGCGCTGGGGATACTATCGGCATGCTCGATACCAGCCAACTACAGTCACGCAGAGCCGTGGCAGTGGCCAACCTGCAGCAGGTTCAGGCGGAATTAGAGTTAGCCCAGCTGAAGGCGCAGCGGCAAAAAGACCTGAGCGTATCGGGCGCTGTTTCAGAAGAAGCCTATGATGTGACCCGCCTGACAGCCCAGGCGCTGTCGGCCCAGCTGGCAGCGGTTACCGCGCAACTGGATAGCATTGATATCGACCTCGAGAAGTCTGCGCTCAAGGCGCCTTACGATGGCGTCGTGGCTGCGCGATTCGTCAATGAGGGCGCCGTTATCAATGTCGGCACGCCGGTAGTTAGACTGGTGGCGAGTGTGGGACGGGAGGCGCACATCGGCGTGGCCGTGGAATATGCGCACCTGCTGCGCCAGGGCGAGACCTACAACCTGAAACTGCGAGACCAGTCGGTAGCGGCGCGATTGCGGTCTGTCCGACCCGATGTAGATCCCGCCACACTCACCACGACCGCAGTATTCGAGCTCCCGGAGGGAACGGGCACCCTGGATGGAGAACCTGTTTCCCTGAACCTGAGTAAGGATGTTAGCTCCCTGGGAGGCTGGCTACCGCTGTCTGCCCTGATAGAGGGTGAGCGCGGACTATGGAATGTCTATCGGTTGACAACTCATGAAGGCAGTACTGTCACTGCCAGGGAAGTGGTGGAAGTTCTCGAGGTTCGGGGTGACCGGGTCTATGTCCGGGGTACGCTGGCTGATGGCGAACGGGTAGTTGCAGACGGATTACACCGGATAACCGCCGGCACCGCCGTGCAGCCCGAGGCGCAGTAACATGCTCTCGCGCATTTTCTACAATAACGCCCGGTACTTTACCCTCGCGATCCTGGTCGTTTTGATGGTGGGCATTAGCAGCCTGCGGTCAATCGCCCGCCAGGAAGACCCATCGATCACCAATTTTGTTTCAACGGTTACCACCTTCTTCCCCGGCGCTACACCCGACCGCGTAGAGGCATTGGTAAGCAAGCCCCTGGAAGACAGGATACGTGAAATTCCGGAAGTGGATGAAGTTACTTCCACGTCCGGCACCGGTATATCGATTCTTACTATCAAACTGCAGGACACGCTGCCCGCATCAGCGCTTGACCGCACCTGGTCTGAAGTGCGCGATGCCATGGGCGACGCGCAAGTCGTGTTTCCACAGGGCACGCTTACGCCGGTGTTCGACAATGACCGGGCTGCACCCTACGTACAAATCCTGGCGCTGCGCAGCGCGAGTGACAGGCAGACACCGGCGTCTTTACTCAACCGATTGGCGCGGGATTTTGCCGACAAGGCACTCAACTTTCCGGGCACCCGGCTCGTGGACCTCTACGGAGAACCCGAGGAAGAGGTACGCGTTTCGGTCGATGAGGCCGCGATGATCGCCAGAGGCATTGGCATAGATGATGTCAGCCGGGCACTCACTGCCGCCGACACCAAAATGGCGTCCGGGCGCGCCGCGGGAGAGACCAATGACCTGCTGATCGAGGTAGGCGGAGACCTTGATTCGCTGGAGCGAGTTCGCCAGGTGATTGTGCGCGCCCTGCCCGACGGTCGCGCGGTACGAGTGGCGGATATCGCTACCGTGACCAAAACGGAAGTTTCACCACCACCGGCCATCGCGCTGTCAGAGGGTAAGCGAGCCGTACTGATTGCGGTCAGCATGCAAGAGGGCCTGCAAGTCGACAAGTGGAGCAAACGGTTCTCTGCATTTGTCGATGAATACAGGGAGCGCTCACCCGCCGGTGTCGAACTGGTAACCACCTACGACCAGAGTCTCTACACCCAGGAGCGACTGTCTGATGTGATTGCCAATCTCGCCATTGGCGTAGCACTGGTTTTGCTGGTCTTGCTGGCCACATTGGGCTGGCGAGCCGCGGTGGTTGTCGCCTGCATTTTGCCACTGTGCAGCCTGCTGTCCATCAGCATCCTGGGTTTCATGGGCATGGCAATACACCAGATGTCGTTGACGGGGCTGGTCGTTGCACTTGGACTGCTGGTTGACGGATCCATCGTGATGACCGACGAGGTGCGCAAGCAGTTGATCAGGGGCCACACACCCATCGAGTCCATCACGCTGGGCGTGCGTCGACTGCGTGTCCCCCTGCTCTCCTCGACTGCCACCACCATACTGGCATTCATGCCGATGGCCATCCTGCCCGGTGTCGCTGGCGACTTCCTGGGCTCTATCGCCACCGCGGTTGTGGTAATGCTTGGCTCATCACTGTTACTGGCACTGACCATTACCCCCGTGTTGGCAGCCTGGCTGTTGCCCGGGGGTCTTGACGCTGATGACAAATGGTGGGACCGAGGCTTGGAAAGTGGTCGCACGGGGGTTCAGTTTACCCGTGCAATCGATTGGTCCCTTCGCCACCCCTTGGGCTCTATCGCACTGGCACTCTCACTGCCAATTGCGGGCTTCGTCGCTTTTCCAACCCTGACAGCGCAGTTTTTCCCCGGCACCGACCGTGACCAGCTCTACCTGCAGGTCAAGCTGCCGGATGGCAGGTCGATAACGGATACCGTTGCGCTGGTGAACGCCCTGGATGATCGCCTTGCAAAAGAGCCGTTGGTGCGGCGCGTCGAGTGGACGGTGGGCGAAAGTGCACCCGCCTTCTATTACAACATGCTGCGTACCCGAGAGCGCCAGCCCAGCTGGGCCGAGGGGCTGGTTATGACACGCGATGTCGCTGAAACAGATGACCTCATTCGACGCTTACAACGGGAATTGGATCGTGACTATCCCCAGGCACGGATCGTGGTGCGCGGAATCAACCAGGGCCCCCCGGTCAACGCCCCGGTAGAAGTTGATATCCAGGGGCCCAACCTGGCCGTGCTCAGGTCCCTGGGTGAGGCGTTCAGGCTTCGCATGGAACGCATTGGCGATGTTACCCACACCAATACCAGTCTTGTCGCCGGAGCACCCAAGGTGGTCTTCAGCCTTGATGAGGAGCGTTTGCGACTCACCCGATTACAGGCCGCGGACGTCGCGGTATCACTCAATGCAGCCTTACGGGGTCAAAACAGTGGCGAGTTACTTGAGGGCACCGAGAGACTGCCGGTTCGCACCCGCCTGAGCGAGGCGGAATGGTCGCAAGCAGAGCAGATAGGTGCCATGCACATGCCGGTACGCGGGACCACCTCCCGGGGTTTACCCGGTGTTTCATTGGCAACCCTTGGTGACTACGAACTGGTGCCGGCGAGTAGCCCTATCGCACGCAAGGACGGCGAGCGCGTCAACACTGTCCAGGCCTTCGTTACACGAGGGGTACTCCCCGAGGAGGTACTAAAGCAACTGGCCGCCGACCTGGCCAATAATCCGATCGCCATGCCGGCTGGGTACCGCTACAGCTTTGGCGGCAACACCGACGAACGCGCCGGGGTGGTCGAGAAGATTATGGCGCCGATGGGACTGATTATCGCCTTGTTGATAGGCACCGTCGTAATGACCTTTAACTCCTGGCGCCTGGCAGCGATCGCATTTCTGGTCTGCGCCTGCTCACTGGGACTCAGCTTGTTATCACTGGCAATATTCCGCTATCCCTTTGGGGTGCAGGCTTTGATCGGTGTTATCGGATCAATCGGCGTCTCGATCAATGCCGCGATTATCATCATGACGGCCCTGCAACTGGACAAGGGGGCAATGAACGGGGGCCTGTTCGCTATCCGGCGGGTAGTCATGGACTCCAGCCGACATATTATCTCGACCACGATAACGACATTTGGTGGCTTTTTGCCTTTGATCTTGTCCGGTGGCGGCTTCTGGCCACCTTTCGCGATGGCCGTTGCAGGCGGTGTTCTGCTGTCGACCATCGTGTCCTTTTTCCTGGTACCCCCCATGTTCCTCGTTGCCAACAACATAGGCCGCAAACCCGTCGGTGCAAAGCTGACACTGTCGGGTCAGGAAACGGCATCCACGACCCGACTGGCCAGCTGAAAGGTATTCTATGAACGAGCAAGCTGAGACCGCACGGTCACAGAATTACCATCATGGCAATCTTCGCAATGCGCTGATCGTGGCTGCAGCGGAGCTGATCGAGGAAAGCGGCTCAATCGACTTTGCGATGATTGATGCCGCCAGGCGTGCAGGGGTCAGCAGCGCCGCCCCCTATAGACATTTCAAGAGTAAAGACGCATTGCTGGAGGCGGTCGCGCATCTAGCGTTCTACGGCCTTACCGAAGCGTCCCGCCAGGCCGTAGAGGACTGCGAACCGGGCAGTGAAAGCGCCATTATCTCGCTGGGCGAGCGCTATATCGGCTACATAACGGCGCGTCCACAGTTTTACGATCTGATGTGGGGTGACCACAGCCAGCGCGCGCTAGACTCCGGCGCGATAGAGCTGAAGAGTTCGGGCTTTTACATTGTCGTGGAGCAAGTGGAAGCCTGGTGTAAAGCAGAGGGGTTGCACGAGCTCGATCCGCAGGACATAGCCACCAAGTTGTGGGCCTTGGTCCATGGCCTTTCCAGCCTCGCTCTGAACGGTCATATAGAGCGCTTCAATGAAGGGGTAGATATCTACCAGCTGCTACAGGAGTTCACCCACACCTTCCTGGCTGGCCTGCGGGCGGGCTATTAACCGGGAAGCCCACCGGGGTCTTCGCCGAGATCTCCCTGACCCATCTCCGCGTGCGGCATTTCATGAGCGCCAGCCCCGGTATCGCGCCCGCGCCAATACCAGATTGACCAGAGCGACAAGCCATAGAACAGGGCCAGGGCACCGCTGATCGCCGGACGTTCGCTGGCTGCCAGGGTCACCACTTCCGCCTTGTCGATCTCCGCCATCACTGCCCAACGGGACTGTGCCACCAACATGGAGTCGTAGGCAGAGAGCACTTCGATGCCACGGTAATCCGGGGTGTATTGCACACCCTCCTCGCCTTCAAGGGCCAGCGCGACCGTCTCGGTATCCACAACCTGTTGTAACACCGTCGACTCCCGGGAAAAACGCGAATTGCTGCGCATCAGGAGATCCTCGCCAACGAGATAAGTCTCGCCGGTTTCACCCATTCCACTGGTGTAGTTCATGATAGCCAGTATGGTGTCCGTGGGCAGTTGAAATGCGATAACACCGAGAGTTGAACCCTCACTGCCAGGAATCGCGGTAGCCAGGAAAATGGCCGGTGCCCCATTGCTGGGCCCATAGCCGGACATATCACTCATCACTACGGCGCCAACGGACTTGAGCGCCCTGCGGTAAACCTGGCCCAGGCCGGTGTCACGCCAGGGTCCCGCCTGCAAATTGGTGGCAAAATCATCCTCTTTTTCTACCGTATAGTAGATATCCCCGTCGTTACCGATGAGGAAGAAGTCGTAGTAGCCGCGCTCGGTAACGAAACGGCGGGCGGTATCGTGCAATGCCCCATGAACGAGGCCATAGACGCTGTCATCAGCCTGGGACAGCTCGTTCTTTTTGCCGTTGGGATAGGGGTTGTCAGTGATATAGGCGCGACGTAATTCTGCGGATAGCGCGTCCCGGTCTCCCTCTGACCACGCCTCAACGAGTGCTTTCTGGGCACCTACGACCGCGGGACTTGATGCCCAGGCCTGAATTTCTGCTTCCGCGGTTGAAAAATAGATCTGCAGCGCGCCCTGGCGCAAATCGTTTAGCAGCTGCAAACGAGAGCTGATTTCATTGCTGTACTGTTTTAGATGCCACTGGCTGAATCCCCAGGCCACGGCGCCCATAACCAGGGCCAGGCTCAATCCCCAGCTAACCCAAAATCGTCGAGCGGACATCATCCCTGCACCGCCTGCCCGCTCTCGCGGCTGTTCAGCGCAGGAACGAGATTCATCCGATCACGCACCAGGGCATCAACGGCCTGCCAGGTAAAACTGAAATGCTCAAACTCTTCCTGACTTACCCGCTCACGCTCAAGGTCACCGATCACCTCGGTCAGCATATCAACCAACTGTTGCTTACAATCAAGCAAACTCGGCATGCCCTCGGCATTGCGCGCAGTGGCCGCGATACCCATCAAACTCTGATTGAAGACGTTCATTCGCATACGGCGTGACCGCACCCAATGAGTACGCAAAGCCAACAGGCCGGAGGTAATGATCGCTACCACGTACAACAGCGCCGAAACCAATCGGGCGTTCTGTTGCATAAAGCCCGGCTTCTCCCGATCATAGTAACTGCGTGCCCCGGGGTGCGCCGGTATGACGCTTTCCGCATCATCCGGTAAGGGGCCGATAAAGCCAGCGAGCCTGCTGTATTCCAGAATATCCGCGCGGCGCTCATAGACCGCCCGCGTAAACTTGTAAACCAGTTGTTGATCGAGATCCTCACGCCCGACCAGCAAGCGATCGAGTACGGCCGTGGGCATGTCCGCTTCGGGAATGGGCGGAGCACCGCGGTAGGAGCCCAGGGGAATTACTCCAGGCTTGATCGCGGGCTGCTTGAGCGAGAGTGCCTCTGACTGAACGATCGGAACGAGATGTAACTTCTGATCGCCTATCAGGCGCCTGATCGACACGTTACCCGGAGCGCGCACCCTGAAGACGGCATCGACCTGCCCTTCCTGCATGGCAAAATTAGCGGCCTCCTCCGACATCGGCAGAGCCGTTAGCATAGCGGGGCTGATCCCGTAGTGACTGGCCAAAAACCAGAAAGATTTGAACTGCCCGCTGGTACCCGGCGGTATCGCCACCCTGCTGCCCGGCAATGCGGGGAAGCTATCAATGGCCGATTCATCTCGAACAACAAGGTGGTAGGCATCGCTGTACAAGGCCATGAGGCCGAGCACTGAATCCGAGGCTGTGGTATCGGCCTGTATTTCGGCCAGATCAATGCGCTTGTTCTCTAACAAACGCAGATTTTCATAGCTACCACCTGTTTCAAAGACGGTGACACGCATTCCGATATCCGCGTCATTGATAACCACGGCCACCGCGTTCATAAGCTCCAGGGTCTCGCTACCGACCGGTCCGCCACCAATCGTCAGGCGTTGTACCTTGGTCGAACCCAGCCAGATCACCAGCGCACCCAGCGCGATGAGCCATACAATCAGCATCAACAAAAGGCGTACTCTGGCGGAAAATAACTGCAAAGCGCAACTACCGCTGAATAGACGAATAGGTCGGGTTCAAGACTACAGGCGCGCCGCGGTGATCGTCGCCAGGGCGATGTGTAACTGCCACCATTGAGAAGCGCGCCTCAGTCAGCATCACTGGCGATAATATCAATGCCTGCAAGGTTCTCCGCATAGCGCTTCTTGCGCTCCACATCCATGCCACGAAGGATCTGGATGCGCTGGGCCTGCGGTGAACCCGCACCATGCAGTGACTCTGTGAGATAGCCGACGGCATTGCGTCCAAGCGTCATATTTTCGATCAGCCTGAGCATACGCATCCGCTTTTCGACAGGAATGTCAGCCCTGCCTTTAAGGTACTTCTCCAGAATAGGACCTGCCTCTTCATGTTCAAAGTCCTGCTGCGAAGGCAGTGTAACCATCAATCCACCCGCCAGGTCCTGCGCGAATCGAGCGATCTCATAGGGAAAACGGGTGACATTATGCTTGCACACGTTGGAAAGCATTTCATCGTTCATGAAGATTCCCGAATCCAACTGGCTCGCCTGGTAGGAGGAGGCGATCCCTGAAGAAAAAATTGTCTCGTTCAGGTGGGTCATCTCAACCAGCTTGTCCTTGATATGGCTGGCTTTGTCGGCGCCGTTGTATTCCGCAATTGCTGCCGCCGCACCCACCATCACATCACCCAAACCTGTTTTACAAACATAGCTGGCACGGTGATAGGCGGTGAATCGGGAAACCATGGTCTGGGCGAATTCGTATTCGCCATCCATCAATACATGTTCCCAGGGGATAAACACGTCCTCAAAGACGACCAGTACCTCCTGGCCCCCATATTCAGCATTACCCGCATCGATATCACCGGGTTCAAGCGCGCGCGTATCGCAGGACTGGCGCCCGTAGATGTACTTGATGCCCTGTGCATCCGCCGGCACCAAACCGACCACGGCGTAGTCCTTGTCCTCGGCCAGCATATTCATCGTGGGCATCACACATATCCAGTGCGAATTCAGGCCGCCAGTCATATGGGCCTTTGCGCCCGTGACATACAGTCCCGCATCGGTACGGCGAGTAACGTGCATAAAGAGGTCTGGGTCGTCCTGCTCGTGAGGTCGCTTGCCGCGATCACCTTTGGGGTCCGTCATACCCGCGCCGAGGATAATATTGTTGCGCTGGGCATTGCGCATAAATTCCAGGTAGCGCTGGTGATACTCGGTACCGTGTTTCTGATCAATGTCATACGTTATCGAGTGCAGAACACTGATGGTATCCAGTCCGGCACAGCGCTGGAAACAGGTGCCTGTCAGCTGTCCCATGCGCCGCTGCATTCGGTTCTTCATGACGAGATCTTCGGGGGACTCCACCAGGTGAAGGAACCGGTTGACCCGGTCATCTATCAAGGGCGACCAGGCCGTTGCCAGCTCCGGGTCTTCAATAGCCAGGTCGTAGGTGGCACGCAGCGCATTGATCGAGGGCTTTATAATCGGGTGATCTACCGGCTCATCAATTCGTTCGCCCATCAGGTACACAGTCAATCCACGACCGCGGAGGCTATCGATATAGTCCTCGCCGGTTTTGATCGGGGAAAACCGTTCCCAACGCTGCTGCGCTGACTCTTCCTTATTTATCGGAGTGATAGCATTCACCTGGCTGTCCTCGCTGTCGTGGTAAGTGGAGTGCGACAGCTTGTCACGGCGTTTCGACACGCGCAACTGCCGCCCCTGAAGACGCATCAAAGTGGCGGGGGTAGGAGGATTCGAACCCCCGACCCACGGCTTAGAAGGCCGTTGCTCTATCCAACTGAGCTATACCCCCGAACTGGACGCCGCGATTATACAAGGGGCACGGTGAGGCTCAAACTTTAGATCGGGATTGGGGTGGCCGACGGGTCTCGAACCCGCCACCTCCGGAGTCACAATCCGGTGCTCTACCTGATGAGCTACGGCCACCATCGCTGGGTGCTGAAAACCGGATTGACCAAACCCTTTCCGAAGAGTGGAAAAGTTGGTCGGGGTAGAGAGATTCGAAC
>CAZPVJ010000062.1:0-4131 GCA_964590005.1 uncultured Alteromonadaceae bacterium | reverse complement strand
AAAAAAGAGGATTCCTAGGAGTCCGCGTTCTCCAGCATTTCCTGGGCGTGCGCCAGGGACTGCTTGGTGATTTTTACACCGCCCAGCATTCGGGCGATTTCCTGTACTTTATCTTCCTGGGCCAGCCGGGTCATCGCGGTGCGTGCCGACTCCGCGGTGCTGGTTTTGCTGACCTGCAGGTGTTGATGGCCCTGGGCGGCTACCTGCGGCAAGTGGGTGACGCACAGTACCTGGGAGCGGCTGGCCAGGTCACGTAGCAGGCGACCGACCACTTCGGCGACAGCGCCACCAATACCGACATCCACCTCGTCAAATACCATGCTCGATAGCGTATCGTCGCTCGCTGTCACCACCTGGATCGCGAGACTGATGCGAGACAATTCGCCACCCGAGGCGATCTTGCCCAGTGGTTGCGGCGCCGCGCCGGGATTGGTGCTGATCAGGAATTCGATGTCTTCCTGGCCATGGGGGTGCGGCGCGTCGGAGTCACGCGCTGTCAGTGCAACCTCGAACTGGCACTGCTCCATGGCCAGGGTGGCCAGTATTGCGGTGGCGTCTTTGACCAGGCTCTTCGCCGCTTTCTTGCGTTGTTTGCTTAGCTTGCCGGCCTGCTTGACGTAGTCATCGGCCAGGGTTGCCAGTGACTGCGTTAACGCTTCTACGCGCTCGCCGCCGTCCGCCAGTCCCTGTAATTCCTCCTGCAGGGTCGCGTGCAGCTCCGACAAGGCTTCCGGCATCACCCGGTGCTTGCGCGCCACGTCGTAAATGTTTTCCAGCCGGCGCTCAACCTCGTCCAGGCGCCCGGGATTGATCTCGATACCGTCGATATAGGATTGGATCTCAAGACGAGCCTCTGCCAGTTGAATGGCGGCTGAGTCCAATAGTTCGCGTGCGCTCGCTGTGGCCTCAGCTGTATGAGTGGCATCATCGAGCAATTGCAGCGCTTTGCGGCTGCCGTTTTCCTGCGCGTCGCACAGGTCCAGCGCTTCATGTGCCGAGGCCAGTATCTGCTCGGCGTTGGCCAGCTGCTTTTGCTCGTGCTCAAGTGCGCTCAGCTCGCCCTCCGCCAGGGCCAGCTCGTCGAGCTCGGCCACCTGGTAGCTCAGCAATTGCGATCGCGCTGTTTGTTCCTCCTGGGCACCGGTAAGCACCGCCAGCTCGCGCTGGCACCGCAACCAGTCCGACGCCACCTGTTCCAGTTGGCGCGCCAGCGGCAAGTGACCGGCAAATGCATCCAGCAGTTCTCGCTGCACGGATTTGCGCAGCAGTGACTGGTGCGCATGCTGGCTGTGGATATCGATAAGCATTCCGCCCAGCTCCGCGCAGTCCTGCAGCGTGGAAGTGGTCCCATTGATGTAGGCCCGCGAGCGCCCCTCGGCGGTAATGACCCGGCGCAGTATGCAGTCGTCACCTGTCAGCAGGTCCCGGGTGCTGAGCCAGTCGCGCGCCGCGGCAATATGGGTGACATCAAAGCAGGCGGTAATTTCGGCCTTATCGCACCCCGGGCGCACGGCCTTGGGGTCCGCACGGTCGCCCAGGCACAGTCCCAGCGCATCCAGCATGATCGACTTGCCGGCACCGGTTTCGCCGGTGATTACGGTCATCCCGCCGGAGAATTCCATTTCGAGGGTGTCGACGATGGTGTAATTGCTGATGCTGATATCGGTGAGCATTGGAATTCCGGTCGGCGTTTCATCTTTTATACCGCAGATGCATCTCGGCATAAACATCCCAACCGCGCTTAATGCGCTCACTTTTTTTAGCCCCGGCACTGTGTTAAAAACGTGATGAGTTAATTCAAGGCAGCGCATGGCCCAAGATAAAATATCCGAGCGCGCCCAGATCCTGTTAAAGGCTCTGGTTGAGCGCCATATCCGGGATGGACAGCCAGTCGGTTCCAGGACCCTCATGGAAGAGGCGGGGCTGCCGGTCAGCGCCGCTACCATCCGCAACGTGATGTCAGATCTGGAAGATCTGGGCTACCTGCACTCACCGCATACATCGGCCGGCCGTGTGCCCACATCTGCCGGCTACCGGCTGTTTGTCGATACGCTGCTGCAGGTCCAGCCGCTGGAACAGGAAGCGGTGAGTACCCTGCGGACCGAGCTGAACCCCGATAAGTCTGCCTCCGAATTGGTCCAGTCCGCGTCCTCATTACTGTCGTCGATCACCGCCCAGGCAGGCCTGGTAACGGTCCCACGTAAGGAAGCCAACCAATTGCGCCAGGTGGAATTCCTGCCGCTGTCCGGCGACCGTGTGCTGGTCATTCTGGTCATCAATGAGCGCGAGGTTCAGAACCGCATCATCCATACGCGCAGGGTATTCTCTGAGAGCGAGCTGCGTGAGGCCGCAGCCCTGGTCAATCAACGATTTGCCGGTCGCCCCCTGGATGAGGTGCAGAACCAGATCCTGCAGGAGATGCAGGAGGCGCGCAGCCAGATCGACAGTTACCTGCAGGCTTCACTGGACCTGGCCAATAAGGCCCTGCAACAAGAAGGTGAGGGCGAGGAATATGTGATGGCAGGGGAGTCCCGGTTACTGGGCTCTGCTACCGTCGATGAAATGGACAAATTGCGGGAGCTGTTCGACGCCTTCGAGCGCAAGCAGGATCTGCTGCACTTGCTGGAGCGCTGCTCCCGCGCTGAGGGTATCCAGATATACATCGGCGAAGAGGCCGGTTACGAGGTGTTTGGCGACTATAGCGTGGTTACCGCACCCTACAGCGATGGCCTCAGGACACTCGGTGTTCTGGGGGTGATCGGACCCACCCGCATGGCGTATGAGCGGGTCATCCCGATTGTCGATGTTACCGCCCGAATGTTGAGTTCTGCGCTGGCCAAATAAGCCCTGTAATCGGCGAAAACCCGCCTCAAAAACTTCCTTTCAGCCCTTGAAAACCCTGGCCTGACCCCCATATTCCACTCCTCTAAGAGACAGTCACGGGCAGTTGCTGGCCCGGTTGACCATTTTTTATCCAATAAAGCGCTATTTTGGAGTGTTAAGTGGCTGAACAAGAGCAGAAACAGGCGGAGAACGAGGAGCTGGAAGCGGTGGCCTCAGAAGAGGGTGTAGAAGTTGATGCCCCGGCGGATGGCGGCGCAACCGATGCCGACGAGAGCGCCGAGCCGACCCTCGAGGAAGTCATTGAAAAGCTGCAGGCCGACCTGGCCCAGGCCGAGGATGCCTCACTCAGGGCTCTGGCCGATGCCCAGAACGTGAAGCGCCGTGCAGAGCAAGACGTCGAAAAAGCGCGCAAGTTTGCGCTGGAGCAGTTCAGCAAGGATCTGCTGCCGGTGGTCGATAACCTGGAGCGGGCCCTGGCAGCGGCCTCGGGCGACGACGAAGCCATCAAGCCGATTACCGAGGGGGTTGAGCTGACCCTGAAGAGCCTGCTGGACGTGACGAAGAAATTTCATATTGAGGCGGTAGACCCTGCCGGAGAGCCCTTCGATCACGAACTCCACCAGGCCATCGGCATGGTCCCCAATCCCGACGTCGAGCCCAATACGGTGCTCGATGTCATGCAGAAAGGTTACACCCTCAACGGTCGCTTGATGCGTCCCGCGATGGTCATGGTCAGCAAGGCCGCAGAGTAGGAATTTGGTTCCCCGGAACCCTTGAAATCGGTCTAAAAGGGCCAATATAGACAACAACGCAATGATTTTAGCTGGCCTAACCCGGCCGCTGTGAGGAGTGAAGACAATGGGAAAGATAATCGGTATTGACCTGGGTACAACGAACTCGTGTGTTTCCGTGCTGGACGGGGACGCGCCGCGGGTTATCGAGAACGCCGAGGGCGATCGCACTACACCATCGATTGTTGGCTACACCGACGAGGGCGAGATCCTGGTTGGCCAGAGTGCCAAGCGTCAGGCTGTCACCAACCCGGACAACACAATCTACGCCGTCAAGCGACTGATCGGTCGTAAGTTCAAGGACGATGTCGTTCAGAAAGATATCAAGATGGTCCCCTATGGGATTGTCGCGGCTGATAATGGCGACGCCTGGGTTGAAGCCAAAGGCAACAAGATGGCGCCCCCTGAGATTTCTGCACGCGTACTGCAGAAAATGAAGAAAACCGCCGAAGACTACCTCGGAGAGGAAGTCACTGAAGCTGTTATTACAGTTCCT
>CAZPVJ010000061.1:0-4341 GCA_964590005.1 uncultured Alteromonadaceae bacterium | reverse complement strand
GGCGACTGTCTTACCTGCAGGCGATGGGGGTGGAGACCTATGTCTCCAGGGAAAACCTGCCCGGTGCATTAGCGTCCAGGCGCCTGCGTATCCTGTCAGAAAACGCAAGCTCCACCCAGGTGGAACCCGCGGCCCAAGGAGTGCCGCCACTGCCCGTCCTCGAGAATGCAAAAAAGCGTCCGCAGACAGACTATTCTGCGCCCGCGGCCCGGGCTGCAGCGCAAAGCCCGGCTTCTATGGAACCCTTCAGCATCGCGGCTATTGTAGCGGGGGGCTGGTTGTGGCTTGAGGAGTTACCGCAGGTTGCATTAGCGCAGGAGCAATTGCAGCTCATCGGTGCCATAGCTCGCGCCTTGCGACTTCCCGGAGAGGCACCGGCGGTGGCCCAGTTTGACTGGCCTATGCATACCAACGCGCAATTTGACCATGGTCCCGAGGCTGCCCGCAGTGGACTGCTTGGCTTTGTCCAGCGGCAATTGACGGATTCTGAGATCTCGACGGTAGTTTTTCTGGGTGAGCGCAGCCGTCGGCGTATGCCTGAAGAAGTAGCGGGCGCAGAGCGCCTGATCCACACCGTCAGCACCCGACAGATGCTGGGTGACCCACTACTCAAGCGCCAGGTATGGCAGGATCTGAAGCCTCACGCGGGTTCGCGGTGAACACGCGGGTGCGGGAAGCGCACCTGCCAGATCTGGAGGAGCTGCTGGCGCTGGCGGCAACAGCTGAAGGTCAGGTTGGCGGCGAGCAAGGCCTGCGACGAGCCCTTGACTCGGGTGACGACGGGCATGTTGTCTTGGCAATGGCGCTCGATGACGGTCTGGCAGGATTTATACAAATGCATCAGGTCCTGGACGAGGTGACGGTGATGGACCTGCTGGTCACCCCGGCGAGGCGGCGACAAGGACTGGCCGGGGAGCTCCTCCTGGCGGGCCTGGCGCGGACAAGGCGAGCGGGAGCCCGGCGCTGTTTGTTGGAGGTGCGCGCTGCCAATGATCCGGCAATCAGCCTGTACCGATCATTTGGCTTCTCGCGGGACGGCTGTCGCAAAGGCTATTACCCAGGTGAACACGGTCGCGAGGATGCGATCCTGATGTCGCTGGAACTGGCACCGGAGGAAACGAAGAAGACACCATGAATGTACTTGAAACCGAATGGTGGACAATGGTGATACCCCCGGAATGGTGGGCCGAGGCCGAGGATGACAGTATCCTGGTGGGAGATCAGGACAATGTCGGTTGTATTGAGATCAGCACTTTGCATAAGGAAGCCGGCGAGTTTGACCAGGAGTCTATCGTTGATATCGCCAGGGCAGAGGCTGACCAGTCGCTGGATTGGAGCGCGGTTAAGCTCGGCGATTTTTCAGGCGTGGGTGCCCGGTTTTCTTCCGAGGGCGCGGCGATTCGAGAGTGGTATCTCTTTAGCGGCTCGTTGCTGCTGTTCGTGACCTACAGTTGCGATCAGGATAATGCCGGCATGGATGATGCCGCTGTCGATGAGTTGCTGGACACCCTGATGGTAGCCAGCGGAGACTGACCGGTCAGGAAATCGTGCCGGTTACCCGAACCCGCTTGGATCCCTTCACCGGTTTTTCCTTGCGGGCATCCTGGTGCTTCTTTATCTGCATATCAACAAGGTTTTTACCGGCAATAATCAACCCCGTAAAAATGAAGGCTCCCGGGGGCAGGATGGCCAGCAAAAATGCCTGGTAGTCGTCCACTAACACTAATTTCCAATCCGCCGCTGCGGGACCGAACAAAAGGTCCATATTCGCGAACAGGGCGCCGGTGCCAACCAGTTCACGCAGAGCCCCCAGTAGCACCAGGACGATGCCAAAACCCACGCCCATGATCAGGCCGTCATAGACAGCCGGTGCCAGTTTGTTCTTACTGGCAAAAGCATCAGCGCGACCCAGGATGACGCAGTTAGTGGTAATCAGCGGTAGGAATATACCGAGTATCTGGTAAAGCTCGTAAGCGAAAGCCTGCATCAGTAACTCGATACAGGTGACGGCGGAGGCGATGATCATGACGAAGGCCGGCAGCCGGACAGCGTCCGATACGATGTTGCGAATAATGGAGACCGCCGTGTTGGAGCACACCAGTACCATGATAGTCGCCACCGCCAGCCCCAGGGCATTGACGACCGTCCCGGTGACAGCCAGCAGGGGGCAAAGACCCAGCAATTGCACGATCGCCGGATTGTTCTTCCACAACCCGTTCAGGGAAAGCTCACGGTAACTCGTTTCAGCCATCAGGGCTCTCCTGCCACGGCATCCGTGGCTCGCTGCGCATAAAGTCTGTCGTGCTGGTCACGGGCATATTCCAGTGCCCTCACCGTCGCAGCCACCACGGCGCGAGGTGTGATGGTGGCCCCGGTAAATTGATCAAAAACACCCTTATCTTTTTTTACGGCCCAGCCAGCGAGTTGCGGGTTGTCGAGGGAACGGCCGTCAAAATCCAGAATCCAGTCCGACTTGTTCAGGTCAACCTTGTCTCCCAGTCCCGGCGTTTCCTTGTGCTGCAGCGCCCTGACGCCGGCGACGCTGCCATCGACATTGATGCCGACAATCATGTCGATGTCGCCGCTATAACCGTCAGGCGCGGTGACCGGAATAATTATCGCGACGGCTTCCGCCCCTTGTCTGGCAACGTAAATGTGCTTGTCTTCCCGCAGGCCCAGTCCGCCCGTACCTGCGGCGACGGGTATACGGTCATCCAGCATGGAGTTGTCATGGCGCTCACGCGGCACGATTTCCAACAGCGCCCTCTCCTCGGCTTTGCGTTGCTCCAGAGCGATGCGATCGCGGGTCTGCAGGTAAGTACCCGCGATGAGCATCGTGGTGACGACAGCAAACACGGCCAGCAGGATACTGTTACGCGTAATCGATTGGCCGAGCATCAGTGCTTGTCCTCGGCGCGCTTGTGCCCATAGGTTCTGGGCTGGGTGTAATGATCGATAAATGGCGCTGCAAAATTCGCTATCAGCACCGCGAAGGCGACTGCATCCGGGTAATTGCCGCGCACCCTGATCACGTAAACCAGGACACCTATCAAGGCCCCAAACACCAGCCTGCCGCGGACGGACACAGCGGACGATACCGGATCAGTCACGATAAAGAATGCGCCAAACATGGTGGCGCCGCTCAGCAAGTGGAACAACGGCGAACCGCCGCTGGCGGAACTGCCACCGTCGTAGAAGATTGCCGACATCAGGGCAAGGCTGACCAGCATGGCCACCGGCGCATGCCAGGTGAAGATACGCTGGTACAGCAGCCAGGCACCGCCCGCCAGGAATGCTATGTTGACCCATTCCCAGCCCACCCCGGCCCAGCGACCAAATTGGGGGTTCGCTGCCCACAGGTCCTCCATCAGCAGGCTGTTGTTCTGCTTCAATACGTCCAGTGGCGTCGCCATGGTGATGCCGTCATAGGCTGCCGGCAGAAAGCAGGCCTGGATAGCCTCCAGCAGACCGGGTAATTCACCGACACCGCGTGGTGGCGCCCAGGCGGTCATCTGTACTGGAAAGGAGATCAACAGGACAACATAGCCGACCATGGCCGGGTTAAAGGGGTTGTAGCCCAGTCCACCATAAAGATGCTTGGCCAGAAGCAGTGACGACGCCACCCCAACAGCAATGAGCCACCACGGCGCATAGGGCGGTAGGGCAATACACAGTAGCGTAGAGGTAACCAGTGCGCTGCAATCCTTGAGGTAAAAGCCCAGTGGTCGTTTGCGCAATGCCAACGCCAGCGCCTCGCAGGCGATCGCCACGATGCCACCCCAAACCAGGTTGACCAGAGTGCCAAAGCCAAAAAAGTGGGTGAGCACAATCACCCCTGGAATGGTGGCCAGCAGTACATTCTGCATGACCTTTGGCGTACTCATGGGCCCGTGAGCGTGGGGTGAGGTAATGCGTAGCAGGGCCATCTTAGCTGGACTCCTGCGCTGTGCTCTCGCCGTCGGCAACCTTGTCCTCGAGGCGGGCGACGGTGGCTTCAAGCGCTTCCAGGATCTTGTCTTCCTCGCCGGCTGCGCGACCCGCCGCCAGTCGATCCCGCGCCTTATCGAGGCGTTTTAGCAATTTTTCCTGTTGTATCCGCGCTTTTTCTTCTGGACTCAGGTCGGCCTCAGCAGCGCGTGCCGCCATGGCTTTGGCGATAGCAAGTTTTGCTGGATCCTCGCTGGCCTCGTCGGTGTCTGCTGGGGTCTGGGTTGCATTCTGGCTCTGAAAGTCATGCAGCGCCTGTTCAGCCTTTTCCAACTTGGCGCGCGTTTTGTCCACGCCCGTCTGCAAAGCCTCGACGAGATCGCTGCCAGACTGGCGTGCTTCCTCCAGCTTGGT
>CAZPVJ010000060.1:0-15826 GCA_964590005.1 uncultured Alteromonadaceae bacterium | reverse complement strand
CACGCCAGCGGCAAGGCCAATGACGTGGCGCTCTCGCACCCGGTGAGAGCGCTCCCCTAACGGATCGGGCCTAAGTCTCGGCTCAAGCGGGGAATCCAGCAGGATTCCCCGCTCGTAGATACTAGCACCACGCCGCGCTTGGCAAGGCGGCGCCATCCTCCTATATTGGCTGCACCATGAAATATACCGGCAGTGAACAATTCAGCCATGACCAGGCCCCGAGAATCGGTGTACTCGTCACCAACCTGGGCACACCGGCAGCACCGGAAAAGGCGGCCCTGCGCCCTTACCTGAAACAGTTCCTGAGCGATCCGCGCGTTGTCGAAGTCCCCAGGGTGCTGTGGTGGTTGATTCTTAACGGCATTATTTTGAATATCAGGCCAGCGCGGTCAGCGCAGGCCTATAAAACAGTGTGGACAGATAGGGGGTCACCGCTGCTATTCCATACGCGGGACCAGGCGCAGGCTTTACAGGAAAAACTGTCGGCAACGCTGAATGAACCGGTGCTGGTCGACTTCGCGATGCGCTATGGCCAGCCCTCGATTGACAGCGTGGTGCAATCGATGCTGGACCGCGGCGTCAGGAAGTTGCTGGTGCTGCCACTGTACCCGCAGTACAGCGGGCCAACCGGTGGCTCGACTTTTGACGCGCTGGCTGCCGACTTCAGCCAGCGAAGATGGCTGCCGGACCTGCGCTTCATAGCCCAGTACCACGATTACCCCGCTTACATTGAAGCACTGGCAGGCAAGATTCGTCAGCACTGGGAAGCGCACGGCCGGGCTGAGCGGTTGTTGTTTTCCTACCACGGAGAGCCGCGCAGTTACCTGGACCGGGGCGACCCGTACCACTGCCAGTGTCACAAGACAACGCGGTTGGTGGCCGCCGCGCTAAACCTGTCGCAAGAAGAGTACCTGACTTGCTTCCAGTCACGCTTCGGCCGAGAGGAATGGCTAAAGCCCTATACGGATGAGACCCTTAAATCGCTACCCGCAGAGGGCGTGAAGTCCGTACAGGTCGTGTGCCCCGGCTTCTCCGCCGATTGCCTGGAGACCATCGAGGAGATCGGGGAAGAGAACCGGGACTATTTCATGGCAGCCGGTGGCCAGAGATTCGACTACATTCCCTGCCTCAACGCCGACCCGGAGCACATCAATGCCCTGTCAGAGTTGGTGCTCGAGAACCTCGGGGGCTGGACCGTGACTGCGGCCAACCCGCAGGAGACCGCGGAACGTGCAGCCGCCCTGGGAGCGCCGCGCTGACGTCCAAAAGTGCTGGCTAAGACCAACCCTCTTGCGATTAGAGCCAGCGCCTCACCTTCTGGCAATAAACGGGAAACTCCTCGGGGAAGAGTTCCCTCAGCATTTCCTCTTCCGGGCGAATGAAACGCAGCTCGATAATCACCATGAATACCGGCGGTACGATGAGGCTGGTGCTGGCACCGACCGTCACTGCACACCCCAGCAGCACCAGCGCCATTCCAAGGTACATTGGATTGCGAGTGAACCGATACACCCCGGTGGTGACGAGGGCGCTTACGTTTTTGAAGGGAATCATGTCGGTGCCGGCCCGCTGGAACAGGCCGCCGGCAATGACCAGCAATACCAGTCCCACCAGGATAAGTGCGCCACCGGCGACCTGCCCCGCCACACTGGTAAACCGCGAGCCCGGGTAAAACTCGTTCAGGACAAAAATCGTGACAATACCAAACGCCAACCACATGGGTGGGTAAATAACCCGCTTCACTGTCATAAGCTGTCCTCCTCTAGTGGCCGGCCAGGTGAGTGGTAGCCGGCTCCAGTCCCCCAATAGCATAGGCCAGGCCAATGCCCAGAATAAAGGCCAGCGACAACTTGCCGCGGTCGTGACTGTGAAAATGTACCTCTGGCAGCAGATCACTGAGCGCAATACAAATGAATGCGCCGGCTGAAAACGCCAGGGCAGCCGCCACAACCTGGTCGCGGCTGGCGGCCAACATATCGACACCAAAGAAGAACAGCAGCGCCCCCAGGGGACACAACAGGGCGAACAGGATATTGGCAGCGCGCCGCGCGGGGACACTCCAGCCACCTGCCTGCATGATCGTTGTAATTGACATGGCGTCCAGCGGTTTATGCAGCAGTATGGCAAGAAATACGCCCACACCCAGCAGACCCGTCGCTGCGGTACTACCCGTCTCGGTCTGTAACACCGCGCCCAACGCGACCCCGTCTATCAGCGTATGCAAACCGAGACCCAGGAAAATTCCCACCCAACTGAGGCTATGGGCCGAAGGCGACTCGTGGTGATGGTCGTGATGGACCTCCTCCTCGCCACTGAAGTCATGCTGGTGAAAATGGAACATGCGCAACAGTAGCAGCATCAGGATAAGCCCGATCATCAACCACCAGGCCGAGGTATCAGCCGCGTAAGGGCTATGCTGCAGCGCGATGCTGTGCGGCAACAGGTGATAAAAGGCAACACCCAGCATCAGGCCGGAAACAAAACTCATGATGAGTTGGGTGCGGGTATGAGTCATCCGCACAAGGCCGGGCAGCAGACCTCCCAGCAATGAGAAAACCGCTATCGCGAAACAGTAGATGACCAGCAACAAGGCGGGCGAGAGCGACATAAAATTCGGGGCCGATGTATAGACAGCCCGCGATTATTTCACATTGGCGTTGACTTGTAATTGGGCTTCTACGCGCTTGCTGCTGTATAGACCAGGAAAAATCCCAACGCTACTGCCAGCAACACCCAGAGTCGCACCTGCCACACGGGTAACGCGATGAACCAGGCAACCACCTGCCGCACAAAGGCCACGGGAAGACTGACCAGGAGCAGGCCTCCCAGGGCAAACAGCCAGCCCAGTGTCGCCACCGCAGTCTGGAAAGTTACCGCCGGAGCAGCAGCTATCAGGCCGGCACCAGTCAGGAATCGGACAAGGGCCACCAGGTAGAGCCAGCGGCCTGAAAAAACCTCTTCAATCACGCCCAGCATGACCGCTGGCCGGATCAGCAGTGCCACAGCCAGCAGGCTGATAATAACCCCGACTCCAAAAACAAACTCCTGCACTATGTCCCACCCCCGGCCAGCGTGTGCCGACGTTAGCGTATCCACTTCGGGCGCGCCAGCGTATTGGCCTGATCTTTCCTGTCAGCTTCCCGACCGCATAGGTCATTGACTCCTAAACTAATGACCATTAGTTTGGGGGCTTTCTTTACCACAGCAGGGATTTTGTATGTCACTTTACGAGCCTATTGAGTCGACAGACTCCCGCAGACACCTGCAGCT
The DNA here is from genome assembly GCA_964590005.1 of uncultured Alteromonadaceae bacterium. Taxonomy (GTDB): domain Bacteria; phylum Pseudomonadota; class Gammaproteobacteria; order Pseudomonadales; family Halieaceae; genus CALJFL01. The sequence continues at coordinate 12,556 of CAZPVJ010000060.1, read as the reverse complement.
ACGTAGCCCTGTAACGCTGGAACCCACCGGTGAGCTGGTCTGCGCAAATAGCGAAGATGTCGCCGAGGCAATTACCCGAGCCAGGCGCGCGCAGCCCTCCTGGGCGGCGACCTCGATGCAAAGTCGTCGCCAGATCGTCGAGAACGCCCTGCGACTGGTACTGGAGCGCCAGGACGAAATCATCGACACGGTGATAGCCGAAACCGGCAAGGCGCGCACCGATGCCATGAGCATGGAGATCTTCTCGGTCGCAGACTCGCTTTGCTACTACGCCAAAAACGCCGAAAAATTTCTCAAGCCACGCAAGCGCAAGGTACACGGCATCCTGGGCATCGCCAAGCAGCTGCGCATTGTCTACAAACCGCTGGGAGTCGTCGGCCTTATTACCCCGTGGAATGGTCCATTTGTACTGGTGATGAACCAGGCCGTACAAGCTATCCTGGCCGGCAATACCGTTGTGGCCAAAGGCTCCGAGGTCACCCCCTACTCCGCCAAGCTGGCTGAGACAATCCTCACCGATGCCGGTTTGCCCGACGGTGTGCTGCAGGTATTGCTGGGTGATGGCGAAACCGGTGCGGCAATCGTTGGCGGCGGCGTCGACAAGGTCTCCTTCACCGGCAGTGTCGCCACCGGGCGCAAAGTCGCCGAGGCTTGCGCCAGCCAGCTTATACCCTGCACGTTGGAGCTGGGCGGCAATGACGCAATGATCGTCTGCGCTGACGCTGACCTGGACCGGGCCGCCGACGGTGCCTGGCTGGGCTCCTGCATGAATACGGGGCACTACTGCTGCGGTACTGAACGAATTTACGTAGTGGCGGAAGTTTACGAGGAGTTCCTGCGCCTGATCATGGAGAAGGGCCAACACCTGAAACAGGGCCAGCAACACGGTTGGGAAGAAGATATCGGCGCGGTTTTCTGGGACCGCCAGATGACAATCATCGAGGCACATGTGGAAGACGCGCGTAACAAGGGCGCGAATATCCTGATGGGCGGACGGCGCAACCCGGACCTGCCAGGGCTGTATTACGAGCCCACGGTTATTACCGAAGTATCCAATGACATGGACATCATGCTGCACGAGACCTTCGGACCAATCCTGTGTATCCAGAAGGTGTCCAGTGAGGATGAAGCACTGGCGCTGGCCAACGACTCAGAGTTTGGTCTTAACGGCAACGTCTGGACAAAGGACAAGGACAAGGGCTACCGATTGGCGACAGCGATCGATACGGGATCGTGCAGCGTCAACGATATGGCAGTCAGCTATGGCATCCCCGCTGCACCCTTTGGCGGCAAGAAAAATTCCGGGCTGGGCCAGGTGAATGGCAAGAAAGGCCTGCGCGGCTATTGCCACGAAATGCCCATCGTCATTGATCGATTCGGCGGCAAGATGCAGAACGCCTACCCCAATAACATCAAGAACGCCGAGGGTATGAAAAAGCTGATGGATTTCCTCTGGCTGAAAACGCCTTTGGGACGCTGGCTCAGCTGAGCGGCTAAACGAGAATCAGGTTGTCGCGGTGTATCAACTCCGCGTCACCGCCATAGCCAAGAATGTCCTCGATCGTACTCGAGGCCGAACCCATAATGCGCCGGGTCTCCCCGGCGCTGTAGTTGGCCAGACCGCGGGCAATCTCGCGGCCATCACCATCGCGGCAGGACACCATATCGCCGCGCTTGAATTCACCGTGGACCCCGCACACGCCCACCGGCAACAAGCTGCGGCCTGAGTCACGCAACACGCGCACCGCGCCATCATCGAGTTCAACGCTGCCCTGTACCTGGACCATACTGGCCAGCCATTGCTTGCGGGCATTCTCGGGTTCCTTACCGCTGCGCAGCCAGGTGCCCACGTCAGCACCGCTGGCCACAGTGGCGACGACATCGGGCATGCGGCCGTTGGCAATAATGGTTTCAGTGCCCGAACGTGCGGCCAGTCTGGCGGCACGCAACTTGGTGACCATGCCGCCCCGGCCCAGGCTACCCCCTTCGCCCGCCATCCGGTCAAGATCCGGTGAATTGACCTCGCTGACCGCTACCAATGTGGCATCCGGGTTGTTGCGCGGGTCCGCGGTGTAGAGGCCTTCCTGGTCGGTCAGCAACAGCAGGGCGTCGGCATCGATCAGGTTGGCGACCAGTGCGGCCAGGGTGTCGTTGTCGCCAAAGCGAATTTCCTCGGTGACCACGGTATCGTTCTCATTGACCACCGGGACCACGCCGAAACCCAGCAGGGCATTCAGGGTACCCCGGGCATTCAGGTAGCGATCCCGGGCCAGCACATCGTCGTGAACCAGCAATACTTGCGCTGTGGATATGCCGTGCCGCTTGAATGCATTCTCGTAGCTTTGCACCAGGCCGGACTGTCCGACTGCCGCGGCCGCTTGCAGGTCATGCAAGGCGGTGGGACGGCGCTTCCAGCCCAGCCGTACCATCCCGGACGCAACCGCACCACTGGATACCAGTACCAGTTCAGCGCCACCTGCACGCAGGCTGGCAAGCTGATCGACAAGGACATCAATCATCTGGGCGTCCAAACCCCGGCCGTCGTCCGTTAGCAGGGCACTGCCAACCTTGACAACCCAGCGCCGTGAGACGGCAATTTCCTTTCGGTCAGCCATGACAGCGCCTACGGGGCGTACTCCACTTCAACGTCGAAATCTTCGTCATCGTCATCATCGTCCGAGGGGTCTTCCTCGCGTTCGGCCCGGCGCTGGGCGCGCAGCTGTTCTATACGCTCCCGCGCCTCCTGCTGCATCCGGGATTGCGCCTCCGACTCCGCCGCAGCCAGCTCTGGATCGGCGGCTTCCGCCGCCGCCTGCTCTTCGAGCAAGACCATCATGTCCTGGCACAGGCGTTCAGTGCCTTCGCTGCTGATAGCGGCGATTTCATACACCGGGCCCTGCCAGTCCAGCCCGGCCAGCAGCGCCTCACGGCGCTCAGCCAACAATGCAGCATCGATCAGGTCAATCTTGTTCAGCACCAGCCAGCGGGGCCGAGCCGCCAGCGCAGGACTAAAACGCTCCAGTTCTCTCTGGATGGAAAGCGCCGCGTCCACCGGTTCGACGCCGTCAAACGGGGCCATGTCCACAATGTGCAGCAGGATACGGTTGCGGGTCAGGTGCTTGAGAAAGCGGATACCCAGACCGGCCCCCTCGGAGGCGCCTTCAATCAGTCCGGGAATATCGGCGATCACGAAACTCCGGTGACCATCCACTTTCACCACACCGAGATTGGGCACCAGGGTGGTGAAGGGGTAATCCGCCACTTTCGGCTTGGCAGCCGATACCGCCCGGATCAAGGTCGATTTCCCTGCATTGGGTAGACCGAGCAGGCCAACATCCGCCAGAACCTTGAGCTCCAACTTGAGGGAGCGCTGCTCACCTTCGCTGCCGGGCGTTGTTTGTCGAGGTGCTCGGTTGGTACTGGATTTAAAGCGTGTATTGCCTAGTCCGTGGAAGCCGCCCTGGGCGACTTTCAAGCGCTGACCCGGCGCCGACAGGTCACCGAGGATCTCCTGGCTGTCTTCGTCGAGTACGGTCGTTCCCACGGGCACCTTGAGAATCAGGTCCTCTCCACTCCTGCCGGTGCAGTTACGCCCGCGACCAGTCTCGCCATTATCTGCCCTATAGCTGCGCACAAAACGGTAATCAACCATGGTATTCAGGGACTCGTCAGCTTCCATGATCACGCTGCCGCCATCCCCGCCATCGCCGCCATCGGGGCCACCGCGCGCCACATACTTTTCACGACGAAAGCTCATGGCGCCATTGCCGCCCTTGCCGGCAAAGACCTTGATACTGGCTTCATCTACAAACTTCATAGCTGTGCATTCTACCTGCTTATTCCCCGCTTTCGGGATTTGTTGATTTCTGCTCGTTGGGCTCCAAGGCTGCTAGACAGCGCATGGCCTCGCTCCGAATCTGCCGGGGCCATCAGGGCTTGGGCCTTAACGGACTGTGCGAGACATGGATGTCGAGCTCAAGCCCCCATGGATGGGTTCACGGCGTGTCCGTTCAGGCCCGAGCCCTGATGGCACCTGCTCCACAATTAGGGGCTCTCGCCTACCAAACCGATACAACCCAGCCTGGGTTTCGCAAAATAAATCAAACAAAAAAAAGCCCCGTCAGGTGACGAGGCTCTTTCGGTGTTTAGCGTGTACCGCGATTCAGGCGCTCACCACCTGAACATACTTGCGGCTCTGTGGACCCTTGACCACGAACTCTACTTTGCCATCGCTGGTTGCGAACAAGGTGTGATCCTTGCCCATGCCAACGTTGGGACCCGCGTGGAAGCGAGTACCGCGTTGACGAACGATGATGTTACCGGCCTTGACTGTCTCGCCACCGAAACACTTCACACCAAGGCGTTTACTCTCGGAATCACGACCGTTACGCGTACTTCCGCCTGCTTTCTTGTGTGCCATATCCGTTCTCCTCGCTTACGCCGTGATGCCGGTTATCTTGACTTCGGTGTACCACTGACGGTGGCCAGTCTCTCTCCGATAGTGCTTACGGCGATTGAACTTAACAATCTTGACCTTCTTGTGACGTCCCTGGGCTAGCACCTCGGCAGTGACCTTGCCGCCTTCTACCAGAGGGGTCCCAATTTTGACGCTATCGCCACCGATCATGAGTACCTTATCGAACTCAATGGTCTCGCCGGTCGCGGCTTCAATTTTTTCAAGTTTGAGGGTCTCACCCTCAACGACACGGTGCTGCTTACCACCGCTTTCGATTACTGCGTACATGTTACTCTCCGTTTAATTAGCCTGCTCGCGATCGGAAAAAACCCTTTAAAATCAAGGGGGCAGAGCTCGGCACAAACAGTTCAAAAACACCTCAGGGTGACCTTTAAGCAACCACACCGTCGGTAGAGGGCGGCGATTTTACTGAAATCACCCCCCCGGGGCAAGGTTTATTTTCCCAATAAAGACAATGGCTTAGCGACCAAATTAGCCACTTTTGAAGCGCCCCGGCGACAGCTTGACACCCATGCACGGGCAACCTAGCATGCGCGAGCGTACAGCCACGACTCCCCTTCTATGCAGCAGATCCGCAACACCGTGGCCAGCGAGTTCGAGCAGGTTAACCGCCTTATCATCGATCAGCTGGAATCGGACGTCGACATGGTCGAAAACGTCGGTCACTACATCATCGATGCCGGCGGTAAGCGTATGCGGCCACTGCTGGTTCTGCTGGTGGCCAAGGCGCTGGGGGCCTGCGACGAGCGTCAGGTGAGCTTCGCCGCCGTCATCGAGTTCATCCACACCGCCACCCTGCTGCACGACGATGTGGTTGACGTCTCGGCCCTGCGACGTGGTCGCCCAACCGCCAACGCCGAATTCGGTAATGCGCCCAGCGTGCTTGTGGGCGATTTCCTGTACACACGCGCATTCCAGCTGATGGTCCAGCTGGAAGACCTGGATCTCTTGCGGCACATGGCCGACACAACCAACGTCATCGCCGAGGGCGAGGTGCTGCAATTGGTGCGTGCCGGCGACCCGGGCACAAGCGAGCAGCAGTACCTGGATGTGATTACCCGCAAAACCGCTATCCTGTTCGCGGCGGCCTGCTACGGCGCCGCCACCCTGCACGGCTGTGCCGAGGCCTCCCGTGACAGCTTGCACCAGTTCGGGCTGAATCTCGGCATCGCTTTCCAGCTGGTTGACGACCTTCTGGATTATGATGGCGACCCCGCGCAGATGGGCAAAAACGTTGGCGACGACCTGACCGAGGGCAAGCCGACTCTGCCATTAATCTACACGCTGGAACACGGGACAAGCGCCGAGCAGGCCCTGGTACGTGAGGCCATTACCCACAAAAGTGCGGATGCGCTTGCCGACGTACTGGCCGCCGCCAAACGCTGCGGCGCGCTGGACTACACCCGAGCGCGCGCTGAGCATTATCGGTCCCTCGCAATGGAGCACCTGCAGTGCTGCCCGGAAGGACCCGCGCGGGAAGCCCTGGAGCGTCTTACCGCGTTATCGGTGGACCGCAGCAGCTAATCGCCTGCGCCAATTGCGTGCCCCTCGGGGGCTACCTATACTGTTTTTATCTTCCCGTTCGGACTCTGGCATGACCGCCCCTACCTCATTGACTGACTATCCGGCCTATACCGATCTGGCTTCACAGGCCAACAGCGTTCGGCAGCTTCGCGTAGCCGACCTGTTAGCCGCGGATCCCGAGCGGGCCACTCGCTACACGGCCTCCGCTGCCGGCCTGCAACTGGATTACGCCAAGCAACAGCTGGACGACAGCAGCCTGCAGAGTTTACTGGCGTTAGCGGAGCAGGCCGACCTGAGCGCCCGCGCCCGGGCGTTGCTGGCCGGTGAGGAGCTGAATAACACCGAGGCGCGGGCGGCATTGCACAGCCTGCTGCGGGCCTCGCACTCGACAGATCCTCGCTTTGCTGAGGTGGAAGCCACCCGAGCGCAGATGCAGGGGTGGACAGAACGCATCATCGGCGGTCAACTGCTCGGTTATAACGGCAGGCCTGTTACTGACGTGGTCAATATCGGTATAGGTGGTTCTGACCTCGGTCCGCGCCTGGTAACCGAGGCACTTCATCCCTTTCAGGGTCTGGTGACTTGTCACTATGTCGCCAATGTCGACCCCGCCGACTTGCAAGAGACACTCTTGCAGCTAGACCCGGCGAGCACCCTGTTTATCATCTGCTCAAAGTCCTTTCGCACCGAGGAAACACTTACCAACGGCCTGGCCGCCCGGCAATGGCTGCTGATGGATGGGGCCAACGAAAGCGATCTCGACAAGCACTTCCTGGCCGTGACAACGAATCTGGCGGCCGCGGCGGAATTCGGAATTCCGGCGGACAACTGCCTGCCACTGTGGGACTGGGTCGGCGGCCGCTACTCCGTCTGGTCGGCAGTAGGCTTAAGCTGTGCCATTGCCGTGGGTTGGGAGCACTTCAGTGAGCTTTTGGCGGGTGCAGAAGCCATGGATGCGCATTTCGTCAGCGCGCCTCCCGCACAGAACCTGCCGATGCTGATGAGCCTGCTGGAGATCTGGAATCGCAATCTGCTGGGAGCGGGCTCACACGCGGTACTACCCTACGCCCAGGGCTTACAGAAACTGCCCGACTTCCTGCAGCAACTCACCATGGAGAGCAACGGTAAACGGGTAAGCAGTGCCGGCAATCCCCTGCCCTACCAGACGGCACCGGTATTGTGGGGCTCCGCGGGTACCATGGGGCAGCATTCCTTTCACCAGCTACTACACCAGGGAACGCAAGACTGTCCCGCGGACTTTGTGCTACCACTGACTACCCATACCGGTATGTCCGCACAGCATCAGCGACTGGTCGCCAATTGCCTGGCCCAGAGTCGCGCTATGATGGTGGGGCGCAGTGAGGCCGAAGCGCTGGATGCACTGGCGGCCCGAGGGGTCGCCCTGGCCGAGGCCGAACGGCTGGCGCCGCACCTGATGATGCCCGGTAACCGTCCCAACAGCATCATCACCATGGACAGCCTGACCCCCGCCACCCTGGGAGCCCTGCTCGCATTGTACGAGCACCGTACATTCTGCAGCGGGCAGCTCTGGGGTATCAACTCTTTCGACCAGTGGGGTGTGGAGTTGGGCAAAGAAATTGGAGCCGAGATTCTCGGTGAGTTGTCGATTGACGGAGCGGGCGTCGGCATGGACGCCTCGACCATCAGGCTGATGGCAGCCTGGCGAGCGGCCCGCGATAGCGTTTAGTTCGCGTCGATCAGCGCCAGCAGTTCGTCACGCCGCTGTTCCATCAGGGGAATATCCGCCCTGCTCTCCACGTTCAATCGCACTACCGGCTCGGTATTGGACATCCTGAGATTAAAACGCCAGTTTTCAAACTCCATACTCAGCCCGTCGACATGGGCAACCTGTAGAGCCTGATCCGCGTAGGTGGCCTCTGCAGCGGCCAGTACCGACGCCGGATCCTCTATCGTTCGATTGATCTCACCACTGCAGGGATACGCTGCCATCCGCTCTGCCACCATCTCCGACAGGCTCAGGTTTCGGCTGGCAATCAGGCCGGTAACCAACAGCCAGGGAATCATGCCACTGTCGCAGAAAGCAAAGTCACGAAAATAGTGATGGGCACTCATCTCACCACCATAGACCGCGTCTTCCAATCGCATACGCTCTTTAATGAAGGCGTGACCGGTCTTACTCTGCACCGCCCGACCACCCAGCGCTTCAGTCATGGCGATGGTGTTCCAGGTCAGGCGAGGGTCGTGAACGATGGTTGCGTTCGGTACCTGGTTAAGGAAAGCCTCCGCCAACAACCCGACCAGGTAATACCCCTCGATAAACTCGCCGGCAGCGTCGAAGAAAAAACAACGATCGAAATCACCATCCCAGGCGATACCCAGGTCGGCGCCGTGGTCACGCACTGCGGCAATGGTAGGCGCGCGGTTTTCCTCCAGCAATGGATTGGGCACCCCGTTAGGGAAGTGGCCATCGGGCTCGTGGTGCACTTTGATGAACTCGAAAGGCAGGTGAGGTTCCAGCAGGTCAACAACACGCCCGGCGCCACCGTTACCGGCATTGACCACGATCTTGAGTGGTTTCAGCTGAGCCACATCCACGTAGCCAAGCAGGTGCTCAACGTAGGCCGCGGCGGTGTCCAGCGGATGTAGCTCGCCACGCCTGGCGGCCGGGGTAAAATCATCAGCCTCTGCCAGTGCCTGGATGTCAAACAGGCCGGTATCACCGGAAATAGGCTTGGACTCCTCCCGAACGAATTTCATCCCGTTGTAGTCCTTGGGATTGTGGCTGGCCGTTACCGCGATGCCACCGTCCATACCGGCATGGGAGGTCGCGAAGTAAATCTCCTCGGTGCCACACAGGCCGATATCATAAACATCGACACCCTGCTCCAGCAGTCCCTCAGTCACTGCCGCTTTGATTGCCTCGCTGGTAAGGCGAATGTCGTGACCGACAACAACCCGGGTGGGCTTGATGGTTTCAGCATAGGCTCGTCCGATACGGCGCGCTATGTCTTCATTGAGCTGGTCCGGGATCCGGCCCCGCACATCATACGCTTTGAAACAGGTAATTTTTTCCACGAGAGGTCCGTTCAATCCTTACCGTAGTAGTTTTCGTAAACATGGTTGGTTGCCTCAACAAAGCCCGGCACGCTGCCACAATCAAAGCGGCGGCCCTTGAACTTATAGGCCATCACACAGCCCGTACGAGCCTGCGTCTGAAGTGCATCAGTCAGCTGAATTTCCCCGTTGGCCCCCGGTTCGGTCTCCCGAATGATGTCGAAAATATCCGGGGTCAGGATGTAACGGCCAATGATCGCCAGATTCGAAGGCGCATCCGCCGGGTCGGGTTTCTCGACCATCTCATCGACACGGTAGATGCCGTCCTTGAGACTCTCGCCGGCGATTACGCCATATTTGTGCACCTCGTCCTGCGGGACCTCCTGGATGGCCACGATGGAACAGCGAAACTGACGGTACAACTCTGCCATCTGGGCGAGCACGCCGGGACCCTCGTTCAGGCACAAATCGTCCGACAGCAATACACCAAAGGGGACATTGCCGATCAGCGATTCGCCGGTGAGTATCGCGTGGCCCAGTCCCTTCATCTCGCGTTGGCGGACCATGGTGAATACACCCTTGTCCAGCACGCTGCGAATACTTTCCAGGTACATTTCCTTGCTGCTACCGGAAATCTGGTGCTCCAGTTCATAACTGATATCGAAGTGGTCGGTGATTGAGCGCTTGCCGCGCCCGGTGACCATTGCGCAGGTGGTCATACCGGCCTCGATGGCCTCCTCAACACCGTATTGCACCAGGGGCTTGTTGACGATGGGCAACATCTCCTTGGGCATACTCTTGGTGGCTGGCAGAAAGCGGGTCCCGTAGCCTGCCACCGGGAAAAGACACTTATTGATCATGCGATAAAACTCCTTGTTACTCGCTTGCCTCTGGCTCACTGCGGCCATAGACGTCTTCAAAACGAACGATATCATCCTCGCCAAGATAGGTGCCTGACTGCACTTCAATCAACTCGAGCGGAATGCGTCCCGGATTGGCCAAGCGGTGTTTGTGGCCAAGCGGAATATAGGTGGACTCGTCTTCACCGAGCATGAAAACCTTGTCCTCACAGGTGACTTCAGCGGTACCCGCGACAACGATCCAGTGCTCCGCACGATGATGATGCATCTGCAGAGACAGGGTCTGCCCGGGGTTGACCACAATGCGCTTCACCTGGAAGCGATCGGCAACGACCAGCGACTCGTAAGAGCCCCAGGGGCGGTATACCCGCTGATGCAGGTGGGCCTCTGGCCGACCCTCGGATTTCAACCGGTTGACGATCGCTTTCACGTCCTGCACCTGGTCTCTGGCCGCTACAAGCACTGCATCAGGTGTCTCGACCACAACCAGGTTCTCGACACCGACGGCAGCGACCAGCCGGGAGTCACTGCGGATATAGGAATTCGCGCTGGCTTGGACAATCACGTCCCCTTCCAGGGCATTACCTTGCTCATCGCGAACAGCGACATCCCACAGAGCCGACCAGGCGCCGACATCACTCCACCCACAGTCCAGCGCTACCACGCCACCCAGGTCAGTCTTTTCCATCACCGCGTAATCGATACTGTCGCTATCGGAGGCGAGGAACGCCTCGGCACCGGGGCGGATAAAATCCATATCGCGGGTTGACCCGGCCATCGCGGCGCGGCACTGGTCGAGTATCTGCGGGGCATGTATCCCCAACTGGTCGACGTAAGAGGCCGCGCCCAGCAGAAACATACCGCTATTCCAAAGGTAGTCACCGCTATCCACATAGGACCGGGCTGTTTCAAGATCCGGCTTCTCCACGAACCGCTCCAGGTCATACAGACCCGTCGACACAGATTCGCCGCACTTGATATAGCCGTAACCGGTTTCGGGGCTGCTCGGGACCACCCCGAATGTCATTAACCGCCCCTGCCTGGCCAGCGGCAGCGCCAGTTCAACGGCCGCTACAAAAGCGGCCACGTCACGAATCACGTGATCGGCCGGCAACACCAGCAGGATCGCGTCGGGGTCCACTGACAAGGCCTGCAGCGCGGCCAGGGCAACTGCCGGTGCCGTATTGCGACCCTCGGGTTCAAGAATCAGCGCGCCTGCAGACAACGCTACCTGCCGCAACTGCTCAGCCACCATGAAGCGATGTTCTTCATTACAGACCACGATGGGATCAGCGGTCTCGAGATCTCCCGTGCGATGCAGGGTGTCCTGCAACATCGATAGTTCGCCCGCCAGGGGCAGGAATTGTTTGGGGTGCAGCTCGCGGGATACCGGCCAGAGGCGGCTCCCGACACCACCGGAAAGAACGACAGGTACTAGCATTAAGAATTCCCGAGACTAAAGTGGACTGGTTACCGCTCTCGCGAGAGCGGTAACGGGCAAAGGATCATTGTAAGCAAGGGGAGCTGAGTTGACCAGAGAGCCACTGGCGGCGGCATGACACTGGACTTGTCGTCTACAGCCATTAGAATGGGCACCCTCAACGCACCGTCCCATCCAGCTGCCCAATTTCCCGTTACAGGGGCACCTGCAAGGTGGCAAAAATGGATACCGTATGACTGCTAAAAGCGCTTATGCCAAAGAGGAATTGATCGCCTGCGGCAACGGCGAGCTGTTTGGTCCCGGCAACGCCCAGTTACCTACCGACAATATGCTCATGCTGGACCGGATCGCCCACATTAGCTCCGAGGGTGGCAATTACGGCAAGGGTGAAATTGTTGCCGAGTTGGATATCACGCCAGACCTGTGGTTTTTTGATTGCCACTTCCCGGGTGATCCGGTCATGCCGGGCTGCCTGGGGCTTGACGCGATGTGGCAGTTAGTGGGCTTCTTTCTTGGTTGGCGGGGCAACCCGGGGCGGGGCCGCGCCCTGGGCTCCGGTGAGGTAAAGTTCACCGGCCAAATACTCCCGTCAGCGACCAAAGTGGTCTATAACATACACATGAAACGCGTCATCGAGCGCAAGCTTGTTATGGGAATCGCCGACGGCACTGTCTCGGTTGATGGCCGCGAAATTTACACAGCGAACGACCTGCGGGTCGGCTTGTTCCAGTCTACGGAGTCTTTCTAAGCAATGACCAGGCGAGTGGTGGTAACCGGGCTGGGTATTGTGTCCTGTCTGGGCAATGACGCGGACAGCGTCAGCAAGTCCCTGTTCGAAGGCAACTCGGGTATCAGTGTTCGCCAGGAACAGATAGACATGGGCATGCGCTCTCATATCGCCGGCGCGCCCGCCATCGACACCGCGGAGTTAATTGACCGCAAGCAGCGCCGTTTCATGGGCGACGCGGCGGCCTACGCCTACATCTCAATGCAACAGGCCATAGAAGACGCCGGCCTGGACGCCAGCGATGTTTCCAATGTACGCACCGGCATTATCGCCGGCTCGGGCGGCGCCTCCTCTGCCAGCCAGACCGAAGCCGCTGACATCCTGCGTGAGCGCGGGCTGCGCCGGGTGGGTCCCTACCGGGTTACCCAGACCATGGGCAGCACAGTATCAGCCTGCCTGGCCACGCCATTCGAGATCAAGGGCGTTAACTA
>CAZPVJ010000059.1:0-5558 GCA_964590005.1 uncultured Alteromonadaceae bacterium | reverse complement strand
AGGCGTGAGCAGCCCCAATATCAGCTCTGGCCAGGACCCCTCTGTGGCTACGTTCTACGATGGTTCCTATATGCCCCGGGCGGTCACTTCCATTCCCTTCACTGACATCGCGCGCACCGAGGTTCTCAAAGGACCACAGGGCACGCTGTTTGGCCGCAACGCCACCGCAGGCGTTATCAATATCATTCCCAACAAACCACACGAGGAGTTCGAAGGCTTCGTCAAAGCACGCATGGGTAACCAGGACCTGGTGCGCGTTGAGGGCATGGTCAACACACCCATTACCGACGGCCTGGCCCTGCGCGCCAATATATTCTCTCACCAGCGCAATGGCGCCACTGACAGTGTTACCACCGGTGATGACTACCGCGACGAGGGCTTCATGGCCGCCCGAGGAGTGCTGCTATGGACCCTGTCGGAGGATACCGACATTCAGCTGGCGGCTGACTATGAAGATCGCGACGAAATGCCACGAGCTGCGATTGGAGTCAGTAAATATGCGTATCGGGGCAGTAACGACCCCTTCCGGGGCAAGGACCAGCACGACGTCGCCGGTGCGGGCAAAGCCTACAGCACTGAGCGCACCAATGAAGAAGAAACCCGCGAGATGTATGGGGTCTCGCTACAGTTCAATCACCTCCTCAATGACGACTGGTCCATGTTCGGTATCGTCAGTTACCGCGACTGGGAAACCACTAACCTGCAAGAAGAAGACGGCACCGCGCAACCGCGCCGCTACGTCGACAGTAACAACATTGAAGACTCCGACATTCTGTATACAGAATTTCGCGTTAACTACGTCGACGAGAACCTGAACCTCATCCTTGGTGCAAATTACAGCGAGGAGGAAGTCTTTCAACGTACCGACATCGGTCTACTGGCGGACTCCTACATGCAGTTTGTGACCATTCTGGGTGGTTTTGGAGGGCTGGATGACCATATCTGGGACATCTTTGGCGACGCGCCAGATTCCCTGTACCTGGCACTGTCAGCCGCCGCCGGCCTTGGGGTGCTGCCACCCTCCTTCGAGGGCGAGTATTTCACCGAGACCATGGACAACACCGGCGACTTCAGCAACTGGGGTGTCTTTGCCGATGCCAGTTACCAGCTGACCGATACCGTGCGCCTGTCCGCGGGGCTGCGCTACAGTTATGACGAGAAGGAATACTCCTGGCAAACCTTCGAGACCACAGTCGATTGGCCCGTCGCTCCCGCGCGGGTGTCATATGACCCGTCTGTCACCGGTGCGCCGGAAGAGGTGTGGTTCGACACGTTCTCGACCAAGGATGACTGGAACAAGACCACGGGACGCCTGGTCGGGGATTGGCAATTTACCGACTATGCGATGGTTTACGCCTCTTACGCCACCGGGTACAAGTCCGGTGGCTTCGACGGCCAGCGTTTTGAATCCTTCGTGGCCGGCTCTTTTGATCCGGAAGAAATGACCAGCTACGAGCTGGGTCTGAAGGGTGATTTCTTCGAGGACAGCGTGCGCCTGGAGGCGGCGCTGTTCCATCACGAACTGGACGGCAGGCAACGGTCCACCGATATCAAGTCTGGGCCTGATGACCCCACCGCCACACCCGGTGTTGTCAGCAGCGACGAGGAGACCGACGGTATAGAACTGGTGGTCACCTGGAACGTGACTGACAGCCTGCGCCTTGGCGGATTGACCACCTACCGCGAAACCGAATCGATATCCGAGCAGTATTACAATGCAGCCGGCGAGTTGGTAGGCGGGAACAAGGATGACAGTGACAGCAGCACCGAGTACACCCTCAAGCTGGACTGGACACCGGAAATAGCCTACGGCTACCTGTTATTACACATGAACTACCAGTTCACCGAGGACGATGGGCCCAGCGACGACGACGCGGTGTTCACCACCGGCCGCTGGTACTTTCAGGACAAGAAACTGCTGAATGCACGATTGGCCTGGTCCAACGAAGACGACACCATCGAGGTAGCGCTATGGGGTAACAATCTGCTAGACGAGGAATATGCCAGCAACCCTGGCGGTGAGGCAGCCGATACGCTGGGCTCCTACCACACCAACATCGATGACGTTCTGACCTGGGGCGTGGATCTGCGCTACTCGTTCTAGCCACCGGCGCCCTCTGGGCGCAACTCCTGGATCTCGCCAAACCCCTCCATATCGGAGGGGTTTTTGTTTCTACTGTTACTGATGGTGCGCGGGAGCGCCTGCAGGTACCAGGGATACTTGAGTTCACTGCGAAAAAGCGGATCACCCACGTCGATGGCCCGGGTATTATCCAGCCATCGAGCCCATTCTTCTTTTGCCAGCAGTACCGGCATACGCCCATGCCACGCCTTGAATTGGGGAGCCGCAGCCGTGGTTACCAGGGTGCAACTCAACAATTCACCGCCATCACCGGACCAGATATCCCAGAGCGCCGCTGCCGCCAGGGCGTGTTCACTGTTGCGAATCAACCAGGGCTGCTTGACACCATTGTCGGTGCGCCATTCGATAAAGCTGCTCATAGCAACAATACCGCGCTGGCGCTTGAAGGGCCCACGAAATGCCCGACTCTTTGCCAGGGTTTCGCGGCGGGCGTTGAACATCGAATATTTCTGATCAACCGCTGGCGCCCAGGACGGCGTCAGCCACCAGCGGGCGGCATCCAGGCTGCCCGTCTGGCGGATAAGCGGTACCGGTTCTGTCGGCGCAAGATTGATTCCCGGAGGTAACTGCAGGTCGATGCCAAGATCCGCAAGTAACTGCTGTAGGCCAGGATTATCGATGACATTAAAACGTCCGCACATGATGCCACTGTGCCCAATTAGCACAGGGCTGGCAACGGCAGGTCTGCTTAAGTAAACCCTCGGTTGCTACCCGCACACGCAAAGCCAGCTCCAGGCCACAATCCTTGCCTGTGGCCAAGCGCCAATAGTAACCTTGCCCGCGCATTCCACGGAGACTCCGGCATGAGTGAAAAACCCAGGGCACCGGCTATAGAAGGCTGGCACACGATGGACGCCAAACCACACCTGATCGGCAGCCGCTGCCTAGACTGTGGCACCTACTTCTTTCCACGACAGGAGCACTACTGTCGCAACCCAAACTGCGATAGCACCGAGTTCGAGGATGTGGAGCTGAGCCGAACGGGCCATGTCTGGAGCTACACCAACGCCTGCTACCAGCCTCCGGCCCCCTATGTGGCCGCCGACCCGTTTGAACCCTACGCCATTGCCGCAGTGCAACTGGAAAGGGAGCAGATGACGGTGCTCGGGCAGGTGGTTACGGGGACAAGCGTCGAGGACCTGAAGGTAGGCATGCCAATGGAGCTGGTGCTGGAACCACTGCATGAGACGGATGAAGACATCAAGGTTACCTGGAAGTGGCAACCGGTTGCGGGCACTGACGCCCCGGGAGCTGCCTGATGTCGAATGAAATCGCAATTATTGGCGCCGGCATGCACCCGTGGGGAAAGTGGGGGCACAACTTCGTCCAGTACGGTGTTGCCGCCGGCAGGGAAGCCCTCGCCGACGCGGGTATCCCCTGGCAGGATGTGGGTTTTGTCTCGGGCGCCGCAACCGTGCGCTGTGGCTACCCGGGCTATGTTTCAGGCGCGACTTTTGCGCAGGCACTGGGCTGGCAGGGTGCCGAGGTTAATACCTCTTACGCCGCCTGTGCCTCCGGTTCGCAGGCGCTGGCCGCTGCCCGCAACAAGATACTGGCCGGGGCCTGCGACGTTGCCCTGGTTATCGGGGCTGACACCACCCCCAAGGGCTTTCTGGCACCCGCCGGAGGCTACCGTCCCGAGGACCCCGACTGGGTCCGGTTTTACCTCGGCATAACCAACCCGACTTACTTCGGTCTCTACGCCCGACGGCGCATGGATCTCTACGGAGACACCCTGGAAGACTTTGCCGCAGTCAAGGTGAAAAACGCCCTCATTGGCAGTAAGAATCCAAGGGCCCGGTATCGCAAATGCTTCACGGCTGAAGACGTCGCCGCCTCAGCGGTAGTCGCCGATCCACTGCGCTTGATGGATATCTGCGCCACCAGCGATGGGGGCGCGGCCCTGATTGTGTGCAGCCTCGACTACGCCCGCAAGCTGGGACGCGATGACGCACCGCGTGTCGCTGCGATCTCGACGGTTACGCCCACCTTTGCCAGCAGCGTTGTAGAAATGCCTGACATCGCCACTGACTCGGCAGCCGCGGCGGGTATTGATGCTCATAGCTATCGAAGCTCGATTGCCGGCAAGGCCTACGAAGAAGCCGGCATCGGGCCCGAGGACGTCGACCTCGCCGAAGTCTATGACCTGTCCACGGCACTGGAACTGGACTGGATAGAGGACCTGCAACTCGCGCCACGGGGCGAGGCGGCGCAGTTACTGAGGGCCGGAGACACCGCCATCGGTGGCAAGATCCCGGTGAATGCCTCTGGAGGCCTGGCCTGCTTTGGCGAAGCCGTGCCGGCACAGGCTATTGCCCAGATTTGCGAGCTGACCTGGCAGTTGCGGGGTCAGGCAGGCGACCGTCAGGTGACGGGTGCGAAAGTCGGTATCACCGCGAACCAGGGTCTGTTCGGGCACGGCAGTTCAGTGATCGTCAAGCGCTGACAAGTCTGCACGACCCACTATCCTTTAACCCTGTGCCGCGGGCGCTTCAGGGTTCTCGCACCGAGGCTTGTTTCAGATAGGCAATGAGATCAGCCCGACGCTGGGGGTCGGGTTCGCCCAGGCTCATCATGGAGGACTCGGGGAACAGGGTTTGCGGGTTCGCCAGCCAGGCATCAAGCAAGGCCGGGGTCCACACGAAAGTCGCATTGCGGAATGTCGCGGAGTAGTACTCAAAACCCGCCTGCTTGCCGGCTACCTTGCCAAAAATCCGGTGCAGGTTAGGTCCATTATTGTGACCCATAGCCTGCTCTGGATAATGGCAGGTCCGACAGGGGGCGAACACCAGGCGCCCCCGCTCCGGGTCACCTCGCAGCTGTTCACCCACCTCAGTCTGCTGGCCACGGGCGAGCAGTGACCAAGCACATAGCACGATGACAATAAGCGGACGATTCACGTCGTGACTCCCCCGGCGGCATGCCGTCCTGCCCTGCGACCGAAGAAGGTGCAGTCACCAACTGATAAGCCGCTGGCAATGTAGGGCGCGGTCGGCAATCCGGCGGTGGTGCGCCCCGCTGCGTAGAGACCCGGAATCAACTCGCCGAAGCTATCAATCACCTGGCCGTGCGTATTGGTGTGCAGGCCCCCGAAGGTGTGAGCCGGGAAAAACGCGTTGCTGACGGATAGGTCCCAGGCGCGGTAGGGTGGGCCCTGAAGTGGACGGACAAAACGCTCGGCCTTCTGGTACAGGGGGTCCACTCCGTTGGCAGCGAAGCGATTGTAGTAAGCCACTGTGTGCTGCAATGCACCCTCGGGAAAGTCGAGTATATCGGCCAGGTCGCCGATGGTATTGGCCTCAGCCACTGGCAAAAAGTTATCCTGGTGAAAGCCATAGGCACTGCGCTGATCGGTGATCATCCAGGCCCTGCCCTGCTGGTGGTAGGCAATCGCATCACCCAGGACGCCGTGATA
>CAZPVJ010000058.1:0-12644 GCA_964590005.1 uncultured Alteromonadaceae bacterium | reverse complement strand
GCCGCTGCGACACTGGTGCTTTTCAAAAAATCTCTTCGTTTCATCCCTGTGCTAGCTGTGCGTGGCGAACGACTAACCAAGGAATACTTTCGGCGTAAACATACCGTGAAAGCCCTGAGGCATATGATGATTCAGTTTTATCACGGCAATCTCGTCGCTAAAGTCCTGACTGTCCATTAACACCACTTCTGTTTTATCCGTATTGCCGTTGTAGACGTAGCACATGATATAGAATTCTTCGTCGCTTTTGGCGTCAGGCTTAGCCACCATCAGCGGTTCACCGGTAAAGCGAAAGTCACCAAAGTTATGTACTTCTACTTTGCCACTGAAACGGTCTATTTTTTGTATACCGGTGAAATACGTTCTTGGCCCGCCATCGGGATAACAGCAAGACACAGCAAAACGATTTTCTCGTGTAGAGAGCGTCCAATCCCATTGCGGGAATTCACCTAGAACAGCATCGTCAATGCTTTCTATTTGAACCTTTCCTTTAGGCAAATTGACAATAAACCGCTTGTATTCACCGCCACCTGCCTTGAAGTCCACCTGAGGTGAAAAGATATCCAGACTTTTTGCTTTAGAGGTAGGCGTGCTATAGGCGTCCTCTTGTGTTCGAACCATATCGAAATGCAGTTCAGTACCCTTTTCGTAGGCATTGCCGAAGTGCAAACACGTGGTAGGTGCAATTTCAATCTCGTCAGCCAACTGCAGGGTGTTAACGTCGATAATAATAATTTTGTTGCACAGGCGATCATCAAACAACATCGCATCGGCAATAGAGCCACCTAGAAGTATCGGTAATGGGTTGGGGCTCATGGAGACTGAAGATTGAATGAAGATGGCGTAATTTTCTGTCAGCGCAAAGTCATGCAGCATGGGCATATGATCGAGACTGAAAACCGCCTGGCCAACTAACTTGCCGCTGGGAGCTATTTTGTAGAAATCGAAACTCGGTTTCATCCCAAAGCGCATACCAAAATTATAGTAGTACCCTGTTTTCGGATTTTTCTTGGCATGGGCACTGAAGGTTTTCCCCAGGTCTCCGTTAAAGTCATATTCACCTTCGGTATCGAGTGTCTCGGGGTTCAGCGCCCAGGGACGGCCACCCTCACCCAACGCCAAAAATTTATCGCCGTGTAACATCAGGCCGGTATTTGCAGGCTGTGCAGGTAAGGCGAAACGTTTTAAAACACTGCCCTTGGGTGCGCCACCAAATCCGCGATAGAGCGGTTTTCCGGCAGCGGTCTCGTTGACGTATTTAGGTGTGCGAATAAACTTATTGGCAAAATGCACCTTGCCGTCGATGAACGTGGTGCGACCAATCATGCCGTCGCCATCAAACCAATGACCGAACTCCTCGCCGCCGAGTTTTAAGCGCCCCGGGCCATTGCGAAAGAAGGTGCCGGTAAAGTCTGCTGGTACACTGCCTTCAACATCCTCTACCCAATAATTGAATTCTGTTTCCTGCGCTTCGAAATTTCCACTAATCGTGGGAAGAGCTGCCGTAGCAATATTCATTACTTGGTCCCTGGTTTAGCGTTAGCTGTGATGTTAATGGGCGTAAAAATTCATAACCTGCCCCCGATATTAGTAGGATACGGCGGGATTATCACCACAATTCTGTGGCTCGAGTTGGCTGCTAGTTGGGCGACTCTCGACTTACGCCTTCACAAGACTTTGGCTCGTCATCTATCGACCCTGATGAACCCCAATGGGGCACTATTGACTCAATAGAGCACTTGGAACATTTTTATCGATTTATCGTGGCGCCTACCTGTTTACTGGCTGTCCAAGCCTGGTCCTGGTGTCGCCCGCACTTCACGGGGCTTTAGCGCGCGGCCATCATCGGCTCTCACCGTCATATTTTGGATCGGGTGCCCCTCTTCCCGGTCAATGAATATGAGGCGCTTTCCTTTCGGGTGGGGACGGTGCTTATCCCCCCAATGCGTCATCGACAACAGTATGGGCTGCAGGTCCAGACCTTGCTCGGTCAACACGTACTCAACTCGCTTGTCTTCCGCTGATTCGCGGCGCTCCATAATGCCCTCCTCTACCAGCATGCTGAGCCTAGCGCTGAGTATGTTCTTTGCTATACCCAGACTATGCTCAAACTGGCTGAAGCGCTTACTACCAAAGAAGGCATCACGCAGGATCAATAGCGTCCATCGCTCGCCGATGATATTCAGCGTCTGCGCCAGCGAACAGTTCATGTGGTCGAAGGTCTTGTATTTCATGTCACGGCCCGAAATGCTTCTTTGGTCATTGCACTTGCATATTATGGTTTCATCATGATACTTTCAAGTTGCATCATGCAACTAAAGATTTCGAAGCGAGGTAACGATCATGAAGCCAGTATGCCTGGTTATCGGTGCAGGAGCCGGTATCGGAGGAAACGTGGGCAAGCGATTCGCAGCCGCCGGTTACCATGCTGTGCTATGTCGCCGCAGTGACGAAGCGGGTCTGCAGGCTCTGGTGGAACAGATCGAGGCGGACGGTGGCACAGCCGATGGCTTCCTGCTCAATGCCGCCAGTGAGGGCAGTATCGAGGAGCGCATCGCGCAGGTGGAAGCAGAGATCGGCCCAATAGAGGTTGTACTTTACAATCTCGGCGCCCAGATCGGAAACCGACCGCTGGAGGATACCAGCTACAAGGCCTTTGAACTTGGATGGCGCCTTGGCACCTTCGGCCTGTTCCGCACCGCTTCGGTTCTGTGTCCCCTTATGGAACAGCGGGGCAAGGGGGTCATCCTGGTAACGTCGGCCACCGCGGCAGTACGAGGTAACGAAGGACAGCACTCCCACGCCGCGGCCATGGGCGGGCGCCGCATGCTCTGCCAATCGCTCAATGCGCAGTTTGCACCCAAGGGCATCCATGTTGCGCACATTCTTATTGACGGTGCGGTCGACGCACCTGATACCCTGGGCAAGATGCTGGGAGCTGAAACCTTCGAGAAACTGCGGGAATCACGCGGTGGTGACAGCGACGGGCTGATGCTGCCCGAACAAATGGCTGAGACCTATTTCCACGTCGCCCACCAACACCGCTCAGCCTGGACACACGAACTGGATCTGCGTTCCTTCAGCGACCTTGCCTGGTGGAATCACAAATAACTCATCACTCAAACGAGGAGACTACTCATGGCAAAACTGGAATTTTTCTTCGATTTCGCCAGTCCGAATGCTTACTACTGCTACAAAGTGCTGCCCGACATCCTTGAGCGCACCGGCGCTGAACTGGAGATCGTACCCACGCTACTGGGTGGCCTGTTTAAAATTACCGACAACCAGGCACCTTTCGTGGCATTCGGCGGCATCAAGGGAAAACTCGAATACGAAATGCTGGAGAGCAAACGCTTCCAGGAAAAACATGCTCTTAACGACTTCGTATTCAATAGCCACTTTCCCATGAACACCATTACCATCATGCGCGGTCTGGTGGCAGCGCGAGAACTGGATGTGGAAGCGGCTTATATCGAGGCAGTTCTCGCAGCGATGTGGGAGCAGAACCAAAAGATGGATGACCCGGAGGTGGTCGAGGCTGTCTGGCGCGAGGCCGGCCTGGATGCAGAAGCGCTCGTGAAATTGA
Source organism: uncultured Alteromonadaceae bacterium (assembly GCA_964590005.1). GTDB lineage: Bacteria > Pseudomonadota > Gammaproteobacteria > Pseudomonadales > Halieaceae > CALJFL01. The sequence goes on along the minus strand of CAZPVJ010000058.1, from coordinate 9,058 downwards.
TACAGTCTGATCCCATCAAGGAATCACTGAAGCAGACAACCCAGGCGGCGGCCGATCGTGGTGCGTTCGGTGTGCCTACCTTCTTTGTCGGTGATGAAATGTTCTTCGGCAAAGAACGACTGGATCAGGTGGAAGAGGAATTGCTGAAGTGAACGACACCGCTTTCAGCGCGCTTACCTTTGGGTGACACACTATGCCAGTGGGGCATACTATGATGGTGACGTCGACTCATGGAAAATGATGAAGAGAATGCTATGAAGCCCACTATCGATGTCTACTGGTCGTTCCGCAGCCCCTACTCCTACCTGGTAACACCGGATCTGTTGAAGCTCCGGGATGATTACGAAGTTGAAGTGAGACTTCGGCCCGTGTTGCCAATTGCCGTGAGAGCAAAACAGGCCCTGTTCACACCGGATGACCCTTCTAAAGTACATTACATCCTTATGGATTCGGCGCGACGGGCCGAGTTCCTGGGCATGAACATTGAATTCCCCTCGCCCGATCCCGTCGTGCAGGACCTGACCACGTTCGAGGTAGCCACAGAGCAGCCCTATATTTTCCGACTTTGTGCACTGGCCGTTGAAGCGGATCGCCGCGGCAAGGGCATCGAACTGGCCTTCGAAGTGTCCAGACTGATTTGGGGTGGTACGCGCGACTGGGATCAGGGCGATCACCTGGCGCAGGCCATTGCCGCCGCTGGCCTGGACATCGTGGAACTGGAGGCAGCTATCGCCCAATACGACACCCGGGCAGAGATCGAGGCCAACCAGCAAAGCCTGGAAGCGGCCGGCCACTGGGGCGTACCGACCATGGTCTTCCAGGGAGAGCCTTTCTTCGGTCAGGACCGGATAGACACCTTGCGCTGGCGGCTCGAACAGCACGGCCTGGGCAAACACTGAAGCCAAGCCCGGGATAACTGACTTGGGCTTTTATGGGTCCATGATTCCTGTAGCATACCGTGAGCAATCGCCACGCTGACGACGCTGATTCTCAGGTTGTTATAAATGGGCGCCAAGCGATTTCTTGCCCATACCATCCGTTTATTGCTTATACTTGAGCCCCATTTTTTAGACTACCATTTCTCTCAACGAAATAACTATCAGACAGGATTGAACGGAATATGAGTGATTTAAAACTCGGATTGGCACAAGGTTACTGGGGGGCCGCTCCCAACCCCAACTTCGTAGAAATGGCGCAGGAGGCTGAGCGACTCGGCTTTGATTCAGTCTGGTCCGCCGAGGCCTGGGGTAACGATGCCTTCACACCGCTGTGTTGGATAGGCGCGCAAACAGAGAAGATCAAACTTGGCACCGCCGTGGTGCAGCTTTCTGGGAGAACGCCTACCTCCTGTGCAATGCACGCGCTTAGCCTGGACTACCTGTCCAATGGCCGCTTTCAATTGGGCCTGGGCGTATCGGGGCCGCAAGTGGTTGAAGGCTGGTATGGGCGGCCTTTCCCGAAGCCACTGGCACGCACCCGCGAGTATATCGATATCATCCGCCAGGTGTTCAAACGAGAGGGCCCGGTAACCAACGACGGGCCACACTACCCACTACCCTACCCCGGTGATGACGGACTGGGACTGGGCAAGCCACTGAAGCCGATTACCCACCCGCTGCGCAACGAGATCCCCATCTACCTGGGTGCAGAAGGCCCCAAGAACATTGCCCTGGCTACAGAGATTTGCGACGGCTGGATCCCGCTGTTCTACAACCCCTATGACGAGAGCGTCTACTCTAAATCTCTGGTTAATATGCGCCCGGACTTTGATATCGCCCAGATGGTGCAAGTCAACATTACCGATGATATCCAGGCAGGTCTGCAGCCGTTCAAATACCATATGGCATTCTATGTGGGCGGCATGGGCGCAAAAAGCACCAATTTCCACAAGGACCTGTTTGTTCGCATGGGCTATGAAGATGAAGCCGAGCGCATCCAACAGCTGTTCATGGACGGCAAGCGCGACGAAGCTGCGCAGGTAATACCTGACGAACTGGCGGATGCGATGACGCTGACCGGCCCCAAAGACCGGATCAAGGACCGACTGCAGGCATGGCGCGACTCCAAAGTCACCACGTTGCTGGTCGCCACTACCGACAAGGACATGCTGCGCACGATCTCCGAGATCGTGTAAGCACCTGGCGAGTTTCAGCCCTTAACCAGTAGAGAGCCACCAATGCACACTCCAGACAATACCCCCATCATCGTGGGGGCGGGCCAGTATGTCGAACGGGAAGCGGGCGAAACTTCGCCCATGGGAATCGCCTCAAGAGCGGCACAGGCCGCACTAGACGCCTGCGGTGGCGACGGCGTAACCGACGCCATCGACACCATCGCTGTGACCAAGATTTTCTCCGACTCGGCGCCCATGTGGGCCAGTGACCTGGGGCGCAGCAACAATCCACCCCAGTCTGTAGCTAAAGCCATAGGCGCCAACCCCAGCGATCGTATTTACAGTGTGGTAGGAGGCAATGTACCCCAGTCATTTGTCATGGAGTTCTTTGCCGACCTGACCGAGGGCAAGAGGTCAATGGTATTGGTGGCCGGCTCAGAGGCGATTCGCAACCAGCGCAATGCCAAACGAAATAATCTAAACCTCGACTGGCAAGAGGAGTTCGACGAACCGCTGGAAGATCGCGGCTTCGGAGAGTTCGTAGCAAATAACCAGGAGCGCTTCAATGGCATGGTTATGCCACTGTTCTACTACGCCATCATTGAAGAAGCACGTAGACAGCGACTGGGCCTTAGCCGCGAAGACTACCTGAAACAGGTGGGAGCTCTGCAGGCCTCCTTTAGCGCAGTGGCTGCCGACAACCCGTACTCACAGTTTCCCGGCAGTATGACGGCAGAAGAAATTCTCAGTGCTGAGCCACTGACCCACCTCTATACCAAGCGTATGATCGCCCAGGACAGTGTGAACCAGGGGGCCGCCGTGCTGCTGACAACTGTTGGCAAAGCACGGGAACTCAATATACCGGAGAGCAACTGGGTTTATATGCACGGCGCCGCGCAGGGAATGGAAGTCGACCTATCGCTGCGCCCCGATCCCAGCACATCACGCATGGCGGAAATGGTAGCCGACAAGGCGATGGCCATGGCCGGCAAGCGCATCGAAGATATCAGCATGATCGACATATACAGCTGTTTTCCCTGCGCAGTCACCGCAATCACCGACCATATGGGTCTACCTGCCGATGGCAGCCAGGTACTGACGCTGACCGGAGGACTATCCTACTTTGGTGGGCCGGGAAACAATTACAGCATGCACGGCATTGCCGAGATGTGGTCGCAGATACGCGCCAAGCCCGATCAGTTCGCGTTTATACATGCCAACGGCGGCGTGCTCAGCAAGCACGCCAGCGGTGTTTACTCTTGCCAGCCTAGCGAGATCGATTGGTCAGCAATAAATACCAAGATCAGCCAGGACGTACTGGAAAAAAAGGAGCAGGAGTCACATCCTGACAGTGGCACTGTGATCGCCTATACCGTGAACTACATGAAGGGCACGCCCGCCCAGGCGATCGTGCTCTGCGAGACCGACACGGGCAAGCGCTTCGTCAGTTGCACGGCGCCCACCGACCAGGACACCGTAATGGAAATGCTGGCAAAAGAAGCGGCGGGTCGTCGGGTTAGCGTAACGCCCGATACAGAGCAGGAGCACACGCTGCATTTCCGCTTCGCCAGTTAAAGAAAAGGGCCCAGTCCGCCAGTACCATTACTTCAATCGGTCATAACAATTTGCTAGATTGAGAAGATAGCCACGAAAAGTCAGGACTAGACGACTATGTTATTAATCAGATCGGTTATTGTCTCCCTCTTACTGGTTTTTGGTTCGGTTGCAGCAGCAGCCGAGAAACCCAACATTGTCCTGGTTTTTTTAGATAACTTCGGCTGGGGTGAGCCTGGCTTTAACGGCGGCGGAATCATCCGCGGCGCGCCAACGCCACGCATCGACCAACTCGCCGGCGAAGGGCTTCGTCTCACTAATTTCAATGTCGAAGTCCAATGCACCCCGTCGCGGTCCGCGATTATGACGGGGCGATATGCCATCCGCAGCGGCAACGGTGGTGTGCCATTAGGCGATGGTGTCTACGGGCTTGTGCAGTGGGAAGTCACCATGGCCGAGATGCTGTCGGATGCCGGCTACAGCACGGCCATGTATGGCAAATGGCACCTCGGCCGCACTGAGGGGAGATTTCCAACAGACCAGGGCTTCGATGAGTGGTACGGGGTGCCCAACTCAACAGATGAATCTGCCTATACTGCACTCGAAGGTTTTGCCGGCAGTGGTGTTCAGGAGTCCTTTGTCATGGAGGCTCGCAAGGGCCAAAAACCGAGGAAGATAAAGCCCTACAGGCTCGACTATCGTCCTCTCATTGACGGCGATATCACGGACAAGGCCATCGATTTTATGAAACGCCAGGCAAAAGGCGACAAACCGTTTTTCCTCTACCTTCCCTATACCGCGACGCATTACCCGACTCGACCGCATCCGGATTTCGTAGGCAAAACCGGCAATGGCGCATGGGCAGACCTGCTACATCAGATCGACACGTACACTGGTCAGTTGCTCGACACGATCGACGAACTCGGGATTCGGGACAATACTATCTTTATCTTCACCGCGGATAATGGACCCGAAGCCATGCCGCACGGGAACAACGCCCTTACCGTGCAAACGACGACTCCCGGTTCAGCAGGTCCCTGGCGTGGCACACTCTTTACCGGTTTCGAAGGCGCATTAAGGGTTCCGTTCGCTATGCGTTGGCCCGGCAAGATTCCTGCCGGCTCGGAGAGCAATGAAATTGTCCACGAAATGGATCTCTTCCCCAGCTTCGCGCGCATCGCTGGCGGGAAAGTACCCAAAGACCGCGTTATCGATGGAATAGAGATGTCCGATTTCTTCCTGGGCAAGCAGGAAAAGTCTGGCCGAGAGGGCCTCATAGTCTACATGGGGAATGATATTTTTGGGGTGAAGTGGCGCAACTGGAAAGTAAACTTTAAGGAGTTGGAATCTGTGTTCGGCGAAACCATCACCTACGGCATGCCGAGGGTTTACAATCTTATCGCCGACCCACAGGAACGCGAGAATGTCCTCTTTCCACACACCTGGGTTCCCAAGGCAGCACTGGGGCAACTGGCAGAACACGCGGCGTCGTTGAAGGCCCACCCGCCTATTCCAAGCGGAGCGCTTGACCCGTACAAGCCGCCCCAGTAACTGTCCCGCCATAGCGTTTATAGGTCGTCAGATGCTAATCAGGATCCTACCGCTAACCTGCTTGCTGGGTGCGTTGGTGTACGTCAACCAGTTACAGGCAGCCGAGGGCGGATACAGCAACTATGTTCCCGGCACCTATGGCGACTTTGCTATGGCTGTGGCTCCACAAGAGACATGGACGCTTCGCAACGACATCTATCTCTATGGTGCGGACATCGATAAATCCTACCGGTCTGGCCAACTGCAGCTGGATACCGACCTGGATTTCCTGATGAACTTCACCACCATCATCTACAAACCCGAACTGGAGCTGTTCGGAGGGCAATACGCCGCCGGCGTATTCATACCCCTGGCGCACCTCGAAATCGATACGGACATCTCGCTGGGAGGAACCGGGCTGAGCGAGACCGAATCAGCGTCGGGCCTCGGTGACGTCGCGTTTATCCCAGTCGCCCTGTACTGGCAGGAAAACAACTATTACTGGTCGTTCTCTCACCTGATAGTAGCCCCGACCGGTGACTATGACACTGACAATGCGATCAATACCAGCCTCAATTACTGGAGCTTCGATACCAACTTTGCGCTCAACTACCTGAATCTGGAGTCCGGCAAGGACCTATCCTTCAACATCGGATACATCTACAACACCGAAAATAGCAGAACAGACTACCAAACTGGACAGGAAGTCCACCTGGATCTGGCACTCAATCAGTTTTTGTCCGAATCCTTCGCCGTGGGTTTACACGGGTTCTATCTAAAACAGATTACCGGAGACAGTGGTGATGGCGCCCTGCTAGGCGACTTCAAGGCAGAAGCTGCCGGTGTAGGCCCGGCACTGCTTTGGAGCACAACGGTCGGCCAGCAGAATGTCACCTTCATTGCCAAGTGGTTGCACGAAGTTCACGCGGAAAACCGGGTTGAAGGGGATCATTTCTTCATGAGTTTTGCCCTGGATTGGTAGACACAGTAGTCGCGCTGACCTGCAAGCCATCTATCTTCGTCTTCAACGACTCTGCTTCAGCTGTGAGTAGCGAGTACTGCCTGATATCGCCGTTTCGCTGAGCCTGAAAGGCCTTCGCAAGCAGTGCTTTGTGCTCCTTTTCGAGCTTAGTCAACGGCGAGCTTCTGAATAGTCCGAACATATCTTATCCACAGTAAAAACCATAACTCTTAGAGATACGCAGCAGTGTTTAATCAGGATTGGTGCGTGTCGGCACGTCGGGGTAGAGCTCGCCCGCCACCTTCTGGGTCGCTTCGAGTTGAGGGGCGTCAGTGTCGAGGTGACCCCAACCGGGGATCATTACGCTCCTGACGCCCGCGTGCACGAAAATCATTACGTTTCTCGCATTGCACGCAATACGTGTGACCAGATCTGGCGATTGAACCCCATACCCAGGTGGGCCGCGTCTACTTCAATGTGATTCACACTGGGGCTGAAGCGGTCTATTGCGGCATTCCTATCGACGATGGCATCGGTGCGGCTGACGATAGCGGTTATAGGCTGGGTAATCGGGCGATCTTCCCTTCGCCCGATTTCTTCTTCAATCCAGTCGAGGTCCATGCCACGCTTGTTAAAAAAAGGCGCGGCGGCGGTGTACTTGGGGCCGCCTACCGTGGGTGATCCCATCGTGATCACCCGATCCACCACGTCGGGCAGGTCGCGCGCCGTCTCGCGGGCGATATAACCGCCGAGGCTCCAGCCAATCAACGAGATGCGTTTGCCTGTTGCTGCGTAGCGCTGCAGCACCCGCTCATAGAATCGATCCACCAGGTAGGGCACACCCGCTTCGCCCCGGTAGTCCTCACGGCGTGAGAACTCCCAACGCTCGGACAGGTCATCCTGGCTGTGCTCGAGATTCGTGCCGGCGACATTAGTGCCCAGCCCCCACCCCTCGGTGGCGTAACCCCGGCTCAGCAGGTAGCGCCGCAGGGGCAAAGTAGAGCGGTCTCCGGCGCCAAACCCCGGCACCACGATAGCAAGCGTGTCGGCCACCTGCGCCGAGGGTCGAACGCTGGCTACCGCGAGCGGGCCTAGCATCCCGGCGAAATCCAGCGCGGCACGAGATTCCAGCAGCATCAAGCTACGGCTAGGTGGGGCGAGTTTTCCTATCTGCGGCGTCACGGTCATTGTGCTCCTCCTGATTTGAGCAGTTCCAGTTCGGGGCTCGGCTGTGCGATGCCCTCGGGATCAAGGGTTTGTAAATGCGCATGCATGTCGCGCATTAGCGACTCAACCTGGTGCAGGTCGGTGTTATTGAAAGGTTTCAGTTGGGCACGCACAAAGCGGCTTGCGGCTTCGTGGGCAACGGCCGTCAATGCCTGGCCAGTGGGTGTATGTGCGCAGAGCATCGAACGACCGTCCTCACCATGAGGGCGCAACACGATCAACCGGCGTTCCTGCAGCCGCTTCAGTACTCCGGAGATGTTCGCCCGGGTTACCACCAGGCGCTCTGCAATAGCTTTTGGTGTCGCCTCACCACCCAGACTCTCAATAGCCCGCAGCGCGTCGAATTGGGCGATTGTCAGGTCGAAATGCTGCAGCATCTGTGTGTAACGGCGGCTACACTCCAGGTAAGCACGCACCACCGCAAACCACGACGCTGTCTCGAGCTTACTGCGGCGGGTTGCTGTTTTCGTTTTTGGGAGCTCGCGCATCGTCTCACCCTATTTAGTTAATATATTAACTATTCGGGAAAGATACGGCGCCTCGCGACTTTTGGATCAGATGGGCAGCGCCATCCGGGGAGAAGGCGCATTTCAAACCTACATTTCTGCCTTAGCGGGATGGACGTAGCTCGTCGACGAAAAGGAGTGCAACATAACTGGAATGGACAACTGTTCGAAAATACAGGCTATTCATCCTTGATACTTTTCCAGAGACATCATGTTGAGAGGAGCCCGAATGGAATGAAGCGAACTATCGCAAAGTAGACTTCTTAACCTCAAAAAAATTCGCACCAGGAGTAATCGCACAGGTATTTACTGACTCATCTACGATTTGCAATCTAGGGTTACGAGCTTTAAGCACTCCGTTCGCCTCTAACCGGAAACCTACTTCGACAGATCTGGTTTCTTGGGGTATTGATACTACTATTTGTACTGGATGCCATTCCAATTTCCCAAGCTTGGGTTCATTCAATAGGGATGCATCCAATAACGGCTTGCCGCGACCTCCTTTTCCTGACCAGGCCGTAAACGCGAGTCCACCTCCAGGGGGCGAAAGCCTTAAAGTGGCGGGCGAAACTGATAAATCGAACTCCAATTCCGCATAGAAAGCCAGCTTATTTTCTTCAGATTTTACAATATCAACCCGCTGCCTGAACAAAAACCCTGGCTGTTCACCTACCCTTTCTACGGTAAATTCACCATTTTCAGTTGAGTACTTATAGGAGTTTTCACCACCATGTTGTGTGCTCAACCAATGGGCGAGACCACCACCATCTTTTTGCACACTAAAGTAAGGATCCTTTATCAAATTTTCGCCTTTTACTTCACATAACTGGTTTTCTCCAGCGACATTACATGCGGTGGCGAGCAAAGCTATAGCGGAGTTTTTAATCACATTAATCATAATTGTGTCAGTATCGTTCTAGATCTACCGCAAGAAAACTACGCCGGGGCAAGCCTTTATTCAAGGGATACCTAGAATTTTTTAGGCAAACTACCCTTAAACCAAAAAAAGGTTTCTGAAAAGTTAATCTTTGGGTTAAAAGCTAGTCGATTTAAGCGATCTGGGTATGGCTCAACCAAATTCCGCATACGCTCTGATCATGGACATCAAAGGACATTTGCGGGGAGTATTTCTGTTACTAGGACAAATCGATCGCTCGCGTTAGTACT
>CAZPVJ010000057.1:0-4650 GCA_964590005.1 uncultured Alteromonadaceae bacterium | reverse complement strand
GTCGTTGATCAGGCCTTTCCAGCCCACTGTGGTCCGCGGTTTTTCGAAATACCCGCGCATTACCATCTAAAGCGTATCGTCCAGCTCGTCCGCCAGTGTCCTCAGGCGACGGGCGTAATCGAGGGCGGCCTCTGTATCGTGAATGGAGCAGGGGCCCACGACCACGAATAGGCGGTGGTCTTTGCGATCTAGAATATCCCAGATGACTTCCCGGCTATCCGCTACCGTCTGGCGCACGCCCTCTGACATTGGCAGGGCCTCCCAGAGTTGCTCTGGCGTGACCAGTACGCCCTGGGAATCGACGTTGATATTGTGTACTTCGTTGTTGCTCATGCTTGTTACCTGATACAGTAAAACTCGGCTTTGCCGCCCCTGCCAAGGGGAAAGGGCGCGCCATTCTATAGCAGCACACCGCATTTGGGTAGGCGCCGCAAGTGGCGCGGCAGGAGGCTTTTAGTGCCCGCAGGGACTTCCCGGCAACAGTTTGATCTCAGTCAACTCAGGCCTCACCTGGAAAACGGGGCGCTAGTTCTTACGCCCAACCAGCGCCTGGCCAGGCGAATCAAAGCAGAATGGGACCAATCGCAGCTTGCCCTGGGTAAAACCCATTGGCAGCCGGTAGCCGTCAGCGCGCTCGATCACTGGTTGCTAAAGCGCTGGCGATCCCTGGTTCTGGGTAAAGTGCAACCAAAGCCGATCCCATTAACGGCCCTTCAGCAGCAGGAGTTGTGGGTGCGGGTTATCGAAGCCGATCGGGCAGACAACGATGACTATCGGCTGCTGCAGACCACCTCTGCGGCGGATCTCGCGAAGCAAGCCCGGGAACTGTTGTTGCGCGCCACAGTGGATATGAGCGCTGCGGGCGTAGCCAGCGAATTTGCACTGGATCCGGACTGCAGCACATTCAACCGATGGTTAAAGGCCTTCGAAGTAGAGCTGGAGGTGGGGCATTTTACCACATACGAAGATCAGCTGAAGCAGTTGCTTGAGGCAGCGGTGCCAGAGGATGCCTGTGAGCTTGTGCTGGTCGACTTTGACGACTTACCGCCCCTGCAAAGAGCCTGTATAGAGCATCTCGCAAGCTCAGTGAAGGAACTGGACAGCGGTCCATTTGCCGCGGAGACAAGTGCATTCAGTTATCCCGATCGGCAGGCAGAACTCGCGGCTGTCGCCCGGTGGGCAGCGAACGAATATTTAAGTGATCCACAGTGCCGGCTTGGCATATTGCTGGCGGACATGAATGGCGACAGGGGGCCGCTTGAGTATTTGCTGAGGCGTGAATTCGACTGTCTGGGCGAGAAGTACAGCGCGTTGCCAGTGAATTTTTCTACGGGTATCACCCTGGAGCGGGCCCCGGTGGTGCGTGACGCGCTCAGAGCGCTGTCCTGCTGTGGGGAACAGATTTCCATGGTCGATGTGCTGGGGTTGATCACCTCAAGGTTTGTACAGGCCCGTGACCGGGGCAGCGACCGGACAGTACGCCTGCTCCAACAACTCTACGATGATGGCACTCGTGATATCAGTCTGGGTCGGTTGCGCAGTTTAGCCCGCAACGTCAAGGTCGGTGATTGCAAGGGCACGGACCTGGGCGAGGTTCTTGCCGCGTGCAGTGAGCTTCGACTTCTGCGACTAAACCAAAGTCCCTCGACTTGGGTCGCTCATTTTACCCAGGCATTAAATGCCTGGGGTTGGCCGGGAATTGGTCCGCTGGATTCTCTCGAGTATCAGCAAGTGGAGGCCTGGTACAAGGTGCTTGAGGAGTTCGCTGGGCTGGACGCGCTGATAGGGTCTTGTGACTTTCATGAGGCTTTCAGTTTGCTGCGTCGTTGCTGTCAGAACCGGATATCACAGCCGCAAACCGCAGACAGTGGTATACAGGTACTAGGTCCACTTGAAGGCGCCGGTCTGCAGTTTGACAGTATCTGGTTCTGTGGACTACAGGGCAATCGCTGGCCGGCGCCCGCGCGACCCAATCCGTTTGTTCCCATGGCGCTCCAGAAAAAGCACGCAATGCCCCACAGCAGCAGCGAACGAGAATGGCACTACGCTGCCACCCTGATGCGGCAATATCAGGCGGGTTGTCGACAACTGGTGGCAAGCTACTCGCGGCAGTTGGACGGTGTCCCCGAGCTTCCCAGTCCTCTATTGCTGGAATTTCCGCTCGAAGATCGAGGCGCCCAGCCTGATGTTCCGGCAAGCTGGCAAAGGCTACAGGCAGAACTGGCGCTGGAATATACAGTCGACAGACAGGCGCCCCCAGTTGCCTCCGCCGAGCGGGCAGACTTGCGCGGCGGCACAGGTATATTGCAGCAACAGGCTAACTGCGGTTTCAGGGCCTTTGCCGGCAAACGGCTTGCACTGGAGCCTCTGGGCGAGTTTCGCGCTGGCCTCAGCGCCGCACAGAGGGGCAGCATTCTCCACGACGCCCTGTTCGCGCTATGGGGCGAACTGGGGGACAGCGAAGGTCTTGGGCGATTGGATGCCGCGGCCAGCGACGCGCTGGTTGTGCGGGCCGTGTCATCTGCGATCGATGGCGTTGCTGAGCCAGTGCGCCTGCTGGTTGGCATGCATTGCCTTGATCTTGAGCAGCAGCGTTTGCACGATGTGCTGTCGCAGTGGCTGGAAATAGAGCGACAACGTCCGCCGTTTACGGTAGTCGCTCGCGAGAAGGCTATCACTTTGCAACTCGGTCAACTATCCCTGAGCTTGCGGGTCGATAGGGTCGACGAGCTTGCGGATGGCTCTCGCCTGGTGATCGACTACAAATCTGGACGTTGTAAGCTGTCCGACTGGCTGGGCGAGCGTCCAGCGCAACCCCAGCTGCCGATTTATGGCCTGGCTGATAATGTATCTGCTTTGGCGTTTGCGCAGGTGCGAACTCGGGATTGCAAACTGCTCGGGCTGGGTGCGGTAGGGGGCATACCTGGTGTGCAGGACGATATCAGCAAAGGTGTTCAGCGCTACTCTGAGAGCGACGACTGGTCATCATTGTTGGCGGAGTGGGAGCGTAACCTGATCGCCCTGGCAGACAAATTTTTAGCCGGGGAGGCGAATGTTGATCCACTACCGGCTGCCTGCAGTTTCTGTGGTTTCCAATCGCTGTGTCGGGTGGACATCGCCGGCGAGGAGCGCCTGTGAACATCGTCGATGCAGATCAAAGAACTCACGCCCTGGACGTCTTGCGCAGTTTTTGCGTGACTGCACCAGCGGGGTCCGGCAAAACCGAATTGTTGATCCAGCGTTTTCTGGGCTTGCTGGCGCGTGTTCAGAGGCCCGAGCAGGTGCTGGCAATTACGTTCACCCGCAAAGCAGCAGCAGAGATGCGTGAAAGGGTGCTGCTTGCGCTGGAGGCGGCCCGGGAAAATCAGCCTGTAGAGGGCGAGCATCAGCACGTAACACGCGAATTGGCCCTCGCTGCGCTGGCACACAGTGGCGATCAGGGCTGGCACCTGCCCCGTGATATTTCGCGGCTTAACATAAAGACTATCGACAGTTTTTGCGCGGGACTGACACGCCAAATGCCCATACTCAGTCGCTTCGGCGGCCAGGCCCAGGCGGTTGATGATGCCTCACCCCTGTACGCAGAGGCTGTGACCGAGCTGTTTGGCTTGATAGGTTCAAAGCGACCGGAGTCAGTTGACCTGGATGCCTTGTTACTCCATTTCGATAACAACTGGGATCGCCTGAGTGAATTACTGATCACCATGTTGGCCAAGCGTGACCAGTGGCATGAGTACATGGGTGCAAGGCGTTCACCCTTGGAGGCAGAGGAACGTTTGCGGGCGACGGTTGAATCGGTGGTGGCAGAATCGCTGGCCGATATCGCTACATTGCTAGACCCCTGGCAGGACGAGATTCTGGACTTGTTGTGTTACTCCAGGCAAAACCTCGGTGAGGCTTTGCCCGATGCGTTTCCCAGCGCTAGTGCTGAGGATATGGAATTGTGGCGAGCTATTGGCCAACTGTTCCTCACCCAGGGTGGAACGTTCCGTAAATCTGTTAACGTCAATAACGGCTTTCCTACTGGAGATGAAGACGCCAAGGCTCGCAAAGCACATTTCAAGGACCTGGTAGCGAGGATGGGGCAGAATCGAGATCTGGCCCGCGAGCTGGCATCCCTGGCCTGGCTGCCACGCATGGATAACCACAGCGAGGCCTGGCAGTTAGTGCTTCATCTTTCCCACGTCTTGCCGCTGCTGTCAGCCTGCTTGCTGCTGATTTTCGAACGGCGTTCGGTGGTTGATCATAGCCAGGTTGCGCTATCCGCACTGGACGCCCTTGGCGAGGACGACGCCCCGACAGAGTTAGCGCTGCGCCTTGACTACAGTATCGAGCATATCCTGGTGGATGAGTTCCAGGATACGGCAATAAACCAGTATCGCCTGGTTGAAAGACTGACCCGAGGCTGGGGTCAGCATAATGATGCTCACCCCCTTGCCCCCAGAACTATTTTTATTGTCGGTGACGGCATGCAATCGATATACGGCTTTCGTAACGCAAACGTCGGGCTGTTCCTCAAGGCCAGGGAGGAGGGATTTAATGGCGTGATTCCTACCGCTCTGGCCTTGCGTTGTAATTTCCGTTCTGAGCAGGGCATCGTCAACTGGGTTAACGACAGTTTTCGCCATGCTTTTCCAGCGGAAGATAATG
>CAZPVJ010000056.1:0-4546 GCA_964590005.1 uncultured Alteromonadaceae bacterium | reverse complement strand
GCATAGAGCGCGTGGATGCCTTTAGGAGCCCTTTTCATAGCGCACACCCCTGGGCACATTGACAGAGTAAGCTGCCCATCTAGAGCGCGAAGCGCCCCCGAAAAGACCAGACATGAATGCTGTCTTCATCAGGGTTGAGCGCCGGATCCTTCAAAAACTGGTAATCGGCCGTGAAGGCGAATTTCTTCGTCAGCTGCCAGCGATAGAACGCTTCCAGCGTGTACTGGTCGTCCAGCCCACGACCAAAGGAGGTCTCATTCACCTCCCCCCAATTCACCGCAACTCCCAGGAGGTTGCCGGGAACTGCCGTCGATGTGTCCGGTTGGAAGCCGAGCCCGATGCTGGCGGTCTTTTCCAGTAACGACCCGCTGTCATCGGCGTAGCCCAATCGCACGAAGGGGAGGAACCTGTTGTTGTAGTACTTTGACCAGGAAAAGTTCGCACCCCAACCACTGGGTGCATCGAGGGCTTCACGAGAATCGACATGCCACAGGGTCAGGTGGACATTGTCCAGGGCGATTCGCGAATGAGAACTGGTGTAACCGATCTCGATACTGGAGAAGTACTCGTTATCACCAAAAAATGTGTCAAACCCCTCGCTGATATCCGTTGGATCACCATTGCGATCAACGACGCTGCCGATCAGGTAGACGTTATTGTCGAACAGGTGTCCTGCAGCGACGCCCAGTGAGGCATCGTTGGGCAGGTCGATTGACGCAGAGCCGGTGGAAAACGCCAGGTTCATGAAGTGCAACCACGGGCTGGCCAGGGCATACACATCGACAAAATCGGTGACGTCGAGAAACCCCCCGACAACCGTGGTGCGGCCGGAGTTCAGGCTTTGTCGCCAGTACAGGTTGGTTGTCCTGAATTCCTGGTCACTGAAGGGCGGTTCCGTGAGGCCCACATAACCGACGTCGCCCAGGTAAAATCCGCTGACCGGGCTATCACCGTAGGCGTGCCGGTGCTCGAACTTGTAAACCAGCGCGCCGGCATTGCCTGCGCCATCGCCGGTCAGGTTCCAGCGTCCGTACAACCTCACCATGCCACTGCTGGCGGAGTCGTCGGCGCCCGGTAGCGTCTCACTCGCGCTCGCAGTTACCGCGGAGTAATCTGCCCCGATACTGAAGCCATAGTCCTCCTCCAGCTGACTTTGCCAGTCCTCCAGGGGAGTAAACACCTCGGTCTGGATCAAACCGCCCTTGGGTGTCCTGTCGACCTCGATAATCCGCTCTACAGAATCCGGGCCACCGAAGGCGGGATTATCCTCGCCTACGGCAACCGAACTGGCCCCCAGGGCGATGGCCCCGGAGGCGATAGACAGTGCCAGCGCTCCCGGAACAGAAGAATAAACCGGGTTCATTCGGAGGGCACGTAGTCCCGGATAACCCCGTCAAACCGCATTGTCGGGAAGGCAATCGCGGCTTCCGACAGGCGACCATCGATCTCATTGCGATAAATGTTACCGCCCTTCATCACCAGGTGAATGGTCGGAATCAGCTTGAACTCAGGATCGGCATCAAACCACTTTTCGTTGCCACCAATCACCGAAATATCTTTCAGGGGGTTGCCATCCACGAGGATCAGGTCGGCGTAAGCACCCTCTTCGATCACCCCGAGTGGACCAGCGCGGTAAGGGTTGCGCGGCCCGGAGAGTTCCAGCAGCTCCGCCGCTGTCGAAGTCAGCTGCTTGAGTACTTCGAAGTTGCTACCGAACGCCTGCGTGCGCCACCAGAGTTCGTACCGGCGTGCGCGCTCAGCATCAGAAAAATCACCGACATAATCAGAGGCGAACACGACCTTTACATCATTATCGAGAAGCTGTTTGCCGAAATCTCCATACTGTTCGCGCAGGGCTTTTATCAGCGGCAGTTTCTCTGCCGGCATCAGCGGATTCTTTGCCAGGTCCGGCGACAGGCCCCACATCTGCGGCACCACAAACGCGCCCTCATCGGAAATGCGCTCCATGGTTTCTTCAGAAATGAAGAACGAGTGCTCGAAAGATTTTACACCGCAGTCAAGCAGGCGATTAACGGACCGGTCATTGAAGGTATGCGCAGATACATAGGTGCCCCAGTCCGCAGCCGCTTCCACGGCCGCACAAATTTCTGCCTCCGAATACTGGGTGGTGTCAATCGGGTCAAAACGGGAAGAGCCGCCACCGCCACCCATGATCTTTATCTGGGTTGCCCCATTACGCAGGTTAAGACGCGTGGCTTTCAGGACCTCGGGCACGCCATCGGCGACGCTGCCGATACCCATGCGCTCAAAGTTGGATAGGTCACCCGCGTCATGAAGGCTGAAACCGGGGTCGGCGCGATCGCGAAAATCCCCGTGCCCGGAGGTCTGGGAGACAAAGCCGCCCGAAGGATAGATGCGAGGTCCAACGATGACACCCGCGTCAATGGCTCGCCGCAGCCCGAATGTCGGCCCGCCCATATCCCGCACGCTGGTAAAACCATCTACCAGGAAACGTTTAGCCACCAGCGTAGCGTTGTAGGAAATGTCGGTCAGGTCGAGATTGGTTTCCACGACGCCGAAATTCTGGTTAATCATGACATGCGCGTGGCCGTCGATCAGCCCGGGCATCAGGGTTCGGCCGCCACCATCGATGACTGTCGCGCCCTCCGGTGCACTGATCGCGGCGGAGGAAATCGCCTTGATCAACTCACCTTCCACCAGCACATTCTGCGCCTTCGTCAAACCGTTATCGGTGCCGTTGAATACATTGACGTTATTGATCAGTACGGATTGCGTCGCCTGCGCTGATGCCACCAAGCCGGTGAGCAATAGCAGGCTCATAACCAGCTTCATAAGGGGATTACTTCTGTACGAAAAGTGCATGTTTCCTCCGGGAGTGCTTGTGAGCTAACCGCTTGGAGCGAACGTTGGTAGAGGCGAAACGCCGCCTGATCGCCTATTCGCAGCCATGAGTCACTATTTTGCGTGACGCAGTATCTCAGAAAATGTCCCGTTGAGAAAAGTTGAGGTCAGCAGACCGCTCGTGGTGCGGTTATTGCGGCATTGAGGGCAATTGACGGACTATTCTTCTTGTCTGTGGCGAATCGCGCGCCTATCCGTCTGATATAGAAGTTCTGCAAGATCTCGCAGCGGCTGCCATTGTCGCTGCCACCGCTCGAGTTGCCATCGATCAGAAACGCTACTAGAGTGAAAGTGTGTAGGGACAACACGCCGGTCACCCAGTGAGATACTGGATTGTCTTAGCTTGCCTGCTTGTATTGCAGGCCTGTAAGCATCCCCTTGCCATCCAGGGAGAGGGGGATATTGTTGAGCGAATCGCCGGTACACGTGGCTGCTCTTTGGAAGAGTTCAAAGCCAGTGACGCTCGCTGTACCGATAACGCGGCTATCGGTGAGCCCTACGCGGTATCCTACGAGGCTATTCCTCGCGAGGGCTGGGTATTCGCCGGCTGGCAGGGTACCAAATGCTCAAAGACCACCGCCGAGGGCTATTGCGAATTCAATATACCCGAAGGGTTCGTCTCCTTTGTCGCAGAAAATATACCCTTCTTCAACGCGCCGGCGACCATCGCGGTATTCGTACAACCTGGACAACTTTTCGAAGAAGAGATTGCCGGACCGATCCTTGAAGCGCGCTGCATGGCCTGCCACGTCGAAGGCGGGCTTTCCGGCTTCACCAGGCTCGTCTTTGACAACTCCGGTGGACCACAGCAGAACGCGAATAACATCCTGGTGTTCAGTGACTTCCTGAATACGGTAGAAGAAGGCGAACAAACCATACTGACGAAGGTCCGCGGTGGGGCCGGCCACGGCGGTGGCACGATCTTCAGCTCGGCAAGTGACGAGTACGATTCCCTGGTGCGCTTCCTCAACCTGCTACAGGGTGAGAGTGACACCAGCAAGGTGGCAACTACCGGGTTTTGGCAGGGGGTCAAATCAGCAAGCGCCAGTAGCACACTGCGTCGCGCGTCACTGATTCTGGCTGGCCGACTGCCAACCGAGGCGGAGCTTAACCTGGCGCGTAGCGGCCCAGACGGCCTGCGCAGCGCTATTCGGGGGTTGATGAAGGGAGACGGATTCCATGATTTTCTCATCAGGGGCGCCAACGATCGGCTGTTGACCGACGCCATGTGGACAACCATTAACTTCAACGCGATTAACGTGGGTTCGCACGCCTACCCCGCCACCCTGGAGCGCGGGAAGACCGCCAAAAATCTCCAGTTCCCGACGGAAGACGATCCCTTCTGGTCCTGGAACCTGAACAACGTATTCGGCTTTGCGCGAGCACCCCTGGAGTTGATCGCCTATATCGTCGAGAACGATCGCCCCTATACCGAGGTTGTCACCGCTGACTATACGATGGCCAATCGCGCTTCGGCTGAGACCATGCGTGCCGACCAGTTGACCTTTGACGATCCAACACCGCCATATCTTGCATCAGAGCAGTTCAAGCGAACAAAAAATCGGGGGCACATAGTCAACAACGGCAGTTGGCAGTTTGACTACGATGTGCCGTGGATAGAGATACTCAGCTACGGCGATTATCTCGATTACCCCCACGCAGG
>CAZPVJ010000055.1:0-5295 GCA_964590005.1 uncultured Alteromonadaceae bacterium | reverse complement strand
GATGCTGTTGATCGTCGGCGGCAATGACACCACTCGAAATTCCATGTCCGCGGGCGTTCTGTTCATGCATGAGAACCCCTCGGAGTTCCAGAAAATCAAGGAAGACGCGTCACTGATTCCCTCCGCGGTGTCGGAAATCATTCGCTACCAGACTCCGCTGTCCTACATGAGAAGAACCGCAAAGGAAGACGTTGAGATCGGCGGCAAACAGATCAAGAAAGGCGACAAGATTGCGATGTGGTATGCCTCCGGCAATCGGGATGAGTCTTTCTTCCCGGACGCAGACAAGTTCATTATCGACCGCCCCAATGTCCGTCGCCATATGGCCTTCGGGTTCGGCATCCACCGCTGTATGGGCAATCGCGTGGCCGAAGCCCAACTGCGAATCGTGTGGGAAGAGATCCTGAAGCGCTTCGAGCGACTGGAAGTGGTGGGCGAGCCGGAGCGCGTCGAGCACAGCTTTGTGCACGGCATCAAGGACCTGCAGGTAATCGCTCACGCCCGAGCTTGATTCAGTGCTACTGTGGATGCTGCCACGGCCTTCGGCTCATAGTTGGCAGGTGGAGGCGGGGCGCACTCGGACGGTCGGGCGCTGCTGATGGATTCAGCGAGAACTATTTTGCAGATTCCAATCGAGACGCTAGAGTCAATTAAACATATAAAAAAGACAGGGATCATGAAAAAAAACAAGCGGATAATTCTACTGATCGCTCTGGGACTTTCTTTACAGGGGTGCAGTGACTCCTCGCCACCTCCTGCGGAGTCAAATACCAAGGAGACAGCGCCAGCGGTGCAGGCATCGGCGGCAGCGGTCACCGGTGAGAGGATAGTGGCGGCCAACAGCGAGCCGGGAAACTGGCTAACCCATGGCAGAACCTACTTTGAGCAGCGATTTAGCCCGCTGGACAAAATAAGCAGTGACAACGTTGGGGAGCTTGGACTGGCGTGGTCCTACCCGCTGGACATCTTCCGTGGGATCGAGGCCACCCCGTTGATAATCGACGGGGTGATGTACACCACTGGCGCCTGGAGCGTGGTCTTTGCGCTCGATGCCGCGACTGGCGAATTGCTGTGGAAATACGATCCACAGGTACCCAAGTCGAAAGGTGTGGATGCCTGTTGTGACGTGGTGAATCGAGGCGTCGCCGCCTGGGGAAACAAACTGTATGTTGGCACGCTGGACGGTCGCCTGGTGGCGTTGGACCGGGAGACCGGTGACGTGGTCTGGTCGGTGGCGACATTTGATCCGAAGCTGGCCTACACGATTACTGGGGCGCCGCGCGTTATCAATGGCAAAGTATTGATCGGTAGCGGCGGTGGCGAGTACGACGTGCGCGGCTACATCAGTGCCTACGACGCGGAAACTGGCGAGATGGACTGGCGCTTTTATACCGTGCCAACGAACCCGGCTGATGGACAGGAGAATCCAGCGCTGGAAATGGCCGAGAAGACCTGGACCGGCGAGTGGTGGAAGGTTGGTGGTGGTGGCACAGTCTGGGACTCCATGGCCTACGACCCTGAACTCGACCTGCTCTACATCGGTGTGGGCAATGGGGCGCCATGGAACCAGCGGGTGCGATCTCCCGGTGGCGGCGATAACCTGTTCCTGTCCTCGATCGTCGCGCTGAAACCCGAGACCGGGGAATACGTCTGGCATTACCAGACAACGCCAGGGGAGACCTGGGACTACACCGCAACCCAACCCATCATGCTGGCCGATCTCGTAATCGAGGGAGAAACGCGCAAGGTGCTAATGCAGGCACCCAAAAATGGCTTCTTTTATGTGATCGATAGGGCCACAGGCGAATTTATCTCCGCCAACAATTACGTCCCTATCAACTGGGCTACCCATGTCGACCCCGAAACCGGGAGGCCGGTGGAAACTGAAGACGCCCGTTACGAAGGCGAAGGCGTCGCCATTTACCCCTCGCCATTCGGCGGGCACAACTGGCACCCCTGGTCGTTCAATCCTGCCACCGGTCTGGTTTACTTCCCAGCCCAGGAGATTTTCCATATCTACCAGGACGAGCCCGACGGCTTCGTGCACAAGCCCCACCAGTTAAATGTCGGCGTCGATTTTTCAACGACTGACCTACCCTCAGACAAGCAGGAAAGACAGGACATAATCGATGAGATTCGAGGTCACCTGAGCGCTTGGGACCCCGTGGCGCAGAAGGAAGTGTGGCGAGTCCAATACGACAGACCCTGGAACGGTGGCACCTTGTCTACCGCCGGTAACCTGGTGTTCCAGGGAACATCGGACAGGCGTTTCGCCGCCTATGCTGCCGATAGCGGAGAGCTCCTCTGGCAGCACCAGGCGGATACAGGAATCGTGGCGGGCCCGGTAAGTTACTCCGTGGATGGCGAGCAATACGTCGCCGTGATGTCTGGCTGGGGCAGCTTACTGCAGCTGATGGGCGGTGTTTTCATGACGCCGGAGGCAGCACCGCACGAGGGTCGCGTTTTGGTGTACAAGTTGGGTGGGACTGCCGAGCTATCCATACCGAAGCAGGCATTCACGAAAGTTAAGCCACCCCCCAGTGAAGCCGGCGCCGAGGAAATCGCGGTGGGCAAGACCCGCTACTACGAGCAGTGCGCTGGCTGCCACGGAGTTTCAGTTGTAGGTGGCGGCGGTACGCCCGACCTGCGTCATTCCGCGATGCTGGCCAGTGACGCCTGGTATGCCGTGGTCGAGGATGGCGTACTGGAAGGCAATGGCATGATCAGTTTCCGGGACCGTCTCAGCCGGGATGAGATTACCGCTATCCGCTCATTTGTTATCGCCAAGGCCAATGCAGACTGGGAAGCCGAAGCGAATGAGAGCCAACAGGCAATCTCTGCGGAAGACAAAGGGAGTTAAGGAGATTGGCGAGGCATCACTATCACGTGATGCTCTCTCCATCGCACTATCTTGCGGCTGATTAACGCCACCGTGGTCAGGTGATCACTAAAGCGTGTGCGTCACCGCGCGATAATCCCCCGCGCAGGCCGGGCTGGAGACAAACTGCTGAAGACGCGCATTCACTGCCTCAGTGTCGTCCCCCGCAATCGCAAACATAAGACCATCGTAGTAACCCAGTGCCTTGGACAGGATATTGCTGCGCTCCTCATCCTCAAACCCGTCGAGCACCGTGTGGGTACGAGTGCCGTATTCCTCCTCGCTAAGGTAACCCAGGGATTGCTCGGCAAGCACACACGCCATATCCCTGGAAGCTTGAAACTCCTCCGGGGCCAGGGAAAGCCCCCACAATGGCGCACTGCAACTCAGTGCCGCGATCATAACCGCAATAACAGATGGCTTTTTCATAACAACTATTTGCATGCACGCCCGCGCACAACGGTCCCACGATTGACATTTCGGAACACGGTAACAGAAGTTTTTTACAGCAATATGACAACTTAATGGCAGTACACGACCAGTCACTGGCATGGCCGCCAATAAACCAGGCCAGCCAGGCACCGAATATGACGTTTTTGTTACAGTTCTATGAAAACCACCCCCAGAAGCGTAAAGTTAATCACTGCGGGAGAGATACGGGAGGGAATCATGCTGAAAATTTGCACCTTGCGAACCACGCTGCTGCTGATCCTGTTCGGCCTGTCCTGCCAGTCGCTGGCCGATAGCGACTGCCTGCTTCAAGGTACGGTACAGAAAACCGGTGAAGACGATTCCAGTCGCACCCAGGTCAAGTTTCACTCGATAGACAGTTATGACGAGAAATCCAGGTGCAAGATACGCCGGGACAAGAAGATGAAATTTAAACTGCCTAACGATCCTCGGCTGCAGGATGCACCGGATGGTAGTGAAGTAAAGTACCGTTACCGCAGTCAAGGCGGGGAACGGCAAACCGAGCTGATCAGCGTCGGTACCTGAATCTCACGGCGCCCATGCCAAGGCGCCCAATCAAAGCGCGCCTTCCCTGCTGACACCCGATCATCGACTCCACTGAACGGATTTTTTCCGCTTGTCATTTCTCTGTCACATTCCGGTTATTTAATAACCGTGTGTCAGGGTTAAGAGTTTTTGCTACATGAACGAGCATACCGTGCTGATAGTTGATGACGAATCAGCCATACGCGACATGGTACACATGGTATTGGACATCGCCGGATTTAATGTTGTTGAGGCAGAAAACATCCAGGAAGCACATGTCAGGGTTCTGGAAGACAAGCCCGACCTGGTGCTTCTGGACTGGATGTTACCCGGGGGTAGTGGCATAGAATTGTTGCGGCGTCTGAAGCGCAATGATCGCACCAGGGATCTGCCGATCATTATGCTGACGGCAAGAACGTCCGAAGATAACATCGTACAGGGGCTGGACGTCGGTGCAGATGACTATATCACCAAGCCTTTCGCGCCCAGAGAACTGATTGCCAGAATAAAGTCTCTACTGCGGCGCTGCGCGGTGGGTGAAAACGCCCAACGCCTGCAAATGGCCGAGCTGGTGCTCGACCAGGAGAGTCATCGTATCTTTCTGGGCGATGAAGTGGTGGAAGCCGGCCCGACAGAGTACAAATTGTTGCGTTTCTTCATGTCCCACCCGGAACGAGCCTATTCCAGAGCCAATCTTCTGGACAGTGTTTGGGGTGTAAATGTCTATGTAGAAGAGCGCACAGTCGATGTACACATCCGGCGGTTGCGCATGGCGTTGAAAACTAAAACGCTGGACTACAGCCACCTTATCCAGACGGTTCGGGGTACCGGATACCGGTTCTCCTCAAGAGACCTGATGGCGAGTGAAGCCAGCAGCTAGCGCGCCGGTGCCCGTCAAAAAAAATAGTCGGCCCTAGTAGCTCACATCCATCAACTGCCACTCTGCGTTATCCGAACCCTGCTGCTTATAGTGATACCTGACCTTGCTACCCGCAGGCACGTTTTCAATCATCGCATTCTTGGGCTCTTTGAAGGCCAGTTTGCCGCGCCTGTTCAGTTTACAACTATCAGGACCTGCAGCGTCCTCTGCTGAATAAAAAGCAATGTAGACATTGGTGCCATTGGCAACGTCGCTCCTGCTTTTAACCGTACCTTCTATGATGCAATCCTGGCCATCACTCGCCAAAACTTGACCCGCAAGCAGCGCAAACCCAAGCCCCGCACACAATCCTGATCGTATTCTCATATTACCTACTCCCATGAAGAGCCCTCGAATCACCGCGAGGGCCTCTCTGCCAATCGAAAACCGTATTACTGTAATAATTCTGCAACAAAACCACGCTAAGTCTTTGATTATATTAACCATGAGTCTTACTGTGGCGCTATCTTTGCTACCAAATTGTCATAAATATTTCATATTG
>CAZPVJ010000054.1:0-3190 GCA_964590005.1 uncultured Alteromonadaceae bacterium | reverse complement strand
GACTTACCGGCCGCAAGATCATCGTTGACACCTACGGCGGCATGGCCCGTCACGGCGGCGGTGCGTTCTCTGGCAAGGACCCGTCAAAAGTGGATCGGTCAGCCGCCTATGCCGGACGCTACGTGGCCAAGAATATCGTGGCCGCCGGCCTGGCCGAGCGCTGCGAAATCCAGGTGTCCTACGCCATCGGTGTTGCGGAGCCCACCTCGATCTCGATAAACACGTTCGGCACAGGAGCCATTGCCGATGACCGAATCGCCGCCCTGGTGTCCGACCATTTCGAACTGCGGCCCGCCGGCCTGGTCGAGATGCTCGACCTGAAACGACCCATCTATCGCAAGACTGCGGCGTACGGACACTTTGGCCGCGAAGATGCCGACTTTACCTGGGAGAAGACAGACAAGGCTGAGGCACTGAAAGCCGCGCTTTGAGCAGTACGCGGTAATACCCGCTAAGGTCACTGGCCGACCTTCTGAAACACGCCGTAAACCCATCCATGGGGGCTCGACTGCGACATCGCTGTCGCAGACGGTTTTAGAAGGCCAACCAGCAGCCTCAGCGCCAGATTTTGAGCTTGACGCTCCAGCTGTTGGGGACGTCAAAAGAGATTAGCCAAATACAGGTTCAAAGAACCAGAGGACAAGACAATGAGCACAGCAGAACAACTGGCAACATCTGAAGACTACAAGGTTGCGGACATCTCCCTGGCCGAATGGGGCCGCCGGGAGCTGGAAATCGCCGAAAGCGAAATGCCGGCATTGATGGCCATGCGCGCCAAGTACAGCGCCAGCCAGCCGCTGGCCGGGGCGAAAATCCTGGGCTGCATCCACATGACCATCCAGACCGGAGTTCTGATTGAAACCCTGACAGCACTGGGCGCGGAAGTTCGCTGGTCTTCTTGCAACATTTTCTCCACCCAGGACCACGCGGCGGCAGCCATTGCTGCATCGGGAGTCCCGGTATTTGCCTGGAAAGGTGAAACCGAGGAAGAGTACGAATGGTGCATAGAGCAGACCATCGTCAAGGATGGCCAGCCCTGGGACGCCAACATGGTACTGGACGATGGCGGCGACCTGACGGGGATGCTCCATGAGAAGTATCCCGGCATGCTGGATAACATTCACGGTATCACCGAAGAGACCACCACCGGCGTCCACCGCCTCCAGGAAATGCTGGAGCAGGGCTTGCTGAAAGTGCCTGCCGTCAACGTTAATGACTCGGTGACCAAGTCCAAGAACGACAACAAGTACGGATGTCGCCACAGCTTGAGCGATGCGATCAAGCGCGCCACTGATCACCTGCTGGCTGGCAAGAAAGCGCTGGTAATCGGCTATGGTGATGTGGGCAAGGGCTCCGCCCAATCACTGTGCCAGGAAGGTATGATCGTCCGTGTTGCCGAGATCGACCCGATCTGCGCGATGCAGGCCTGCATGGATGGGTTCGAGGTGGTATCTCCCTACGTGGATGGTATCAATGACGGCACTGTCGACTCGATCAACCACGACCTCTTGCAAAACACCGACCTGCTGGTCACTACGACTGGCAACTTCAATGTGTGCAATGAGGCCATGCTGAAGAGCCTCAAGTCGGGCGCAGTGGTCTGCAATATTGGCCATTTCGACAACGAGATCGATACCGCTTATATGCGACGCAACTGGGACTGGGAAGAAATCAAGCCCCAGGTACACAAGGTATATCGCGATCAGTCCAAGAACGATCACCTCCTGCTGTTATCGGAAGGACGACTGGTCAACCTGGGCAACGCCACCGGCCACCCCTCACGCATCATGGACGGCTCCTTCGCCAATCAGGTTCTGGCGCAGATCTATCTCTACGAGCGTCGCTTTGCAGATTTGGAACCCGAGCTGAAGCCGGGCGCGCTGTCGCTGGAGGTATTGCCGAAGAAACTGGATGAGGAAGTCGCAGCACACATGGTTGCGGGCTTCGGCGGAACGCTTACGCGGCTGACCCAGGAGCAGGCTGACTACATCAGCGTTGCTGTCGACGGCCCCTTCAAGCCCGAAACCTACAAGTACTAGGAATCCCGGTAAATGGCTGCTCGTAATCCCAGCATCTCCTTCGAGTACTTTCCCCCGAAGACGGATGCTGGCAGGACCAAGTTATTGCAGGAGACCACGCCGGCGCTGCAAGCACTGGGACCGGAGTTTTTCTCTGTTACCTACGGCGCCGGAGGTTCCACCCGCGACAACACCCGGGATATCGTGGCGGCAATTCGCGGTCAGGACCTGACGGTCGCGCCGCATCTCAGCTTTGGCGGAGACGAAGAAAATAGCATCAGGACGCTGCTTGATGATTATCGGGCGCTCGGCGTCAATCGACTGGTCGCGCTGCGCGGTGACATGCCTTCCGGTATGGGCGGTATCGGCCAATTGGTTTACGCCAATGAGCTGGTCGCGTTTATTCGGGAGCACAGCGGTGACTATTTCCATATAGAGGTCGCCGCCTATCCCGAGATTCATCCGCAGGCCGAGAGTTACAACAAGGATATCGAATACCTCAAGGGGAAGTTCGATGCCGGTGCGGACAGCGCCATTACCCAGTATTTTTACAATATTGAGTCGTACTTCTATTTTCTGGATCAGTGCGCTGCCATCGGTATCGACAAGCCGATTCACGCAGGCATCATGCCGATAACCAATTTCCAGAACCTGCTGCGCTTTTCGGGAAACTGTGGTGCCGAAATACCGCGTTGGATATGCCAACGCGTTGAAGGCTACGGCAATGACCAGGAAAGCATCGTGAAATTCGGTGTGGAGGTCGTCACCCAGTTATGCCAGACACTGCTGGACAATGGCGCCCCGGGTATTCACTTCTACACGATGAACCAGGTAGAGCCGACCCGGCAAATCTATAATAATCTGGGACTTTAATAGCCTTTCGGTGACACCATGCGAAGACCCCGGATTTTCACCGGGCAGGACATCACCACAGGCGTGAGCCTGCAGCTGGAACCCGGGCCCAGTCGGCACCTCGGCCGGGCGCTGCGCATGCAAAGCGGTGATTCGATCTCACTGTTCAATGGCAATGGCTGCGAATGGCCCTGCGAGATTACAGCCGTGGAGCGCCACGTTGTCAGCGTACTGCCGGGAAAACCAGATCGCCGCGACCCGGAGTCACCCCTGGCCATTCACCTGGGTATCGCCATTTCCCGGGGTGACCGTATGGATAC
>CAZPVJ010000053.1:0-21265 GCA_964590005.1 uncultured Alteromonadaceae bacterium | reverse complement strand
CCAGCCAGTTCGGGATAGTCTCGGTTGGTGCGGTCCGGCAAGTGAAGCTTGGAAAAACGCTTTATTTTTCATCGCGTTATAGCGAAAACCTGCCTCGTCACTCCAACTCCTAAGCGGCAGGTCGCAGATTCGAATTCTGCCAGGCGGGCCAATTCCTATAGATTCATGAAGTTATAGAGGCTGCACCTGCCTATTTTATGGGTACGATCGGTGACGCATAGTCGGCGGATCAGATGATCTAATGACTGGAACATAGCCGGTCTATCTCTGTCGGCTTTCCTTAACATCTTCCGCCAACCAGGCTTTGATTAAAGACTGATACGGCATGTCTCGCTTGTTAGCCTCAATTTTGATGCTGTCCAGCAAGCCCTCCGGCAATCTCAATGAGATTGTCTTAGTGGAGGGTTTTAAATTCGGCAGGGAAGCGACTTTAGCTCCGCCCCAATCAACGTAATCACTCGAGTCATTTGCTTCCCAAAACTCTCGTTCTTCCTGCTCGGAAGCAAACTTTGGCGCTCTCTTACCTTTTTTACCTTTGCTCATATACCGCCCTCTCCTTCCGATGCATATCTCTGGCTGAGATTACCCGGATCAAGGTACCTTCTCCTCTAAGGGTAAACGTGACGTGCAACCGTCTTCCAGCATCCGTCTTTCCCAGCCCATGAATTCTGGTTTCACTCTGGCTATGCCTGGGGTCTGGTGACAACAACAGCGGGGCATTGAAAAATAGCTGCTCCGCTTCAAACTGGCTGACATCATGTTTATCTGTACTCTTTCGAGCATTCCCAGAGTCCCAGTCAAAGCCAGTTATCTTACTTACGTCTATCATTTTTGTATATTACTATCATATACATTATTTTCAATAGTGTTGAATAGGCATGATGGATTTCAAGGGTACTGACAAGCTAACTTTCTGAAGCCAGCTAAATGTAACGCCAGATCTCAAGCAACCGCCATTCCCCAATCTGCAAACGCACTGACCCTGAGATTCCGATAATGTTGTGCGCCAACTAGATGCCTACCAAGATTGAATAAATTACTAACCGCAGCATGGGCACCCAGAAATCTTCGCGGCTGACGGTGATGCCACGCTCGGCTAGCAGATCTTCAATATCTCTGTGACTGAGATTGAAGCGGTAGTAGAGCCAGACTGCGTAGGAGATGATGTGGGTGGTAATCTGTGGCGCTTATATGTATTCATTCACCGATTCTACAGAATTCGAGCAATTAAGTTGGCAGTACCCTAATTTACCTAGCCCTGACACTGCTCCTTTACGTCGACCCATACCTCGTCAAATTTTTGAGCAGACGTAAGATGTGCTATTAACTGGCCTTGAAAACATACAGGCGAATCAGGCTTAAACTGACCACGAAAACTCTGCCGCTGAGAACCAGTCAGTCGCCAGTCAATGGCTACGAAAGACCAACCGCTTATCGCAGGACCAATGCTCAATATGAGGTCGGGAAAGGCAGTCCAGAGTTCCTCCAAAAAAGCAGCTGTCTGTCTTGCATCTTTGGTTCCAACACCAATACCGTGAAGCTTTATAGCCCGAGATAACAGACTTTCCGTCTCTTGCGCTCGTCGGCCCGGTGCTTCTGCTTGATTGAAGGCACGTACCAAAGCGTGCATCGTCTCGATACCCTGTTTTTCTGTAATTCCAGGCCCGTTCAGGGCCATTGCCATTGCGGCGCCTTGCTTTCTCCCCTGCTCGCCCAGCAATTGGCCCATACGATAGGCATGGTCGTGATTGGACCAGCGCTCGGTAATCAAACCATTTTCGTCGATCTGAAAAAACGTTTGCCCTCTTATCACTACGGGTTTGTTCTTGGCCTCTACACCGTCAAAGGTGCCATTAAGTAACATCATCGAATGATAACGCTGCGCCGCCATTGGGCCCGCAACGATGACCTGATCACTAACCAGCACACCACCTTCCAATTCAAAGAAAACAGGCAAGTAATGCTGCTTGATATGCTCCAAGTCTGCGCCTTGATTTTCATACAGCCCCCAGGCCTTTATAGCTGGATGAAACATGGCCATGTATTGATCGTAGGCCGTCCTACTATCATCAGAATTGATCAGCTTATCCATACGAGATAGCGTTGAGCGCGTTACATTACTACGCTCCTGCCAAGTAGTCGTTTGAATTTGAGCGCCTGATATCGTGGTAACGAACAATAGCAGAAGAGCGCACAGTCTATTCAGTTTCATATCCCTCCGAAAGCAGAACGTGATACTACAAATTCTCCGGCAATACCTCCCTGAGAGGTTCTATAGATTTCCACTCCGGAACAGGAGTTGGGCATCCCGTTTGAGGAACATATTCCGATGTGGCCAGTTTTTGATACCGATGAATGTATCTCGGGCAGTTTATAAACAGATTGTCGACGGTCACACGAATCACGTACAGCGCTTCGTTGTAGTCGCTTAGCAATGGATCACCCGGGTCCACGGTGGCGCTGCCATGTAATCGCAGACGCATAGGATTCTCTAAATCTATAAATAAAATCCCGACCTTGGAGCTGGCTGCGATGTTTCCGGCTGTGAGAAACATGCCATTCCCATCGTAGCCAGGGAAGGCCAGTGTTTTGCTGTCTACAACTCGAATGAAGCCCGCATCTCCACCTTTATATGAAACCGTCGGGTTCCCGAATTCGTCGACAGTACTGATAAATATCATATCGCGCGTTTCTATAAAGTCTCGATCCTGCTCAGTAATTTCCTCGTGAACAATCATACCCTCCAAGCGATCGGCCAATTGTCTAGAGTTGAATTGATCCTGCAGATCACGGCTTGCCGCTTTGTAGAAGTCGCTCATTGTTTCGCTCCGCCTGATATTTTGCTCAACTCACACACCCGTGACACGTTACAACGAGGCAAAAATCATCTCTTTTGAGATTGCCGCCAATATTATTTAGATTAAGCAGAGCGGCAGGCGCAACCAACGCCTCAAGAAGCATAAACCACGATCAATGCTACTGTATGGTCCAGCTATCTTCACCTTGGATAGGGTGATGATGTTAAATACTAATGTAACGTTGGCCCTCCTGCTGTCCATCGTGATGAACGTGGCGCACAGTGGTCGAGCAGTCGCAGAATCGTCATGATATCTGGCGATACTGCACCAAGCGAAACACCTTAACGGCGATGTCATCGCCGCTAAGGACCCGGACATCTATTAGCCTACAGCGTCTAGAGACTTCGCTGCGTAATGAAACCCATCCGGGTGATGGGTGATTACCAGTTGAACAGGGCTATCCAGCTCAGGTTCCCGACCATCCGGGAGCATTCGCGTGACAATGCGTAGCCCTTCTTCAAGATCAATAATGGCCACCCTCATGGGGCTGAGTATGCCGTAGATGGCGGGACTGCTGTGCACCTTGGTGATGGAATACAGGGTGCCGCGCCCCGATACCGACACCCATCGGTGCTCGCGGCAGTGGCAAGCCGGACAGATTGCCCGGGGTGGAAAGCTCAAACGCTCACAGCCCGGGCACTGCGCAACCCTGAATAGACCTTCGCTCAGGCTTTCCCAGAACGGCTGGGTGACCTCTGTTATCTCGATATCCAGCGGGCGGTTAAGGCCCAGCTCCACCACGGGCAGGGTCATTGGGCTGCCTCCAAAACGTGAGCAAGGGTGGCGTTGTAGTTCCCCAGTTCGCAGGTATGCAGGCCAATACCGGCTCCGGCGACCTGGCGCTCCCCCGCCCTGCCCAATAACTGCTCACGCAACTCCAGCAAGCCATAAAGACCGGTTAGCTGTGGGGGGTGCCCCCGTGACAGACATCCGCCGGAAGTATTAACCGGAATCCGTCCACCCAGGCTAGTCTCTCCCGCCAAAAGGCCCTTGCAACCCTCTCCGGCGTCGAACAGACCAATGGCTTCTGTTACCAGCACCTCGGTAATGGTACAGGGAGCGTAAAGTTCGGCTAAATCCACATCAGTCAGCACAACTCCTGCCTCGTCCAATGCACTGTTCACCGCCTGCCGCGCTGAAGGAAAGCTTGTCATGCTGTGGGGGTGATCCCCAATCTGGTGATAACCCTCGTGATAGAAACCGCGACCCGACACGGTCACATAGGGTCTGCCGGACTCTTTAGCGGCCTCCTCACTACAGACAACAAGACAGATCGCACCATCAGCGCGCGCGGGCACTTCCAACAAGCCCAGTGGCTCGACGATCGGCCTTTGTGCCAACACCTCCTCAATGCTGAGAGGCCTGCGAAACTGGGCAAGTTCGTTCAATTGCGCATGGCGCCGGCTTTTTACCGCTACGGCGGCGATATCAGCACGAGTAGCACCGTGCTCGTGCATATAGCGAGCGCAATCCAGCGCATACCAACCAATGGGCGGAATAGCGAATGGGGCCTGAAAATTGACGTCACCTACAGCCCTGATGCCGAAATCCAACGCAACATTCATATCACCAAGGCTTTGCCGAACCACACCCAGAGCCAGGGCATAATCGGCCTGCCCCAGTTGCACCTGAGCTGCCGCCTGATCAAAAGCCAGGCCGCCGGTAAGGCCCAGCTGGCCTACCTCAGAAACCAGTCCACAACACTTTAGACCCAGCTGAGCTGTCATAAAGGTACCGAAACCAAGCTGTCGGGTGGTGGGAGGGTTCTGGGTAAAAATGGCGGCATCTATATCGGCTGGGCCAACTCCGGCATCAGCCATCGCATCCGCGGCTACCTCAGAGAGAATATCGTGCTCCAGTCTGTCGGGCATCGCGCCGTAGCGAGGCGCGAGTCGACCCACGGGGGTAGCTGCCGCACCGACTATGGCGACCCGGGGTATATTGCCCGCTGTCATTTCAGTTTAACTCACCGGCCAAAAAAGCCTCTCGCAACAAACGTTTTTTAATTTTGCCACTATCTTCACGCGGCAAATGGGTCGTGAAGCGAATTTCACGTGGGACCTTGTAGCTGGATATGCGCTCCTTCAAAAAATCGCTGACCAGACCATCAGCCAATGGCTGCGAGGTCTCGACTACCGAGACCAGACGCTCGCCGAACTCACTATCTGGAACACCAAACACTGCACAATCTCTGACAGACGGCATTGAGACAAGCACTTTTTCTATCTCTGCAGGATAAATATTGACCCCCCCCGATATCACCATGTCAGAGATACGATCCGAGATATAAAGGAACCCGTCCTCGTCCAGATAACCAACGTCACCGGTAGCGATAAAATTTCCAAGGTGCAGCTCCTCGGTCTTCTTTTCAGCACGATGATAAGCGACGTAAGGGGTAGTCTCTGAACTAACACATATCTGCCCGGCGGTCATTGCCTCACAAATATTACCTTGCTCATCGATAATTCTAAGCTCTACGCCGTCAGGAGCATGACCCACGGTGCCGGGGTGTGCCAACCAGTCAATGCTGTCACACATTGCCACGATACCCGTCTCGGTCATTGCGTAATACTCATAGATCACGGGCCCCCACCAATCAATCATCTGTTGTTTAACTGTTTGTGGACACGGTGCTGCTCCGTGGGCGACATGCTTTAGGCTGCTAATGTTGAAGCGGGATTTTTCTGCCTCGGACAACTTCAACAATCGTACAAACATGGTCGGCACCATGTGCAGATGGGTAATCTGGTGACGTTCAATAAGAGCCAGCATATCCATGGGATCAAAACGTGGCTGTAGAACCAGTAAGCCACCCGCTCGCACTACGCCCATGCCATAGGCATTAGGGGCAGAATGATACAAGGGGCCAGTAATTATTGATTTAACTGCGACTGCACCAAGGCCCCATGCAGCGGCAGAGCGCGCCATTGCCCGAGCTGCAATCTCTGGCGCAACAGGCTTGCGCAATACGCCCTTCGGCATGCCGGTGGTACCCGAGGTATAGAACATCGGATTCGACATCGACATGGGATCTTCATCCCACGGCTCGAAGGCACTGAGCCACTGATACCACTCAGGAACCGCCGGGGGGGCACTGCACGCCGTGGCCGCGACCTTGCAGGCACTGGCAATCTCAGGAGGGGTCTCTACCGCGATCACCTCGCGGCCACCGCAAAGCGCCAATACCGATTCTGTGAGCAGGTCGGAGTGGGCAATCAGGACCTTGGCGTCACAGTCATCCAGAACGTAGGCAACCTCATCCACCGACATGTGCCAATTCATTGGCACAGTCGTAGCGCCCAACAGGCTTGCTCCCTGCGTCGCTTCGAAGAAGGCAAAGTCATTGCGCAGTAGAAGTGCGATGACGTCGCCCTGCCATACACCGACGGAATGAAGTGCACTGGCAGCACGCCGGGCATTGATCGCAAGGGCCTGATGGCTAAGGTACCTTTCACCGCTGATTATTCCACTGGTGATCTCCTGGCTTTGCACAGGCAGTCCTCCGACAGTTAGAGCTTATGCATTCACATCGATGACGATGCGCCCTCGCACCTCGCCGTCGACAATACGCGGTGCCAATTCTGGCACCTGGGTCATGGGTAGAACCTGGTAAATGTTGCTCAGATGCTCGCGATTCAGGGTTTCCGCCAGCGCGTTCCAGGCACGTTGTCGACGTTCTTGACTGGCCATCACCGAATCAATTCCCCGCAGCGTGACACCTCGAAGAATGAAAGGCGCCACCGAGGTTGGTAAATCCATACCACCCGCCAGACCGCATGCGGCAACAACTCCCTCATAACGCGTTTGAGCAAGCGCGGTTGCCAGCGTCTTGTCGCCAACAGTATCGACAACCCCGGCCCAGGTCTCCTTCTCCAAAGGTTTACTGGCCCGTGATAACTCGGAGCGCTGCACCAGTTCCCTGGCACCAAGACCACGCAGAAAGTCGCCTTCCGCCTCAACCCTGCCAGTACTGGCATGAACCTCGAAGCCCTGGCCTGCTAACAGCGAGACGGCAACCGAACCCACACCTCCAGCTGCACCAGTGACCAGTATTGGCCCATCACCGGGGCTCACACCACCGTCCTGGAGTGCCAGCACACACAGCATTGATGTATAGCCCGCAGTACCTAGCGCCATAACTTCCTCGAGGCTTAAACTTTCCGGTACACGCACAATCCATTCTGGCTTAATGCGTTGGCGCTGGCTGTAGCCACCGTTATAAAGCTCGGACATGCCGTACCCGTTCACCAGGATCCTGTCGCCGCTGACAAATGAGCTGTCGCTGGATTCGCAGACCGTTCCTGCCAGATCAATACCGCAAATTAATGGCAATGTCCTGCAGATCTTTCCCTTTCCGGATACCGCCAGCCCGTCCTTGTAATTCAGTGTCGAGTATTCAACATCGACCAAAACAGGTTCATCGGGGAGATCGGCAAGGGTAATCTGCTTGAGAGATGCCACCGTCTTGCCATCAACTTCCTCGGCAATGATTGCATTGAATTTATCCATTGTGACTACCTCAGTTACACCCGCTTCAATAGTGTTGGCCAGCCTACAGTAGAGCGTGCACGGACCAACTGCTTATTGGATAAGGATAAATACTTTTGCGATGTTTGTGCTTGGGGGTACTGGATTACTTACGAAATGCGTCCCGGGCCAGCGAGGGGGTAATACCAAACCGGCGCTTGAATGCGGTGGTGAAGTTGCTGGAATACTCGTAGCCGACATCAAAAGCAATCTCCGTAATACTGCGATCGGTGGTTTCCAACAAACGCTTGGCCTCGTCCATCCTCAGGTTCTGGCTGAAATCAAAGACTGTCTGGCCAAAAAGCTGCTTGAAGTCATGCATGAGTTTGGCTTCGTTCAACCCGATATGACGGGCCAGCTCACCTATTGTCGGCGGATTGACAAAATTGGCCTCAAGGAACTCCCGGGTACGGTGCATTCGATCCACTTCTCGCTGGCTCAGGCCCCGCTCTGGATTGTCTATATTCGCTTCCGCATTAATAAGTGAATTTAGGCTCAATACCAGCAGTTCGAGCGCCCGCCCCTCGACGTAATAGCGTCGCAAAGAACCGCGAAGATCGGTGCCCAGTATCATATTGGCTGCAGCTACCATGTCGGTGCTCATGGGTAAGCTATTGCGGTATGCGGTCGCCTCCCCGGTGACGATATAATCGCAAAGTGGTCGTGGCAGGCTCTCAGTTACACCTATAAATAAGTCCTGCAGAAAGCTGGCTTCACAGATCAGAGTCACCGACCTTTCATGCTCACCCGCGAGATAATGTTCTTGTTTTTCAAGGCCCTCCGGGTGCAACAGCACTCCCATGCTGAAGTTGGTGATCTGGTTCTCATCGGCATCGGCCAGTTCCAGGCCGCTAAATCCCTCAAGGCGGTAATGGAATTTCAGCGAGGCATCCGATTTCATCGATAAATAGGCTTCCTTATGGCAGGTGATATCGCCGATCACCACCTGAAAACCTTCCTCGAGGGCCATAATCTCACGGAAACCCTCAGCATCGCCGAACGTCGGTTGCACACGTATAGCCCCCTCGTCCGATAGTGGCTGTATTCCGCTAAGCGCGTAATAGGCAGCCAGTGCACCAGGGTCTATGTGCCAGTTGTCGGCAGTGGGTTTCTTGGATTTAGACACTTTCACCCGCTGAGTTTACCGCGTTTTCCAGTCCTTTCGAAATGAGGTTCCAGGCTCAGGTTGTTTCTTTTGCAAAACTATCCAGGGTTGTTTGCATAAGCACTGGTCAGCGCCCGGGGTAAATTGTCACACTGGAAATCCATTGGGGATCGGAGAAACGACTTTGGCGGTAGAGAAAGACTGGGACTACATCATTATAGGCGGCGGTTCTGCCGGTTGCGTGCTCGCCAGCCGATTGTCTGAAGACCCCAACAGACGCATTTTGTTGCTAGATGCCGGCCGCGATGACAAGCACCTGTACACCCGGGTGCCAGCGGGGCAAATGTATGCATTCCCGCGGCCAGATATGAACTGGTTGTATATGTCAGAGCCGGATTCATCCCGGGGAGATCGTGTGGATATCTGGCCGGCAGGTAAGATCATCGGTGGTGGTAGTGCCATCAATGGCATGATGTATGTTCGAGGCCACCGCAGCGACTATGACCACTGGGCCGCGCTCGGCAATCAGGGCTGGTCCTATGAGGAAGTTTTACCCTACTTTCGTAGTGTCGAAAGCAGCGAAGTAGGAGACTCCGGAAGCCGCGGCTTCTCAGGTCCCTTATCCGTTAGCAAGGTGCCCATCACCAACAAGCTTAACGATGCATTTATCCGTGCCGCTGAGGAAGCGGGAATTCCCTATAACCCCGATCTCAATGGGGAGACACAGGAGGGTGTGGGGATCTGCCAGGCCAGCCAGAAACGGGGATGGCGGCACAGCACCGCTAGGGCTTTTCTGACGCCGGCAATGGCGCGCAGTAATCTCGAAGTGAAACTCGGCGCCGTCGTCGAACAGGTGCTACTGGAGGATGGACAGGCCAGGGGCGTGCGCTATACCGCTGATGGCAGTAGCGCCGTTGCCACGGCGGTGCGTGGGGTGGTGGTCAGTGCCGGCGCGATGGCATCTCCAAAGTTGCTGATGCTGTCCGGAGTCGGGCCAGCGGCACACTTGCAGGAACATGGTATTACCCCAGCACTGGACCTGCCCGGCGTAGGCCAGAACCTGCAGGAACACCCGGTGGTGCGCATGAGCTTCCATGTCCGCAATGCGACGACGCTTACCAGCGACCTTAATAACCCCTTGCGCTCCTTTCTGCATGGGCTGGACTATCTATTTCGTGGACGCGGCGCTCTGGCGACCTGCATCGGCCACGCCCAAGCCATGGCGTACACGCGCGAGGGTCTAGCCGCACCAAACGCCCAGATAATCTTTGCGCCACTGTCTTACGATCTGACAGAAGATGGTCCAAAGCCTTACCGCAAGCCAGCGGTGGGTGTGGGCATTGGGTTGTGCCGTACCCAGAGCCAAGGAAAGATACGCCTTCGTTCGGCTAACCCCGACGACCCACCGGTCATTGAACATCACCTCCTGGCCAATCCCGATGACGTCGATCAGTTACGCGAAGCCATGCAGCTCACCCGCCGAATCTTCGCCTCCCCGGCAATGGCTGCGTATGTTGTGGATGAACGTCTGCCGGGCGCGCAGGTAGCAGATGATGAGGCGTTGGACAGCTATATCAGGCAGGGTTCGGGGCTGATGTATCACGCCTGCGGCACTTGCAAGATGGGCAATGATGACATGGCGGTCGTGGACAGCGAGTTGAAGGTCCGCGGGGCCAGAGGCTTATGGGTGGCCGATGCTTCGATATTCCCTACATTGCCCGCGGGAAACATCAACGCCACCTGCATAATGGTGGGAGAGAAGGCCGCAAGCCTCATCGCTGCCAGCGAGGACCAACTATGACTTCTGCAACACAGCCTGACTGGCGCAAGCTGGCCACCGATCTCCATGTTACCGGAACACCATTCATAGGGGGGCAGTACCTCCCGGCTTCCGGGAAAGCACTCGCGGTAACAACCAATCCTGTTGATGGCAGCGCGGGCTTCAGCTACCGCGAGAGCGACGCCGCAGATGTTGACGCCGCTGTGACCGCGGCACGAACTGCCTGGGAGCAGTGCTGGCGCGACTGTGGCCCGACGCAACGCAAGCGGCATTTGCTGGCGCTCTCCGACGCCATCCTGGCCAATAGCCAGACCCTGGCACTGTGTGACAGCCTGGACATGGGCAAACCTATTTCAGCCGCCGCTGGAGAGGGGTTTCCCGCGGCCGGTTTCATCCGCTATTACGGCGAAGCTATTGATAAGGTGTATGCAGGCAATGTTGCGCCCACCGGACCGGGTGCGATGGAGCTGCAACTGTTGAAACCCAGGGGGGTGGTTGGCGCAATCACACCATGGAATTTTCCGCTGATTAATGCCTGCCTGAAACTCGGGCCGGCGCTAGCCGCGGGTAATACAGTGGTTATAAAGCCCTCTGAATTGTCGCCCAGATCCAGTCTGTTGCTGGCACACATCGCCAGCGAGGCCGGCCTGCCAGCGGGCGTCATCAATGTTCTGCCCGGTGGTCGCGAGACAGGCGCCATGCTGGCGGCACATCCAGAGGTGGATATGCTCACCTTTACCGGATCAACTGCGACCGGCAAGGCTATTTTGCAGACCCTTGGGAGCTCGACCTTGAAACCGGTTTTGCTGGAATGTGGTGGCAAATCGCCGGAAATACTGTTCGAAGATGTTGCCGAGCTGGATCTGGAACAGGTGGCAGCGCAAATCGTACGTGGAGCCCTCTGGAACCAGGGGCAAGTCTGTGTCGCCCGTACCCGCCTGCTGGTACACCGAAATCTTTATGACGACATACTGGCTGCCGTATTGGCAGTGGCTGAAAGCATCCGCCCGGGTGATCCTCTGGACAGCGCAACTTCATTTGGCCCGCTGGCCAGTGCGCGACAGAAAGATATCGTGGAGAAATATATTCAAAGTGGCATCGATGATGGCGCCAGACTGCTGCTGGATGGCCGCAATCCAGCTGGTTTCGACACGGGATGTTATGTAGGCCCAACGATTTTCGCCGACGTGCCCCCAGCGGCAAGCATTGCCCGGGAGGAAATCTTCGGCCCGGTCTTGTGCGTAATGCCCTTCGAGGATGAGGCCGAAGCACTAGCGCTCACCAACGACACCCCCTATGGGCTGGCGGCGACCATTTGGACGCGTGATATTCCCCGCGCGAACCGGGTAGCCAGCCGCATTGAGGCGGGAAAAATACGTATCGTATCGTCACTGGCACAGGTAGAAGGCGCGGGATTCGCCCATTCGGCTGAGCCTTGCGGTCAGTCTGGCTACGGTGTCGAGGGTGGGCCGAATGGACTGAAAAGCTATATGCGACAGCAATCCGTCGAGATGCATATGGGTTAACTGTAAGGTCGGCGAGCCAGCCCACTTATCGCTCAGCGCGAGACCAGCCGGGGTAATCGCAGAATAGATTGGCGACGTCATAGCGTTTTTTCAGCTGTCGCAGTCTCGACCACGCTGATGCGCCAAAACAGCGGCGCACCGCTGCCGGATCCCGAAAGGCGTCGATCTCATTGATGTATTGCCCTGTTGCCAGTGGCCGCATAAGCGCGCTGGCGCCAGAAAGCCATTCCGCGCTTGCCGAATCATCTTCAGCCTCGTCCCACATGGCATAAGCACCGACAAAGGTGTCACCGATTACGCTGAATGCAGCATTGGAAGGTAGCTGGCGATTCATCTTGGGTGACACGACATAATGGGTTTTGGCTGAGTTACTATTGCTGAAGTGGTCACTGATTGCAGCCATGACCTCCGGCAAACGATCAGTCCAGATCGTATCAACCGCATAGCGGCCAAAACCCAGCCCCATGTTGGCATTAACGCTCTCTAACTGCATCTGGTTGAGGCTCGTAGCCTGCAACTCGTTTTTCATTACCGCGGTACTTGCGAGCGCGTGGTCAGCCAGTGTCACCAACGAGTTCCGGGCGGCCTGGATACTCGTGCCGTATGCAACTGCGCGCACAATGCACATCTTGCGGTCAGTGGGCGAAGCATCGGCCGGAGCCATCGGGTTATGGGCCAGCAACATCATAAGCTCGACGTCCGCCGGACCGGATGCAGCCCAATCCTGCAACATTTGGGTGGCCGCAGACAGCTGCGACAGTGGAAAAATATAACTGCTCTCCAGTACGGCCGCGGGTGCTTTATAGAGCTGAAGTTTATAACGCGTGACCACGCCGAAGAAACCCGTACCGGCGCCGCGTACTGCCCAGAACAGGTCCGGATGGCTATCCGGCGAAACAATTACGGTTTCGCCGCTGGCCAGCACAACTTCTGCTGCCAGTATTGAATGGCAGGCCATGGTGCCCCAGTTGTCGTGGTTGTACCCTACACCGCCGCCCAGCAGATAACCGCCCATAGGCACCGTCGCGCAATGCGCCACAGGAAAGGCGAGACCGTGAGGCGCCAGTGCCTGCAAAAAACCGTGGCTCCACAGGGCCGGCTGAACCCAGGCTGTAGCGGCAGCCGGATCAACCTCACATGCCTGCAACTCTCCAAGATCCAACAAAAGCCCGCCGTCACGCAGATACGCGCCGCTGACATTGTGACCTCCGGACTTTATGGCTACTTGCATACCGTTGCGGCGGCTGGCGTTAACCGCTGCCACTACGCCTTCGACAGAGGCAGGCCTGGCAATCAGGTGTGGATACCTGGATGCGGCATTCATCTGCCACGGCATCGCATTGCGCCAGGACTCATAATCCGCCTCGCCCTGCGCGACACTGCGGCCGGCAAAATTTTGGCGCCAAGGCGCTATTTCGTCACAGCTCGCGATGGCCAGCCGTAAGCCAGAGCCCGCCGCCAGTAACCCTAAGGCGCTGGTAAAGCCGCGTCGAGTCCACACCGATCCTGCATCGTTCACTTGGTCTATCACCACCACTTTTGAAAATTCAACACCGCACCCAGAATCCTATTGTCAATCAAACGCGGCATTACGTGCTTATTCAACACCGGCTTTGGCTTATGCAACCAAGGTGCAGCTGCATCGAACTTTTGTGAATATGTTGAATAACATTATTTTCGGCTCTCATAAGTACCGCACCCA
Organism: uncultured Alteromonadaceae bacterium; assembly: GCA_964590005.1. Taxonomy (GTDB): domain Bacteria; phylum Pseudomonadota; class Gammaproteobacteria; order Pseudomonadales; family Halieaceae; genus CALJFL01. The sequence goes on along the minus strand of CAZPVJ010000053.1, from coordinate 7,767 downwards.
CGGCCACTATAGCCTTAGTATGACCGATCCAGGCGCTGACTGCGTAATGAGACCTTCGATATGACCAGAATCCTGTCTCTCATCCTACTGCTCACAGCGAGCGTGCAGGTGTATCCGTCACCTGACGAGAGCAAAGACGATTTCTTCCGCAAGCTGGTGGCAAAATCCTATGTCGAGCCATTCCGATCGGGGGATGTCGAAGGCTGGATAAAGGCGTTCGATAAACAGGCAATCGCGATGCACAACAGGCGACCCATGGATCGCGGCGTTGCGGCCATAGAGGCTTTTGGCAGGGCTGTGCATACCCATTTTGAATTACAGGAGTATGAGGTAGAGGTCACTGACGTTCGACACTCGCCAGACTGGGTCTATACCGCTGGCAGCTTTACGACGCTCTTTGTAACGCGCGACGATGGCTCTGAACCCTTTGGCCGTGAGCAGGGTAAATTCCTGCTGCTCTGGGCGCGCCAGGACGATGGCAGCTGGAAAGTGATACTGGATATGGGTAACAGCAATCAGTAGGACAAATTGGTGGAAAATTACCACTAGGGCAATCGAATAATACTTAGTCTCTATCGAATAACCATGTGGCAGTAAACTGGATTACATTCTGAGCTTACACGGATCTCTAGCTACAACATTACCGAATAACGAAAAGATTTCATCTGGAGGAATCATGAAACCCACACTACTCGCCCAGGCAGTACTTAGCGTTTCCGTCGGGATGGCGGCGTCTGTCTCATCTGCAGCCGTACTGGAGGAGGTCATCGTGACTGCCCAGAAGCGTGTTCAATCGGTTCAAGACATCCCGATATCAATTACCGCAGTCTCCGGCGCACAATTGGAGCAAAGCGTGGTAGTCGATGTGTTTGACTTACGATCGGTGGTGCCGGCACTGGAGATTCGCGCTGTAGATCCACCATCTCAAGGTACCTCATTCGCCATTCGTGGGCTTGGCACTTCGGTGTTTAACATGGGTTTCGAGCCCACAGTTGCCACTTTTATCGATGGAGTCTACAGAAGTCGCTCAGGAATAATTACTGGCTCTGACCTGGTGGATATAGAGCGAATCGAGGTGCTCAAGGGTCCTCAAGGGACGCTTTTTGGTAAGAACTCCACCGGCGGTGTAGTGAGCTTCTATACAAAGAAGCCCGACCTCACAGAAACGAGTGGTGAGATTCAACTGAGCTACGAGGAATACGACACTGTTAGAGCCAACGGTTATGTCAATTTGCCTCTGGGAGACAAGGCGGCACTGCGCCTTACCGGCTCCATTGCTAACGGAGACGGCTGGTTAGATAACGAAGCTTCGGGTAACGAGATACATGATAAGGATCGCTGGTTTGTCCGTGGCCAATTGCTGTTCGAGCCCACCGAAGATCTGAGCGTGAGAATCATCGCCGATTATGCCGAAATGGATGAGACCTGCTGCACTCCCTTACGCTATGAAAATGATCCTCGCACGGGGTCCGTTAATGGCCCGATCGCAGCATCTATCGGTTCGACCATCATAGACCCGGCAGATATTGATGACCTGGAAGTGGCACTGAACGCAGACCCCACCTTGAGTGCTGAGGACGTCGGTGTATCGGCAGAAATCAATTGGACATTTGGTGGCACAACGCTGACGTCTATAACCGCTTGGCGTGACTACGACGACGAAGGCTTCAAGGACAACGATTTTACCGGCGTCGATGTTCTGCTTTCAAATCAGGACCTTCCTAAAGTCGCACTATTTTCCCAGGAGTTACGTCTCGCCGGGACCGCTGAGAACTTTCTCCAAGGTCTGGATTGGACGATAGGTGCGTATTACGCGGAAGAAGATATCGAAGTGTTGAATGAGTTCATATGGGGACAACAGGGTGTAATCTCCAGTAACCAGAGGGCCTACTCTGCAGACTTCGAACAAAATGGAGAGACAATTGCGGTCTTTGCGCATGGCATCTTTAGCCTCACCGACAGACTGACGATCACTGCCGGGCTACGCTATACCGAGGACGACAAGGACGCCACGTTAGTCAACGACCACCCCTTGGCACCAGTGCCATTCCCTCCCTTTGAGATACCAGCAGTGTTTCCGCTACCCGTGGTACACGACTATGATGCCAGCACCAGTGACGACGCTACTACCGGCACACTTAGTGTGGCGTATGACTTCAGCAACGATGTCATGGGCTATGCAAGTTACAGTACCGGTTTCAAGTCTGGCGGTATCAGCCTGACCCGTGACGCTGCAGGTCCCTTGCTGGGCTTCACCCCAACGGGTCCTATTGGCCCATTTGCACCGGTAGATCCGACTTTCGAAGATGAAACTGCGGAAAGCCTGGAAGCAGGCATCAAATCAACCCTGCTTGATGGCAGCCTGCGTCTCAATGCCGCAATATGGCTCACCGAGTTCGATGACCTGCAGGTTCAATTCCTGAACCCGGAGGGTAACTTTGCCGTAACTAATGTCGAGGGCGCCGAATCACTCGGTGTGGAAGTCGATGGCGAGTGGGCAGTTACCGATAACCTGAGACTGACCGGTGCTCTCCAGTGGGTAGATGCCACCTATGACGATGACGTAGGGGCGCTCACTACACCCATCCCCATTGGTGGTGACGATCTGCCCTATGTATCTGACTGGACCGGAAATCTGGGCTTCGTTTACGACTTCGGAATTACCGAAAGGCTTGATGGATTCGTTTCCGGTAACATATTTGCCAGAACTGACTATCTGGCAAATCCAGATCCCGCGCTGGACTTAGAAGAAGATGGCTACGAGCTCTACAACTTCCGGGCGGGGATGAGGTCAAGTAACGAGCTATGGGAAGTGTCGGCCTGGTGCAGGAACTGTACGGATGAGCGCACTGTACAAAGTAGGTTCCAGATCCCCTTCGACGGTGCAATTTTCTTCCCTCACAGCACCACGTGGTCTCACGTGGGAACACCCCGAGTAGTTGGGGTAACAGGCACTTACCGGTTCTAAATTCGAACCTTATGAAGACCGATCATGGCTGGCACATGATCGGTTTTTTTTTGGAGATGTACTAGTGAGCGAAAAACGTCTTGGGCCATTTCCCCTTATAGCGTACTCCCTGCCATCGGCTCCGACCTCAATGCTAATGATGATGCTGGTAGTTTACCTGGCACCATTCTACGCATCTGAAATGGGATTGGAGCTGGCGGCGATTGGGGGTATCTTCTTCGTTGCCCGACTATGGGATGCGATCATAGACCCGGTAGTAGGTAACCTATCAGATAGAACGCGTTCGCGTTTCGGTAAGCGCAAACCATGGATAGCGCTAGGCACGCCATTATTGATGCTTGCCTTGTATTACTTCCTGCAACCGCCCCAGGGCGTCACCATTACCTATCTGGCGATAAGCGCCCTGATATTTTACATCGCCATAACCCTGGTACAGATACCCTATCTGTCATGGGGAGCAGAGCTCTCACGCGATTATCAGGAGAGGATCCGTATCAACGGCTATCGGGAAACCGGCACCATGATAGGTATTCTTTTGGTCGCCTCTATTCCACTTTTCTTTCTGCGCAACTCAGATCCAACGGTTGGCGATATTGTCGAGATATTTACCTATGTCGTGCTCTTTTTATTGCCAATATGCATAATTCCCGCACTTCTGTTCGCGCCTAAGGGTGTTTATATTGATACGCCCAGACTGAGCCTACCCAAGGCTTTGTATGCACTGAGAGTCAATAGGCCTTTTCTTAGATTGATGCTCGCCAGCCTGTTTATCTGGGTGGGCGGACACATTTATAACTCTTCGTCGCTCTTCCTAATCAAGGATGCACTGGGCTTTTCGCCTTCCCTGTTTCTTTGGTTCATGGTGGTGCAATACGTTATGGCGCTCGCAATGATGCCAATAGTTATGAAGATCGGCGCGCGCATAGGTAAACACCGCGCACTGCTGTTTGTTGGTTTGGGTTTCTTCCCGGTTTTGTGGCTTTTTCTCGTCGTGGAGCCGAACAATCTCTATCAGGTTGTCATCGTTTATGCATTGAAAGGAATGGTTACCTCGGCTATCTGGGTTATGCCCCCAGCACTGGTAGCTGATTCTATCGAGCATGGCATTCTGGAAGGTGCTGGCGACGATACCGCGCTGTATATGTCCCTGTACTTCTTTGTCCAGAAACTGGCAGCAGCGGTCGGTGTCGGTGTGGCATTGCCCATCGCTGCATTGCTGGGTTTCGATCCCCAGAATATTGGCCCCGAAAGCACATTCGGCGGGATCAAATTCGTCGCTGTAATACTACCGGCGATTATTGCCGCGCCAGCGATCTTTCTATTATTCAATTATCCAATAGATGAGAAACGTCATGGCGAAATACGGGAGCAACTCAATGCTCGGGGAATTGAAACCTCCTAGTGTCGGGACCATGCGGGTATCCTATAATCCTCGTAACAACCTATCCTCAACTTGATGCCTGATAGTCCGTCTGATGCATGAATTCACTATGGATAACGATGAACCAGCAGCTGCATGGCAGTCTGATAGCTACGAGGAAGCTCGACAAAACTTCCTGACCGTGTGCGCGGCGGCTGGCGCCAAAGTCGTAAGCTATCTCCACCCTTTAACCAATAAAGACGGGAGTGACATTTATACTGATGTCGCACGCTTCGGGCCGGACAATGCCTCAAAACTACTGGTCATGATTTCAGGCGTGCATGGGGTCGAGGGCTTTTCCGGTTCGGCTACCCAGGTAGGCTGGATTGCACAGCGGCGCTACGAATATCTGCCAGATGATACCGCTGTACTGATGATACACCTGATTAACCCCTGGGGTGTTGCCCACCTGCGGCGCTACAATGAAGACAACGTCGATATTTGCCGAAATTTCGTCGACTTTTCGCAACCACTTCCAGGCAATCCTGCTTATGGCGATATTAATTCAGAGCTGGTTCTCGGGGATACTCTAGGTGCCAATGGTGAAAAAGTGGGCTCCTATCTCGGCAACATGGTCGGCGAGCACGGGCTCGAGTATGTGGTTGATCTATTTATGGCCGGGCAGTACCAATACCCGCATGGTTTTAGCTTTGGCGGCAATGGACCTACCTGGTCAAACACGACCTTAAGGAACATTCTGACAAATCACGCGGACGCTGTCACACAGGTCTGTGTTATCGAGTTTCACACCGGGCTGGGGCCATGGGGATACGGTCAGGTTATCACCATGCATCATGACGAAGAGCTTCAGCGAGTCCGGGACTGGTTTGGCCCCTGGGTCTTTAATCCTTCAGCGGATCGCGCGCCTGGCGAGGAGGGCTATCGCGTAGTGCCCGGGCATACAATAGAGTGCTACCGAAGCTGTTTTCCCGTGTCACAACTCAGTGCCATTACGATGGAATTTGGGACTTATCCTCCCAATGAAACCCTGGCGCTACTGATCCAGGAGCACCTGCAGATACAGTATCCGGACAATGTGAGTAACGAACAGTTATGCGCTACAAAGGAAAAATTACTGGAGTACCATCATCCACAATCCTGGGAATGGCGCTGTGCCTTCTGGTCGCGCTCCTTACAGATAATCAGGCAGGCTTTCAGGGGGCTGGCGAACCGAGATGACTCACCACAACACTAACGCAGGCTACGATCATGCGTAACGAGCTGACCCTGGATGCGATCAAGATGACCCGGGAAAGACTGGGGGAACGGGTAATTACCACCCCCAGCCTTCAGTGGCAGGGAACCGAGTTATCCAAATCGCTGGGTATTGATACTACGGTGTTCGTGAAGCTGGAGTTGTTTCAGCGCACCGGCACGTTCAAGGCACGTGGTGCAATGAATGTCATGCTGCAATTGACGCGGGAGCAACTGAAACGTGGAATAACGGCGGTTAGCGCCGGTAACCATGCCATTGCAGCAGCCTACTGTGCCCATGAACTGGGCACCAACGCAAAAATATTCATGCCCAAAACCGCCAAGCGGCTACGTGTAGAGCGCGCCATGGCCTATAAACCGGATATCACGTTTTGCGAAACACAGAGTGAGATGTTTGAGCTTGCCGAGAGAGCCCAGAAGGAAGAAGGTCGAACTTTTGTCCATCCTTTCGAGGGGCCAATGACAGTTCAGGGAACAGCAACAGCTGGCCTGGAGTTTACCCAACAGGTGCCGGAGCTTGACGCTATGATCCTGCCTATCGGCGGAGGTGGCCTCTGCGCCGGCTTCTCGGCGGCATTAAAGCAGGTGTGGCCCAAGGTGGCGATTTACGGTGTTGAACCCGAGGGTGCCAATACCATGTCGCTCAGTTTTGCCAATGGGGGGCCCATCAGAAAAGAGGATGTCACTACGATCGCCGATAGCCTGGCTCCCCCCCTTGCCTTGCCCTATACCTATGCCATTTGTCGCGAGTTGCTTGAGGATATCGTCCTGGTTACCGATGACCAGCTCCAGCAGGCGATGCGTACCCTGTTCTACGACTTGAAATTGGCCGTGGAACCGGCAGGCGCTGCAACTGCGGCCGCCTTGTGCGGGCCGCTCAAAGAGCGATTGGCCGGCAAGACAGTCGGTGTAATTACCTGCGGGGCTAATATCGGCATCGCAGATTTCTGCCAGCTAACTGCTGAGTGACGGGTCGAATAAGAGATACTCAAGACTTCATAATCGGCGCCGGGCAGGCTGTACTACCATGCCTGACTGAATAACGGGAAGCTCCTTTGAGTATTGTGGAGAGAGTCATGACGAAGTCCATAGTAGCCGCAGTCCAATGGGCGCCGGAAGTGTTAAATCCTGTCGCTGGTGGCGAGAAGGCCGCGGCGGCGATTGCTGAGGCTGCGGGTCAGGGTGCACGATTGGTGGTGTTTCCCGAGTGCTGGTTACAGGGCTATCCGTACTGGTCGGGGCTGGCACCGACAAATCCCGAGTACCAGGCTTTTCGGCAGCTGAGTTTCGAGACCGGAATCACAGTGGATGACACCGCACTGGAACCGGTTTATGAGGCGGCGCAGGCGCACCAGTGTACCGTGGTGCTAGGGCTGCATGAGAAGCAAGGTGGCACGCTTTATTGCACGCTTCTGTATATCGGCGCCGATGGCAGAATGCTGGGCAAGCAACGAAAGCTTATACCTACACAGGCCGAAAGACTGGTCTGGGGTCGAGGAGACGGCTCTGATCTCGATGTCTACGAGACGCCAGTAGGGAAACTGGGTGGCTTGAACTGCTTTGAACACCAAATGGCGCCGGCTCGTATCGCGCTGAGCAGCATGAATATGGAAGTGCATGCCGCCGCGTGGCCAGGCCACGCCTTTCTTAACGATATTATCGATGCGTCTACACGCCATCTTGCCCACGAAAATGCCTGTTTCGTTATTGTGGCGCGGGAGGTCATGTCGCCTGATCGTGTCCCTGATCATATGCCAATGAGTGATGATTCCGCTGGCCACTGGCACGGTCAGGGCGGCAGCGCCATTATTGCGCCGGGCGGGCAATACATCGTTAAGCCGGTTTATGAGAAAGAGACAATAATTACCGCTGAGATTGATCTGGCAGATATTGCGGTTAATAAATGGTTTTTCGACGGCACCGGCCATTATGCCCGCCCCGACGTGTTCCAGTTGCACTGGGACAAACGATCCAAACCCCCTGTAGACGTCATCCAGGATGACTAAAGTAATAGCCATATTAGTACTCGCGCTTCTGGCTCCGCTGACTGTACTAGCCGCCGGCAATTCCAATGCTGCATATTTTGCTTGTCGGTCCTGCCACGGTGACAGTGGATTGGGCGCCGATGCCATCAACGTCCCGGCAATTGCCGGGCAATCGCAAA
>CAZPVJ010000052.1:0-2540 GCA_964590005.1 uncultured Alteromonadaceae bacterium | reverse complement strand
TGGCATGATTTGGCAACCCATTGGCAGCGTTTCAGATCAAGATCGACAATCTCCTGGCCTCCATCGGCCACCGCTTCCACGCGGATATCCACCACGGCATCGGCCTGAGCGCGACGCACGGCTTTCTTCGCCTGCCGCTCGCTCTTCCAGCGAGAAGCGGATCGGGTCAGGCACACCAGGTCATGACGGCCCAGTTCCTCAAGGAATTCCGTAAGTGCCCGACCCAACGGGCTGTCTGATCCGAGAATGAGTACGCGCACGCGTTACGGTCTGCAATCGTTAGAATAAAACAGCAAGGTACCACACTTGCCCTGAGTACGGCGCGATCGGTACCGAATTTTTAGGCTGGCTCAGCCCGCCGCTTTGGGCGAGTGCGGGCAGTCCCTAGGGCCACCCGCAAATGCATCAGGGAACGAAACTTCCAGGCTTCTGGCGCTGTGGAAACTCTTCAAACGTAGCCTTGAATTTAGCCACTTCAGCCATGACTGGCGCGAACAGGAACATGTGTTCGCCCAACCACTGGGAGTAGCCAGCGCCCTCGTGATCCATACGTTCAAAAGGGTCCATCCTCAGGTTGAATATCTTCGGCATGCGCAGGGTAACGTATGGGTCCTGCCAGACTTCCAGCCCGTGGGCACGCTGCTCCCTGAATACAAGCTTCCAATCGCCCCGGCGGTAACCCACAATGTCGCCGGTGTCCGAAGTGTAGACAAACTCCTTACGTGGACCCTCGTCAACTTCACCCAAAAAGTACGGCAGAAAGTCGTAGCCATCCAGGTGGACCTTGTAACGCTCGCCCCCGACTCGTTTACCCTTCTTTAACTCCTCGACCACATTGTCGTCACCGGCCGCCGCCAGTAAGGTGGGCATCCAATCCATCATCGCGATAATCTCATTGGATATCTGGCCCCCTTCTATTTTGGCGGGCCAGCGCACCATCATCGGCACCCTGTAGCCACCCTCCCAGTTAGAGTTCTTCTCTCCGCGATAGGGGGTATAGCCGCCGTCTGGCCAGAGCGCGAGCTCAGCGCCATTGTCGGTGGAGTACATTACGATGGTATTGTCGGCAACGCCCAACTCGTCCAACTTGGCCAGCAACTGGCCAACATGGCCATCGTGTTCGACCATTCCATCAGCATACAAACCCTGCCCAGTGACTCCCTGGCTCTCAGGCTTGAGCCGCGTCCACACGTGCATGCGGGTGGAATTGAACCAGACGAAGAAGGGTTTACCCGCTTTATGGGACTTGTCGATAAACTTGAGCGCTTCTGCCAGGAATTCCTCGTCGGCAGTCTCCATGCGCTTCTTGGTCAGTGGCCCGGTATCTTCGATTCGGCCGTCGGCATAGCTATGGATAACACCCCGAGGCCCCCACTGTTTGCGGAACTCCGGATCTTTAGGGTAATTGGGGTGTTCAGGTTCTTCCTCTGCATTCAGGTGATACAGATTCCCGAAAAACTCATCAAACCCATGATTGGTGGGCATGTGTTCGTCCCGGTCTCCCAGGTGATTTTTTCCGAATTGGCCCGTCATGTAACCCAGAGGTTTCAGCAGTTCGGCTATCGTAGGATCCTCAGACTGCAAACCCTCTTTAGCGCCTGGCAATCCCACTTTGGTTAGTCCGGTACGCAGGGGATGCTGTCCGGTGATGAAGCCGGCTCGCCCGGCAGTGCAGCTCTGGTCGCCATAGGAATCTGTAAAAATGATTCCATCGGCGGCGATCTTGTCGATATTGGGTGTCTGGTAGCCCATCCGCCCCATATTGTAGGCGCTTATGTTATAGGGACCGATATCGTCACCCCAGATGATGAGGATGTTGGGTTTGTCCTGGGCCATGGCCGCCACCGGTAACAGTGACAGGCACAAAAGGCGAGTTAAGAATTTCAGCATTGATGGGTACTCCGGGCTTTTAGAGGGCGGATACTGTTATTAATAGCATAGACTACGTCGTTGGGAGCCAGAACCAGTGAGGCCGCTCAATGGCGGCCTCAGTGCTAGCATCCTGTGTTTTCTAGAACGGTATATCGTCGTCGAAGTCGTTAAAGTCCTGGGCTGGTGCCGCCTGGGGGGCTTTTTGCGCCGGGGCAGCGCCACCCTGTTGCGGCTGGGCCGGCGCTGATTGTTGGTTGAAACCACCGCCGCCACCGCCAAAGTCTCCGTCACCCTGACCTGAGCCACGACTGTCGAGCATTTGCATTTCGTTGACCACAACTTCCGTGGTGTAGCGATCCTGGCCGGACTGGTCAGTCCATTTGCGGGTCTGCAGGGCGCCCTCAACAAAGACTTTGGAGCCTTTCTTGAGGTATTCACCTGCAATTTGGCCCAGACGATAATTGCCCCTGTCGCGGAAAACCACGCGGTGCCACTCGGTGCGCTCTTTTTGCTCCCCGGTCTGCTTATCACGCCAGGTTTCCGAGGTAGCAATGCTGGCATTGGTCACAGCGCCACCGTCGGGGAAGAAGCGAGTTTCAGGGTCATTGCCCAGATTACCGATCAGAATGACCTTGTTGACGCCGCGTGAAGCCATAAATTACCTCGAT
>CAZPVJ010000051.1:0-15057 GCA_964590005.1 uncultured Alteromonadaceae bacterium | reverse complement strand
CAAAGTCGCGTACGGTGTAGACGTCTAGAAACACCGCCTTGTCGCCGTAATCGTGGCGAACTTCCAGCAGCGGTGAAATCTCAGCTACGGTAATACCCAACTCTTCGCGTAACTCTCGCCCCAATGCCTGGGCAACGCTTTCCCCGGCTTCGACCTTGCCACCCGGAAACTCCCATAATCCGCCCTGGTGAGCATCATCGTGACGCAGGGAGATCAGCACGCGGTTTGATTTGTCGAGGATGACACCAACGGCAACATGGACCTCGCACATTCAGGTACGGTACTCGGCGTTAATACGCACGTAGTCATAACTAAAGTCGGTGGTCCAGACAGTGGCACTGGCCTCACCCCGCTGCAGTTCAATTCGTACGACAATGTCTTCCGGTGCCATGGCCGCAACACCCTGTTCTTCGGTGTAACTGGCTGCCCGGCAACCGCCCTCCGCAATCAACACCCCGTTCAGGAAAACACTGACCTGGGTGACGTCGAGACCCTGCAATCCGGCCCGACCGATCGCCGCCAGCAGCCTTCCCCAGTTTGGATCGCTGGCAAACAGTGCGGTCTTCACCAACGGGGAGTGCGCGACTGTGAAGGCAACATCCAGGCATTCCTGTTCGTCGTGACCTCCCGCTACTTCAACAGACACAAACTTACTGGCCCCCTCACCATCGCGCACCAAACCCTGTGCCAGGTCGATACAGACTTTTTCGAGCGCATCCCGCAAATGGTGATAGAGGGGCTCGTCCGTTGATACCAGTTCTGCGTTACCCGCCTGACCGGTGGCCAACAGGACACAGGCATCGTTAGTTGAAGTGTCGCCATCCACGGTTATGCGATTGAAAGACAGGTCCACGACCTCGCTCAGCAGCTGCTGTAACAGCGCATCGGATACCTGGGCGTCAGTTGCGAGGTAAGCCAACATTGTCGCCATATCGGGGCGAATCATGCCCGCACCCTTGGCGATACCCGTTACCACAAAGTCTTCACCATCGCAGCTGAATGAGGCCGAGCAGCCCTTGGGGCGCGTATCTGTGGTCAGAATTCCCTCGGCCGCCTCAGCCCAACCGTCTTCTTTCAAAGACGCCTGCGCCAGTGGCAGTGCTGCCACTATGCAATCCACGGGCAGGGGCTCGCCAATCACGCCGGTAGAAAATGGCAGCACTTTCTCGACCGGGCAGGACCCGCTCTCGGCAACCGCCTCGGCACAGGTAATCGCGTCGGCAATTCCGGCCGAGCCGGTGCCAGCATTGGCGTTGCCGGTATTCACCAGCAGATACCGTGGCGCGTTATCGCAGGCTGATAAATGGTCCCGGGCCACTGTCACCGGGGCTGCGCAAAATGCATTGCGGGTAAATACCGCCGCACAGCGCGTACCTTCAATGCCTTCAATGAGCACCAGGTCTTTACGTCCCGGCGTCTTGATGCCAGCCGACACGGTCGCCAGACGAATCCCGGCAACTGGTAACAGCTCCGGCAATGCTCCCGGACCTACCGCCATATGAGCGCCGGTCGCGTCACAACTGGCCGTGACATTGCTTGTACTTTTTCCCGCTGCCGCAGGGGCAGGGCTCATTGCGTCCGACTTTTGGCTGGGGCCGAGTAAAGGTCTGCGGAGTTTCCGGGACTTGCTCAGCGCCCTCCTCCGCTTCGGGACCGGCAGCCATTCCCGACGCCACAGCGTGCTCAAACGCGAGCTTTTCACGCTCGGCTTCTTCGCGGCGACGTTGCTCGATCAGGGCCGCCTCGTCCTGGCGCTGCACCTGGACATGACTGAGAAACTTGACCACCTCGTACTTCAGGCTGCTCAACAGTTCCTCAAACAGGGCAAAGGACTCTCGCTTGTACTCCTGCTTGGGATTCTTCTGGGCGTAGGCGCGAAGGTGAATACCCTGACGCAAGTGGTCCATGGTCGCCAGATGCTCCTTCCACAGCGTATCCAGCACCTGCAGCATGATCTGCTTTTCGATCTTGCGCATATCTGGCCCCACCTGCTCGGCCTTAGCGTCGTAGGCAGACTGTACTTCAGCGCAGATTTTCTCTCGCAGGGCCTCCTCGTGCAGGCCATTGTCGGCCTCCAGCCAATCCTGCAAGGGCAAGTTCACGGCGAACTCAGCGTCCAGTTGCTTCTCCAGACCCGGCACATCCCACTGTTCTTCCACGCTCATCGGGGGGATAAAACCGTCGATCGCTTCATTTACCACGTCTTCACGAATCGCTGATATCGTCTCGGAGATGTCAGCCTCGGTCAGCAAGTCGTTGCGCTGCTGATACACGATCTGGCGCTGGTCGTTGGCCACATCGTCATACTCGAGTAACTGCTTACGGATATCGAAGTTGCGACCCTCGACCTTGCGCTGCGCTTTCTCGATAGCGTTGGTCACCATGCGGTGCTCAATCGCTTCTCCCTTCTCCATACCCAGCGCCTGCATGAAATTCTTGACCCGGTCAGAGGCGAAAATGCGCATGAGGTTATCTTCGAGCGAAAGGTAGAACCGGGAAACACCGGGGTCACCCTGGCGCCCGGATCGCCCGCGCAGCTGGTTATCAATCCGACGGGATTCGTGCCGCTCGGTGCCGAGGATATGCAAGCCTCCCGCATCCAGGACCTGCTGATGGCGCTCGCTCCAGGCGGACTTGACCTCCTCTCGCCTACCGTCGCTGATCTCGCCCATCGCGGCCAGCTCCGCTTCCAGATTGCCGCCGAGTACGATGTCAGTACCACGACCCGCCATGTTGGTGGCAATGGTCACAACCCCGGGGCGACCCGCCTGGGCGATAATCTCGGCCTCTTGCTCGTGGTACTTGGCGTTGAGCACCTTGTGCTCGATCTTCGACTTGCGGAATCGTTGTGACAACTCTTCCGAGGTTTCTACCGACGCCGTTCCCACCAGTACAGGCGCACCGTTGGCCATGCATTCCTTCACGTCTGCAACTATTGCGTCAAACTTCTCTTCCCGGCTCAGGTAGACCAGGTCATTGAGGTCCTGCCGCAGTTGCGGCACGTTAGTGGGAATAACCAAGACCTCAAGGCCATAAATCTGGCGAAATTCGAAAGCCTCGGTGTCGGCCGTACCCGTCATACCGGCCAGTTTTTCGTAGAGCCTGAAGTAGTTCTGGAACGTGGTGGAAGCGAGGGTCTGGCTCTCACTCTGGATGGACACACCTTCCTTCGCCTCGATCGCCTGGTGCAGGCCCTCTGACAAACGGCGGCCGGGCATGGTCCGTCCGGTATGTTCGTCGATCAACACCACCTGACCATCCTGCACAATGTATTCAACGTCACGGTTGAACAAGGCGTGGGCTCGCATCCCGGAATAGACATGGTGCAGAAGGTTGAGATTGGTTGCCGCGTACAGGCTGTCGCCCTCCTCCAGCAGCCCATCCTTCACCAGGAGTTCCTCGATAAACTCGTGGCCCTCTTCGTTGAGTTCAACCTGGCGCTGCTTCTCATCGATAGTGAAGTGGCCCGGCTCGGTTTCGGTGTCCGGCCGCAGGGACGGCACCAACTTGTTGATGCGCTTGTAGAGATCGGAGCTGTCTTCGGAAGCACCTGATATGATCAGCGGCGTACGCGCCTCGTCGATCAGGATTGAGTCAACCTCGTCGACAATTGCGAAACTGAGCGGCCCCTGCATCCTGTCCTCGAGACTGAATGCCATGTTGTCGCGCAGGTAATCAAAACCAAACTCGTTATTGGTGCCGTAGATGATGTCAGCGCTGTAGGCATCGCGCTTCTGGTCCGGCCCCTGCCCGGAGCGAATGACACCCACCGAAATACCCAGGAAGTTATACAGCGGCCCCATCCAGCCCGCGTCTCGCCCGGCCAGGTAGTCGTTCACGGTAATGAGATGCACGCTCTTACCCGTCAGGGCATTAAGGTATGCCGGCAGTGTCGCCACCAGCGTCTTGCCCTCACCGGTGCGCATCTCTGCAATCTTGCCCTCGTGCAGGGCCATACCACCAATCAACTGCACATCGAAATGGCGCATACCCAGGGATCGCTGACTGGCCTCGCGAACCACCGCGAACGCTTCGGCGAGCAGTGAGTCGAGACTGGCACCCTCTTCCAGGCGGCTGCGGAACTCCACAGTTTTAGCGGCAAGCTCTTCGTCGCCAAGCGCCTGCATGGACTCTTCCAGGGCGTTGATCTGTTTGACGACCTTGCCCATGCGCTTGAGTTCGCGGTCATTACGACTGCCAAAAACTTTCTTTAAAACGTTATTCATCATTGCTATGTACTACCCGGTATGAAACGAGGTCGCCCTGCGATAGTGGAGCGGGCGGTTGTTGAGCTGACGGGGGGTAACTCAGCGCCGGGTGCGGCGAACGTAGCTGGAGGGGTCGACAGCGCGACCGTGCTTATACACTTCGAAATGAACGTGGGCGCCCGTCGAGCGTCCACTGGAACCCATGATCCCGACCACCTGACCCTTGCGGACCACGTCACCGGGTTCAACCAGATTCTGCTTGTTGTGCGCATAGCGGGTGACAAAGCCATCACCATGGGATATCTCTACCATTTCACCGTAGCCGCTCTGGGTGCCGGTCCAGGTCACCACGCCTCCGGCAACCGCCACCACGTTGGAGCCTTCTTTGCCAGCGAAGTCGATGCCATCATGCATCGCCTGCTTGCCGGTGAAGGGGTCTGTTCGCTGTCCGAAATCGGAGGATATCCAGCCTTTCTCGACGGGCCGGCCCGATAGCCACACCTGTTCGTTCAGGCTGCGGTTAGTCAGTAAGGAAGCAAGAATATCCAGCTGTTGCTCGCGATCATCCAGGCGTTGCTGGAACAGGCCCAGCTCTGAGCCAATGTCCATTGCCTGGTATTCAACACTGAAATCACCTGCCAGAGGGCCACCCATCGCCGGCGGCTGGCTGAAGTCGAACTCACCTTCTTCCAGGTCAGCCATGGCAGTCAGGTGCTCCCCGAGCGCGTCGAGGCGGGTCATACGGGCCTGGAACTCGGCCAGCGTCATTGTCATTCCCTGCAGCCGACTCTCGGATTGCTGCTTCAGAGCGGCCAATTCCTCGGCCTGGGATTCCAGCTCTTCCTGTAAAGCACCCAGGGCTGCGCCCTTGAGCGATCGAGCCTCGCTCTCCAGGCCAGCAAGATAACCGACGGTCACCATACCCAAGGGTAAGCCGAGGCAGCACAGGGACAGAAGGGCACGTGACCAGCGGCCTAACTCTATGGAGCGTGAGCCGCCGTGCCTGCGGTTAATGAGAATGACTTTCATTTGTAACGAATTACTTCAAATCGGCCGCGAACTATGCCACAAAGCGTCGGTAAACGCCACGTCAGGGGTGTGAACCGGGTCTCGAATCAGGTCGCTGGAACGGGGTTTGTGACGTAGGAAATCGGGGCTGAAGCCTCGTCTTCGAAGGTGACCATCTCCCAGGCGTCAGGCTGTGCTATCAGGGCCCTGAGAGAGGCATTATTGAGCGCATGTCCGGATTTGTGGGCGCGGAACTCGCCAATCAGGCTGTTGCCGAGCAGGTAAAGATCGCCGATGGCATCCAGGACCTTATGCTTTACGAACTCATCGTCGTAACGCAGGCCATCCTGGTTGAGGATGCGGTATTCGTCCACCACGATCGCGTTATCCACACTGCCACCGCGGGCCAGACCCTTGGAGCGCAGGTACTCGATTTCGTGCATAAAGCCGAAAGTACGCGCTCGGCTGACTTCTTTAACAAAGGATGTGCTGGAAAAATCTACTTCGGCGTGGGCAGTGCGATCGCGAAAAACGGGGTGGTCAAAATCGATGGTAAACGACACTTTGAAGCCATCAAAGGGGAGGAAGCTGGCTACTTTGTCATCGTCTTCCACTGTGACCGGGCGTTTAATGCGAATAAACTTCTTGGGCGCGTTTTGCTCCTCGATCCCTGCTGACTGGATCAGAAACACAAAGGGCCCCGCACTGCCGTCCATAATCGGCACTTCCGGCGCGCTGACATCGACAAATGCATTATCGATACCCAGGCCGGCCATGGCCGAGAGCAGGTGCTCAACCGTGGAAACTCGTTCGTTACCGGCTACCAGGCTGGTTGAAAGCGTTGTGTCTCCGACATTTTCTGCGCGAGCAGGAATCTCTACCACCGGGTTCAAATCCACCCGACGGAAAACAATACCGGTATTGGCAGGCGCGGGGCTGAGCGTCAGGTAAACCTTTTCGCCCGTGTGCAGTCCCACACCGGTTGCCTTGATACTGTTACGCAGTGTCCGCTGTCGAATCATAACTATTCCAACCGTATCCTGTGCCTTTGCAATGGCTGTAAGCCACTGCCGGAACAAGTCCCGATTGTGGCCGTCTAGTCAGCCTGGCGACGCAAAAACGCGGGGATATCGAAATAATCCTCGCCGCCGGCTTCAGCTGCGACAGCTGCTGCCTGACCCCCTGACGATGCCCTTGCCGCATTGCGACGCAGGCCCGTTGGGCGGTCGAACTCTTTGTAATCCGGCTCTTCGGTGTCTACTTCCGCCGCTTGCCTGGGTTCACTGTCTACAACCTGCAAGGGTGCTGATCTCGCAACCTCACTACCCAAACCGGTGGCTACTACGGTCACCTTGAGCTCGTCTGTCATCTCTGGGTCGATGACTGTCCCTACCACAACTGTCGCTTCTTCGGACGCAAATTCCTCGATCGTGTCGCCAACTTCGGAGAACTCTCCGAGTGACAGATCAAGGCCGGCGGTAATATTTACCAGTATGCCGCGTGCGCCCTGCAAATCTATATCGTCCAGAAGTGGGCTGTTTATGGCTTTTTCCGCCGCCTCCCGGGCCCTGTTTTCACCCTCGGAGCGGCCTGTACCCATCATGGCCATACCCATCTCGGACATCACCGTACGCACATCCGCGAAATCCACATTGATCATTCCCGGACGGATAATCAGGTCGGAGATCCGCTGAACTGCGCCCAACAATACATCATTGGCCTCTCTAAAGGCATTCAAGAGACTGGTATTTTTTCCCAAAACCTCGAGCAATTTTTCGTTGGGAATCGTGATCAAAGAGTCCACATGTTGCTGCAGTTCGCGGACCCCATCAACCGCAATATTCAGCCTTTTCTTGCCCTCAAAAGGGAACGGCCGAGTTACCACGGCGACCGTCAAAATACCCATTTCACGGGCGACTTCAGCCACCACAGGGGCCCCGCCTGTACCGGTTCCACCACCCATTCCAGCGGTAATGAAAACCATGTCGGCACCCGTCAGGGATTCGGCTATACGGTCCCTGTCTTCAAGGGCAGCGGCGCGTCCGATCTCCGGATTGGCACCCGCTCCAAGCCCCTTGGTAATTTCACCGCCGAGCTGCAGAACTGTCTTGGACTCGACGTCAGACAGTGCCTGGGCATCCGTATTAGCGCAGATAAAATCGACGCCCTCGACGGCATTTTCGATCATGTGTTTGACCGCATTGCCGCCACCTCCGCCGACGCCTACGACCTTGATTACCGCGTTTTCAGGAATGTTATCGATTAGTTCAAACATGGTGTTTCTCCCCTTTTATGATATTGCCGCACTCACGCGCGACGCTTTACTGCTTAAAAACTGGTTAAAAATTGCTCTGCACCCAAGACTTGGCTCGACTGAACCAACCCTCTCCGGCAGCGACGCTGCGGGGGCTGGACCCGATATCGTCGGCGTGCTGCAAACCGTACTGCAGCAGACCCACGCCGGTGGAATAGATCGGGTTGCGAACGATGTCGGTAAGACCCTGCACGGTCTGCGGGTAACCCACTCGCACTGGCATGTGGAAGATTTCCTCAGCCAGTTCCATGACGCCCTCCATCTTGGAGGTACCGCCGGTCAACACGATTCCCGCAGGCACCATGTCCTCAAATCCGCTGCGCCGAAGCTCCGCCTGCACCAAAGTGAATAGCTCGTCATAGCGCGGCTCCACCACCTCGGCCAAAGACTGCCGAGACAGGTCTCGGGGCGGCCGGTCGCCGACGCTGGGGACCTTGATGGTCTCGTCCGGACCGGCCAGCTGGGTCAGGGCACAGGCGTACTTGATCTTGATTTCCTCGGCGTGCTGGGTCGGGGTGCGCAGGGCCATGGCGATATCGTTGGTTACCTGGTCGCCCGCAATGGGAATAACTCCCGTGTGACGAATCGAACCCTCGGTAAATATCGCGATATCGGTGGTGCCGCCGCCAATATCCACCAGGCACACACCGAGCTCCCGCTCGTCCTCGGTCAGCACGGAATAGCTCGACGCCAATTGTTCGAGAATGATTTCTTCTACCTCGAGGCCACAGCGACGGATGCACTTTTCAATGTTCTGGGCGGCGTTTACGGCGCAGGTCACCAGATGAACCTTGGCTTCCAGCCGAACACCCGACATGCCCATGGGCTCTTTTATCCCCTCCTGGTTATCGATCACGTATTCCTGCGGCAGTATGTGCAGAACCTTCTGGTCGGCCGGAATAGCTACAGCCTGTGCCGCATCGATAACCCGCTCCAGGTCCAGTGCGTAAACTTCCCGGTCGCGAATGGCGACGATACCGTGGGAGTTGAGGCTGCGAATATGACTGCCGGCGATGCCGACAAAGACCGAGTGAATCTGGCAACCCGCCATCAACTCGGCTTCCTCTACCGCACGCTGAATCGACTGCACGGTAGACTCGATGTTGACGACCACTCCCTTTTTCATGCCTTTGGAGGGGTGCGAACCTATACCGACAATCTCGATATCTCCGTCAACCCCGATCTCGCCGACGATGGAGACCACCTTCGAGGTGCCTATGTCCAACCCCACTATCATCCGCTTGTCCTGTGCGCTGCCCATGGCAGTGTTACTCCCCTGTTCTTATAGAATCTGTGGCCAGCTCGGCGACCTGGGTCTCCGGCTCCCTGAAAGCGACCGCCAGGCCGTTCTCGTAGCGCAGGTCCACCCTGGCAACCTCGTCGTGACGGCCAGCCAACTCACCGCGATACAGTGCAACCAGCCGCTGTACCCGCTCTACAAACTCGTCTCTGCCCAGCAGCACATAAACGCCGCCCTGCAGCGTGGCCGATACCTGGCCGCGCTCATCCAGCGACAGCTCAACGACCTCAAGGCCCAGTGGCAGCAGCAACTCTTCCAGCCGCTGATAGTTCGCCATGAGGGTACGCGCCGCACCTTCGGGACCGCTGAGCAGAGGCAGGTCATCCCAGTTGCCCTCGCGACGAGTTTGGAAGACCTCGGCCTGGTGGTTCAGGAAGCCCGCTTCTCCCCAGCGCGCTATAGGCAGTTGCTCCACCACGTGAATCTCCAGCGAACTGGGCCAGCGTCGTCTCACGGTGACCTCGTAGATCCAGGGCAAACCCTGCAGTTGTTGCCTTATCAGCCCCAGATCGGCACTCAGGAAACCGCCTGACAACGCAGGCTGAATCATCTGCTGCACTTCCTCCTTACGGGTATGCTCCAGCTTTCCGGTGACGCTTATCTGTGTCACCGGCAGCGAGCGCAGGGTGATAAAGGCCTGCAGCCCCGCGGCTACAACCACACCGGCACCCGCCAGGATAATGATCCGGTTGAACCACGCTGACAGGTTCCGGGTCGGCCGCTGCACTTGTTTTTCCTTGCGCGTGGCACCCTTGGCGCGGGCTCTGGGTGAGCGTCCGCCACCGGCCTGCATGCCATCCATCACCCTAGCCATGCTGAGCAGCCTCCCAACTCAGGGCAACGATACGCTCCACCAGGGCCTCGACATCCAGCCCAGCGGCCCGCGCCGCCATCGGAACCAGCGAATGGGAGGTCATACCGGGAATGGTGTTTACCTCGAGGACATAAAAGGTGCCATCGACATCGCGCATGGTGTCGACCCGACCCCAAACTGCGCAACCCACTGTCTGGAATGCCCGCAAGGCCAGCGCCGCCACCTCGGCCTCCTCCGCTTCCGTCAGGCCGCTGGGACAGTGGTAGCGCGTATCATCGGAGAGATACTTGGCCTCGTAGTCGTAAAAGAGGTTGTCGGTCTCCATGCTGATTGAGGGCAATGCCTCATCGCCAAGAATGGCCACGGTGTACTCAGGCCCGTCGATAAATTTTTCCGCCAGCACGTTGCCGCCGTACCGACTCGCTTCACGATAAGCTTCGGCCAATGCCTCCGCGTTATCAGCGCAGGACATACCTATACTGGAACCCTCGCAGGCGGGCTTGACGAAGACCCTGCCCAGTTGGTCGATGATCTGCTGCCAATCGCTGTCGTCGGTCAGGCTGACAAAACCACCCGTGGCAACGCCAGCACCTTGCCAGAGCAGCTTGCTGCGTATCTTATCCATGGCAAGAGCTGAGCCCAGCACGCCGGAGCCCGATCCCGGTATTCCCAGCGCGGCAAGAGCGCCCTGCATACTGCCGTCCTCGCCACCAGGGCCATGCAATGCATTGAATGCAAAGCCAACACCTTTCAATTGCTCTATCCAGTCTGCCTGTGCAGGGTCCACGCGGCGCACACGGTAGCCACTGGCCTCCAGCGCGTCGGCCACGGTGGCTCCACTTTGCAGGGAGACCTCTCGCTCGGCGGACGTACCACCCAACAGTACCGCGACTTCACCCTGCTGCAGGATACGGTGGTCAGTCATACTCCACCCCCCACGCCAAACCGGGCCTGCAGGTCCTTGGCCAGACGACTAATACTGCCAGCGCCCTGGGTGACCAGGATGTCGCCTTCGCGAACAATATCCACCAACAGCCCTGGAACATCGCTGGCACTACCGGCAAAAATAGGCTCAACGTGACCACGCTGGCGAATACTCCTGGCCAGGCTGCGGCTATCCGCGCCAGCAATAGGTTCCTCTCCGGCCGGGTAGACATCGAGCAGAACCAATTGGTCGCACTCGCACAGGACCGAGACAAAATCTTCGTAAAGATCTCGGGTACGGCTATAACGGTGTGGCTGGTAAACCATGACGACACGTTGCCCGGGCCAGGCTTGCTGCACCGAGTCGAGCGTGGCCCGCACCTCCGTCGGATGATGTCCGTAGTCATCCACTAAAGTGACCGCACACTCAGGGAAGTCGAGCTGGCCCAGCTGGGTAAAGCGTCGACCAACACCACCGAAGTTGGCCAATCCCCGCTGGATCGCGTCATCGTCCAGACCCTCATCACAGGCCACCGCAATAGCGGCGGTAGCATTGAGTACATTGTGTTTGCCGGGCATATTCAGCTCGACGGAAAGATGGCTTGCATCGCCCGGTCGACGCACCACAAATCGCGTCGACAACCCGGTGCGCTGCAGGTCGACCACCTGGTAGTCGGCTTCAGGCGAAAACCCGTAGGTTGTGACTTGTCGGGTTACGTCCTGCTGCATCGCCGCAACCACGGGATCATCGACACACAATATCGCCATGCCATAAAAAGGCAGATTGTGCAGAAATTCGACGTATGTCCTGCGCAACACCGAGAAGTCGCCGCCATAGGTGTCCATGTGATCCGGTTCGATGTTGGTGACCACGGCCACCATCGGCTGCAGGTGCAGGAAGGAGGCGTCGCTTTCATCAGCCTCGGCGATCAGGAAGCGGCTCGCTCCCAATTGGGCATTGCTGCCAACGCTGTTTAACAGTCCGCCAATGACAAAGGTGGGATCCAGTGCCGCTTCACCGAAGATTGAGGCAATCAAACTGGTGGTGGTGGTCTTGCCATGCGTACCGGCCACAGCAATACCGTGGCGATAGCGCATCAACTCAGCCAGCATCTCTGCCCGAGGTACAACCGGGACGCGAAGCTTCCGCGCGGCGATCACCTCCGGGTTGTCGTCGCTGACCGCACTGGAGCTGACCACCACATCAGCGGCCCCTATATTATCGGCTGCATGGCCGATGAAGATTTCTATGCCCTTGTCGCGCAAACGACCCGTGACAGTACTATCCTGTAAATCTGAGCCCGCCACTTCATAACCGAGATTTACCAACACCTCGGCGATACCACTCATACCCGATCCGCCAATACCAATCATGTGGATTCGGCGAATACGTCGCATTTCAGGAATATGGTAGGCGCTGCGATCAGTCATGACGGATCAACTCCTCGCAACAATCGGCCACCGATTCTGTCGCCTCGGGCAGCGCGGTTGCTGCCGCAGCCGCGGCCATCGCCGCCAGGCGTTGCGGATGCGCGAGATAACTTTGCAGCGTCGACGCCAGGCCCTGCGAATCAAGCTCGGCCTGACGCAGCAGAATGCCGCCCCCGCGATCGGTTAAAGACCGCGCATTCCAGGTCTGGTGATCATCAATGGCGTGCGGCAAGGGAACCAACAGTGAGGGACGGCCCATCACCGCCAGTTCGGCGACAGTAAGCGCGCCGGCCCGGCACACTACAAGATCCGCCCAACTGTACGCTGCCGCCATATCCTCGATGAACGCAGTGACCTTGACGTTGTCTCCAACTTGCTCGCCGTAAGCACCGCGAACGTCCTCAAGGTGCATCTCGCCACTTTGGTGCCAAACTTCAAGCCCGGGCTGCTCGCCTCCCCTGGCGACAATCGCTACCGCCGGCGGCACCAGTTGGTTGAGCGGACGGGCGCCGAGGCTGCCCCCCACTATCAGCAGGCGCAGGGGCCGCGTCCCGTCATAGCGCCATGGGTTGTCCCGCGCCGCCTGCAGCAGTTCCTTTCGCACCGGATTACCCAGGACTTTGTATTCGGTGCCATCCTTGAAGGCACCGGGGAAACCGGCGACCACGACCCTGGCCAGTGGGGCCAGCAACCGATTGGTGGTTCCCGCCACCGCGTTCTGTTCGTGTATGAGTAAGGGCTTGCGCAACAGCCAGGCTGCAAAACCGGCGGGGCCCGCTGCATAGCCTCCCAGGCCAACAACGCATTTCGGAGAAAGCCGTAACACCAACCAGAGTGCCTGCAGTAACGACCAGCACAGCAGCCACACCCCCAGTAATGTGTCCAGGACATTTTTGCCACGCACGCCACGTACCGACAGGTAATGGAGGACAATACCTGCTGCCGGCACTACCCGCGCCTCGAGCCCTCGACGTGTGCCTACCCACTGCACGTCGTATCCCCGGTCGCGCAGCTCAGTAGCAATAGCCAGGGCCGGATAGACGTGGCCCCCGGTGCCCCCCGCCATCATCAGTACCAGCGGCAGTGACTGCACGCTCATCGACCACCCCCGGGAACCTGTCGCAGTCCATGCTCGATACGCAGTACCAGGGCCAGCATGCAGCAACACATAATCAGGCTGCTGCCCCCGTAACTCACAAAAGGCAGCGTGAGACCCTTGGTAGGCAAAAGGCCCGAACTGACCCCCATGTTGACAAAAGCCTGTCCGGAGAAAATCAATGCGACCCCGTAACAGACATAGGCACCAAAATCCTCGCTCACTCGCGCGGCACGCCGCGCGACCCAGAGCACCCTGCCTACCAACAGACTGAACAAGGCCACCACCAAAAGCGCGCCCAGCAGGCCGGTCTCCTCCGCCCAGATCGAAAAAACAAAGTCGGTGTGCGCTTCCGGCAGGTAGAACAGCTTTTGTACGCTATTCCCCAGCCCTACTCCGAACCACTCTCCGCGACCAAACGCGATCAGCGACTGGATTAACTGAAATCCGCTGCCATAGGGGTCGGCCCAGGGATCGGTATATGCGGTGAGGCGTGCCACTCGATAGGGCGCACTGAATATAAGGCCGAACATCCCGGCAAGGCTCACTACCAGCACCAACAGGAAGTGGCGCAGTTTCACCCCGGCCAGGAACAACATGCCGAATGCTGTGCCGACCGCGATAACCGTGGCACCGAAATCGGGTTCAACCATCAGCAATAATGCCACTGAGCCAAGGACCGCCATCGGTTTGATAAACCCCTGCCACTCATTGCGCACTTCATGTTCCTGCCGGACCAGATAGCCCGCCAGGTAGATCACCAGAGCCAGCTTGGCAAATTCGGAGGGCTGCAGGGTAAAGGGACCCAGCGGTAACCAGCGCTGGCTGCCATTGACGTCCTTGCCGATTCCCGGGACGAGCACCAGGATCAACAGCGCCAAGGCCAGGAACAACCAAACCCAGCCAGTCTCCAGCCAGAACTCGGTTGGCACCCGGTAAACCACCACCGCAGCGGAGCTCGCCACAAGAATGTAGAACAGGTGTCGCTGGGTATGGTGCCAGGCGTTCTGGAAGTGCCAGTCGCCGTACTCGATTGAGGCGGAACTAATGGCGATCAGGCCGACCGCCACCAGCAACAGGCCAACAAGCAGCAGGGTCGCGTCGACGGCCAGAAGCGAACGCTGTTCCAATCCCTGCGCCGCATTCATTGGCCGACCTCCGACTGCAGCGCCGCAACGAGCGCGGTGAAGGCCTCACCGCGAGCGACATAATCGTCAAACATATCGAAGCTCGCACACGCGGGCGACAACAACACCTTGTCCCCGGGCTGTGCAGTTGCTGCGGCGACAGCCACCGCGTCGGCGAGTGTCGGCAGGCACTCGGTTGGCGCGACATCGGACAGCACGCCTGCCAGTTCATCGGCGGACTCACCGATCAGGTAAAGTGCCCGGCAATGCGACTCAACCGGAGCACGCAAGCCACTGAATTCAGCACCCTTACCCACACCACCCGCTATCAGGAGCACATTACGGCCCTCTGCCAGGCCATTGATAGCGGCCTGTGTAGCTCCCACATTGGTCGCCTTGGAGTCGTTTATGTATTCAACACCGTCGATTACGGCGATTCGCTGGCAACGGTGTTCCAGCCCCCGGAATGTGCGTAGGGCCTCGAGCATGGGCGCCATGGCTAAGCCCGCGGCGTGACCGATTGCCAGGGCGGCCAGGGCGTTCGCCACATTGTGCCTGCCGGCGGTGCCGAGTTCGGATATGGGCATCAACGGCTCAAAACCAATACAGAGCTGCTCGATGCCATCGCTTGGTCGCAGGCCAAAGCCGTTGAGCTCGGGCTCCCCCATGCGCCAACTGGTAACAGCAACAGTGGCATCGACCAGCGGTATGGTCAGGGGATCATCACGGTTGATAACCGCTTTGCGACAGCCACGGAAAATTCGATGCTTGGCCTGGTGGTAGCGCGGCATTGACCCGTGTCGGTCCAGGTGGTCGGCCGTGACGTTCAAAACAG
>CAZPVJ010000050.1:0-7059 GCA_964590005.1 uncultured Alteromonadaceae bacterium | reverse complement strand
GGGCCATTCGCTGCGACACCTTCCGGGTGGGTGACGGCAATCCTGAAAACGGCTTCGTCAACCTGAGCATGAAGGTCGGACGCGGGCGTGACCTGGACACCCGGATGGAGATCGGCCAGACCATTTTCGACCTGCTGGTAGCCCACCTGCAGCCACTGTTCGACTCGCGCGGCCTGGCCGTGAGCTTCGAAATGCGAGAACTGGAAGAACACGTGAAATTTAACAAGAAGAACATTTAGCATGCTGTCAGACGAACAGATCAAGGAAGCCGCCGACCGGCTTTACGAGGCAGAGAACGCCAGGGTGCAGATTCCCGCCCTGACACTCTCTTACCCTGACATGGACATGGATGATGCCTACCGCGTACAAAAGTGCTGGGTAGACAGGAAGATAGCCGAGGGCACCAGTATTTACGGCTACAAGATCGGGCTCACCTCCCGAGCGATGCAAATGGCGGTGAACATAGATACACCCGACTACGGCATTTTGCTCGACGATATGGTTTTTGCCAACGGCGGCACCATCCCTGCCGCCAACTTTACCGATCCCCGTATCGAAACAGAATTTGCCTTTGTATTGAAAAAACCCCTGGCCGGTGAAGATGTCACCGTCGAGCAGGTTATCGACGCCACCGACTACGTGGTGCCGGCGCTGGAGCTGATCGCCGCACGCAGCTATCGTGTTGACCCCGTTAGTGGCTACACGCGCAAGGTGTTCGACACCATTGCCGACAACGCCGCCAACGCCGGCATTATTGTCGGGGACGCCCGTATCGATCCCAGGGAAGTTGACCTGCGCTGGGCCGGCGCCCTGCTCTACCTCAACGACAATATTGAGGAAACCGGGCTGGCAGCGGGAGTCATGGATCATCCCGCCCATGGCATTCGCTGGGTCTGCAAACGCTTTGCACCCTGGGGTATCGGCCTGGAGCCGGGCCAGGTGATCCTGTCGGGCTCATTCACCCGCCCGGTCATCGTCACACCGGGAGACCGGATTCGGGCTGACTACGGTGACTTCGGCGAAATAAACATCCATTTTAGCTAGGGCAGGACCATGGACTTACCGCGCAATCGCTTCAAGCAGTCATTGACCGGGGGCGGCCCGGTTTACGGTCTCTGGCTGGGCCTACCCGACCCCACCGTAGCCGAGCTTGCCGCCGGTTCCGGCTTCGACTGGCTGCTGATTGATCATGAACACGGTCCCTTTGAGTTGCGGGATATCATGCAGCATCTGCAAGCGGTGGCGCCCTACCCCGTGGCACCCATCGTCCGGCCAGTGGAAGGTAACCCGGCACTTCTCAAGAAAATGCTCGATATCGGGGTACAGACATTGCTTATCCCGATGGTCGAAACGGCGGAGCAGGCCCGGGAACTGGTCAACGCGGTTCTCTACCCACCCGCTGGTACACGTGGCCTGGGTACCTCCATGGCAAGGGCCGCCCAGTGGAACCGGGTGCCGGGCTACCTGCACCAAGCCAACGACGAAATCTGCCTGCTGCTGCAGGTTGAAACCGCCACAGCGATGGAAAACCTCGACGCGATCCTGGCTGTCGACGGCGTCGATGGCGTATTCATCGGGCCCTCCGATCTCTCTGCTTCAATGGGCCATATCGGAGATGCCGGTCACCCGGAAGTACGTGAGGCTATAGGCCATGGCCTGGCCAGCATAAAGGCGGCCGGTAAGCTGGCCGGACTACTGTGTATGGACCCGGAACTGGTTGCAAGCTACGTGGAACAGGGGGCCGACTTTGTGGGGGTAGGCGTAGACACCTTGATTCTCGGCCAGGGAATGGTACGACTGGCCGAGCAATTCAAGTCCGGCAAAGCACCGGCGCCGGACAAGCCCCAGGCCGGTTACTAGCGCCCGGCAGGGGCCTGTTCTCACAGAATGGCGTTGCGAATTTCGATCACTTCAGCAGGGTGTTCACTGGCTTCCCGCTCGAGCCCCTTCTGCCACACCTTGCGGAAATGGGAGAACGCCTTGTCGGCAACCAGCCCTCGAGGCTGGAAGGGCTGAGGCAATTCCAGGTACTTCTGCTGCTCCTCGATAAAGATCTTATCTTCCATGAAGCCTTCCAACAGGCTGTCTCGCAGTGAAATCGATATCGATGCATCGTCCTGCTTGTAGTTACGCAGATAATCCCAGAAGAAGTGCGATGTGTTGCGGGTTTCCGGCGTCATGTACTGGCAATTGTTGTACTGCTTGACCCCTTCCATGTCGCCACTGTCGGGATCCCAGCCAACCGGGGCGAAGGTCGTCTCCATAAAGAAAACGCCGGGAATATGCATCTGGACCTGGTTGCGTCGATCGAGTGTCTCCGGACCCTCCGGGTATACCCGCTTGTGATAGGGCGGTGGCGAACTCTCTTTATGCCAGCGGACAAAGCGAAAACCGTCATCCAGACGGTCCACCTCCTGCTCGGTGCTGAAGGCATAGTCCTCCGAGCCACCCAGTGTATTGGTGTGGACAAAGGCGAGATGGGAAAAGTCCGCGAGGTTATCGACAATCAATAACCAGTTGGCATCGTAATGGAGATAGGCTTTCTCGGGGAGCCCTTCCCAATCCGGATCCGACAAGTAAGGAAAGTCATGAATCGCCTGGGGATCCGCCAGGGCCGGGTCGCCCATCCATATCCACAACAAGCCGCCACGCTCTTCGATGGGATAGCTATGGACCCGGTGCACATCACTTATCAGGTCCTGCCCGGGAATTTCGATACAACGGCCCGTGGCATCGTATTTCATGCCATGGTACATACAACGCAGGCAGTCACCCTCGATACGACCCAGAGATAACGGCGCGCCACGATGACAACAGCGATCATCAAGTGCCACATACTGACCACTCTCGCCCCGGAAAATGACCACCGGCTGCTCCAACAGGGTGCGGGCTAGTTTCTCGCCGTCAGGAATTTCGCGATCCAACGCTGCCACGTACCAGGTATTTTTGACGAAGGGGTAGGGTTCAGTTGCCATGAGAAGTTCTCCCGACTATCTTATGATTAAATTGTTCTCACATGAGAATAGATTAGTATAGTAAACAAATTTAGTTAACATGTATAGTAATGTTTGCCGCGATCCGGATACCCGGTTGCGGGCAAGGCTCCGGTAACTTCATTTGAAAATAAGAGGTCCTGCTATGACGCAGGCTCGTCAACAGCCCCTGATACTCAGCCAATTCCTGCCGTACCAATTGGTCAACCTGGCCAAACGCGTCAGCGATGCCTGTAATCGGGAATTCGGCGCCCCCTTCGGTATCAGCATCGCCGAGTGGCGAATACTCGCCCGCCTGGGTCAGCACGAAAACCTGACCTCCCGCGGACTCGGAGATATCACCTTCATGGACAAGTCGAAGGTGTCCAGGGCGCTGCAGCAGCTTGAAGCCAAGGGCTATCTCGCCCGCAGGCCCGACCCGGAAGATAATCGCGCCAGTTTTCTTTCGCTGACCAGGGAAGGCAACGCCCTTTATCAGCGGCTCGTACCGCTGGCACTGGCCTGGGAAGATGGCTTCCTCGATGCCCTCACCCAGCGCGAACAGCGAGACCTGCGCCGCATCCTGGCAAAACTCGAGCAACGTCTGGGCACGCTGGAGGACGCTGATAATGCCGGCTAACCAGACCGAACTCGAATGGCTATACGACCCACTCACCTATGAGAGCGGCGCGCCGCTCCAAAAGCTGGCCGCACTGAGGGCCGAGGCACCTGTGATCTGGGTCGATGAACACCCGTTACCCGACTGGCCAGGTGGTAAGGGCTTCTGGCTGGTTTTGCGCCATGCCGAATGCATGGCGGTGCTAAAGAATCCCTCGGCTTACTCCTCACAGCTAGGCGGCACCCAGATGCGCGATCCGGAAACACCGGAGGACCTGGCCTATATCCAGCAAATGATGCTGAACATGGACCCGCCGCGCCACACCCGCCTGCGGCGCCTGCTCATCAATACCTTCACCTCGCGAGCAATCAACGAACTCAGCGACCAGATCGGGCGGCATGCCACCGCAATCGTCGACGACTTATTGCAAAGCGGCAGCAGCGGACAGTGCGACTTCGTCAAGGACATCGCCGCCGATATGCCCTTGCTCTGCCTGGCAGATATATTCGGCTTGCCGCAGGAAGATCGCTATCTCATGTTTGACTGGGCCAATCGCGTCATCGGCTACCAGGATCCGGATTATTCGCGGTCATCGCGCTTCGATGGTACCCGGGGCACCGCCATGGCTCGCGAAGCACTCAAGTTGCGCCCCAAGCCCAATGCCAATGGCGATCTACCCAACCCCCGTTCTCGCGGAGGAATGGACGACCTGTACCGGTACGCTCACCTGCTGGCTGAGGAGAAGCGCGCCCGACCCGGGAACGATGTCATGTCCATTCTGCTTACGGAAATCGATGACGAGGAAGGTGCCTTAACTATCGAGGAGTTCGAGAACATGTTCTGGTTATTCTCGGTGGCCGGTAACGAAACCTTGCGCAACAGTATCCCCGGGGGTATGTATGCCCTACTCCACAACCCTGGTGTCTGGCAGACTCTCCAGCAAAACCCCGAGGTACTTCCCGCCACGGTAGAAGAGATGTTGCGGTGGTGGTGTCCGGTCATGAACTTCCGCCGCACGGCGACCTCTGCCACCGAGCTGGCGGGTCAGTCGATCGCCGCGGGCGACAAGGTTATCGTGTCTTTCCTGTCCGCCAATCACGACGAACAGGTGTATGCCAAGCCCCACGATTTCCAGCCAACACGCCACCCAAACCCGCACCTGAGCTTTGGCTATGGTCCACACTTCTGCATCGGCGCCCAACTGGCCCGGGCGCAGATGCAAGCCCTGTTCGGCGAGCTAAGCCAACGCCTGGAGACCGTAGAGCAGATCGGAGAGCCGCGCTTCCTGCGCTCAAACTTCCAGCGCGGAATAAAATCCCTACCGATTGCCTGGACAGCGCGCCAGCCCTGATACCCCTCAGGGCAGCAAATCCGGTTGGTGGCAATCCTGGCAGTGGCGCAAGGGACCGTGCTCCTCTTTCGCCAGCGCCTTCTCCAGGTGACAACCCCGGCACAGGTCGTGGAACTGGTCGTGCATCACCGCGGCCAGCTCCGGGTCGCGATAATGACAGTCGATACACAGACCCTGCCCGGTATCGTCCTCGTAGTTATGATGACACTCCACGCACTGCTGTTCGGCGTGATCCACATGGGCAAAAGTCATTGGCAAGGTTGGCGCGATCCCGGCGCGATCCTGCGTAGCCAGGTACGCGTCTGAGGACAGCCCCACGACCACCGCGTAGGCGCCCAGCGACAGTATCAGTAAAGACCACAGCAGACGACTCACCAGGCAACACCCTTGGCTGCGATAAACAACGCCCCGGCAAGGATAACCAGCGCCAGGGCAGCAATCGGGTGCACCGCCGTCGCCCCACCGACGCGCTGCAGGGGCAGCCATATCGCCGCGGCAGCGAGCGCCGCAAGCGCCAGCCAGTGCCACAATCCCGCCAGGTAAAAGGCGCTGTCGATAAGGTGGTGACCAATGGCCACAAACATCAACACAGTGAGCCAGCGATGCCAGCGCCTGAACGCGGTATGGCCGTCATAGTTTGCGGGGCGCAACCGCGGTAACGAAGAGACGACCAGCAGGCCCAATAACAATACTGCCAACCAGGCTGACCACATCGCCCACGGTGCACCCGGCAGGGCGTACTGCAGGACCGTGGGATCACCAACCAGGAACCAAAGCGCATGGGCGACCAACAGCAATACGGCGAGATAACCGAGGCTCTGGTGGGCGCGCACTTTGCCACCGCGACGCGTATCCAGGCAGAGGTAAACAAGCGTCGCCAGAGCGGCCAGCCCAAGGCCGTTACCGGTCTCCCAGAACCACCCGGCGCCGGGGCGAGACAGGGGCAATACCGCAATACCAAAGACGAGGACGATGGTAGCGACGAACCACCTGTTCAAATCGGGTGCCTAATCGTCAGCAGCGCGGTAGACAACCCGGCCCGTAAACAGGGTCAGCTCCGGAGCTGTTTCGCTGATGTCTTGCGGGGAAACTTCAAAGAGATTTTGATTGAGTACAATCAGGTCCGCCGACTTACCGACTTCCACCGAGCCCGTCTCGGCTTCAAGGCGATAGGCCCGGGCGCCATAGCGGGTCGCGATTTCCAGGGCCTGCTCCAGACTGATCGCCTGCTCGGGCCACAGGGCCTCAGCGTCATCACGCAAGGGGTTGCGACGGGTGACCATCGCCTCAATCGCCGGCCAGGGGTTCATGTTGACCGCCACCGACGGCCAGTCCGAGCCCATACCGACATTGGCACCGGACGCGAGCAAGTCCTTGATGGGGAAGTACCGGTAGGCGCGCTCACCAACCGCGCCGACGATGGAATCAATGACCGGCCGCGGGTACCAGAGATAGGGCGACAGGTCGGCCGTCACGTTTAACCGGGCAAACCGCGGCAGGTCATCCGGGTGAATATATCCGGCGTGGGCCAGTTCATGGCGCAGCCCGCTGTTTCCGTTGCGCTTGCGCACGGCCTCGATAGCATCCAGGGCAAGACGCACAGAGCCATCCCCGGCCGTATGAATCTTGACAGTAAAGCCCGCGGAGTCCAATGCCTGTAGATCGCGCTGCAGCAGCGCGGGCTCAATCATCAGCATGCCCGTTGTTGGCGTGGGATGTTGCTCATCCACCAAATAGGGTTCAATCATGACAGCCGAACGTGATGCAGTGGGCACGCCATCCAGGAAGATCTTGGCAAAGCGCGTATGCAGATTACTGCCCGCATAGCGCTCGGCGATCGCCGCCAGCGACGCCACGTCCATGACCTCCTCTGGATCAACCTCGGGCGTCTGCAGGTCAGTTACCACGTGAGCAGTAAGCAGTCCCTGCCGATCGACTTCGGCATAGGCAGGGGATACCGTGGAGGGCGTGCGCGCCTCGAGCATGCCCGTAATCCCGAAGCCATTGGCCATCTCCACGGCTTTACGGATCGCGGCGACATTCTCGGCCCGGGACATCGCCGGCAGTGCATCATCCAGCACTATTTTAGCCGTCTCCAGGGCGACACCATTGGGGGC
>CAZPVJ010000049.1:0-19144 GCA_964590005.1 uncultured Alteromonadaceae bacterium | reverse complement strand
CTGAACCGGGATACCGGTGGCAGAGGTAATTTTGTCGCCGCGCGCAAGGCGCCAGGCCTCATCCGGCCCCAGGGTGTTGCCGAACAGGCCAGCATCAAGGGACAGCCCGGTGTGCAGATGAGAGTCACCCCAGTAAACCTTCGTAGCATGGGTCGTGTTGGCCGGTGGGGAAAACTTTTTGTCTGCCTCCGTGGCACCATCGGAGGAGGCGTTAGCCTGCGATGCAACAGCGCCTAACAGTAGGCTGATAAAAGAGCTGCAGGTAATAATCGCTTTTCTCATGAGTAGAATTCCCTGTTATCGACTGCCCTACGAGCTTTGTTCTGTCCGCTGAGTACTTCCCAATTCTAGTGCTATA
This sequence comes from uncultured Alteromonadaceae bacterium, assembly GCA_964590005.1. GTDB lineage: Bacteria > Pseudomonadota > Gammaproteobacteria > Pseudomonadales > Halieaceae > CALJFL01. Next base: position 18,786 of record CAZPVJ010000049.1, on the reverse strand, counting down.
TCGTCAATCGGTGCATTCGACCCCAAAAGAGGGCTGCACTAAACGTCGAGGTTCTCGACAGATAGGGCATTTTCCTCGATAAAGTCCCTGCGCGGCTCAACCTGGTCACCCATCAGGGTTGTAAAAATCTGGTCCGCTGCGATTGCGTCGTCGATAGTCACTTTCAACATACGCCGCACTTCGGGGTCCATTGTGGTTTCCCAGAGCTGCTCGGGGTTCATTTCACCCAGGCCCTTGTATCGTTGAATGTTGTAGCCCTTCCGCGCCTCAGCCATCAGCCAGTCCAGCCCGTCGGCGAACTGTTGCGTCACCAGGGTTTTTTCACCACGTTGAAAGTAACCGTCTGGCTCAATCAGTGTATTCAGTGTTTCACCCAGCTCGACCATACTGCGATACTCGCCGGACGCGAAGAAGTCGTGGTGGTATTCGGTATCGGTCTCGACACCGTGAGCCAGCAGACGCACTACAGGGTAGTGTAGCTGTCTTTCGCTGTCCTTACGGACAAAGACCGAGTACGCACTCCCCTTATCTGCCACCGTTAGTAAGCGCTCACTCAGCTGCTCGCAGAAGGTGGTTACCTTGCTCTCATCAGCCATGTCTTCAACCGACAAGGAAGCACCATAAACCATTTCCCAAAGTACCTGGCTGGTATAGAGGCGGCTAAGGCGCTGTATGGTTGATTGGACCGTTCGGTAGCGCTGGACCAATTCGGCCAGCCCTGCACCAGTGATAGCTGGCGCGTCAGGATTCACGAAGATCGACGCATTTTCGAGGGCAGATTGCGTAAGATACTGATCAAGTGCCTCATCGTCCTTGAGGTACTGTTGCTGCTTACCCCGGGAAATCTTGTAGAGAGGCGGCAGTGCGATGAACACGTGGCCGCGCTCAATGAGCTCTCTCATTTGCCTGAAAAAGAACGTTAGCAATAGGGTTCTAATATGGGACCCATCTACATCGGCATCCGTCATGATAATGACGCTGTGGTAACGGAGCTTATCGGCGTCGAATTCATCCTTACCGATACCACAGCCTAGCGCGGTCACAATTGTGCCAACCTCCGCAGAGCCCAGCATCTTGTCAAAACGCGCCTTCTCGACGTTCAGTATCTTACCCTTGAGCGGCAAGATAGCCTGGAATTTGCGGTTTCGCCCCTGCTTTGCCGACCCACCAGCAGAGTCGCCCTCAACGAGATAAATCTCGGATAAAGCCGGATCCTTCTCTTGGCAATCGGCCAGCTTACCGGGTAGGCCAGCAATATCCAGGGCACCCTTCCTGCGAGTCATCTCTCTCGCCTTGCGCGCGGCCTCTCTAGCGCGGGCAGCATCAAGCATCTTGCCAACCACTAATTTCGCTTCGAGAGGATTCTCCAGCAGGTAATCGTTGAACTCCTTGTTCATAGCCTGCTCAACCGCGGTTTTTACTTCGGACGAAACCAGCTTGTCCTTGGTCTGGGACGAAAACTTGGGGTCTGGCACCTTCACTGATATTACCGCGGTAAGGCCTTCCCGGGCGTCATCCCCGGTCGTGTTTACCTTGGCTTTCTTGGCAAGCCCTTCTTTTTCGATGTAGCTATTCAGGTTACGCGTTAAGGCTGCCCTGAATCCCGCCAGGTGCGTGCCTCCATCGCGCTGGGGTATATTGTTCGTGTAACAAAAAATACTTTCCTGGAAGGAGTCGTTCCACTGCAGGGCGACCTCTACGCCAATACCGTCGTCAACATCAACCTGAAAGTAAAACGGCTTGTTAATCGCTGTTTTATTCACGTTAAGGTAGTCAACAAAGGCCTTGAGCCCACCCTCATACTTGTAGGTTTCCTCTTTACCACTGCGTTCGTCTTTCAATACGATACAAACGCCCGAGTTGAGGAAGGCAAGCTCGCGCAGGCGCTTGGCCAAGAGGTCGAAGTGATATTCGATATTGGTGAAGGTGTCGGGGGATGGCTTGAAGCGCACAGCGGTTCCCGATGTTTCAGTCGTACCAACCTCGGCCAGCGGGGCCTGTGGCACGCCGTGGTGATAGGTTTGCTCAAACATTTTGCCTTCACGGCGAATAGTCAGTAATAACTCCGACGACAGCGCATTGACCACAGATACACCCACGCCGTGCAGTCCGCCTGACACCTTATAAGTATTGTCGTCGAATTTTCCGCCAGCGTGTAGAACAGTCATGATGACTTCGGCTGCCGATACCCCCTCGTCGTGCATTTCGGTGGGAATCCCGCGCCCATCGTCGCTGACAGTGACAGATTCATCGGGGTGTATAACGATGTCAATCTGGCTGCAGTGGCCGGCAAGAGCCTCATCAATCGAGTTATCCACCAGCTCGAACACCATGTGGTGTAAACCGGTACCATCATCAGTGTCACCGATATACATGCCCGGGCGCTTGCGCACCGCGTCCAGCCCCTTGAGGACCTTGATACTGGAGGAATCGTAATTCGTTTCTTCTTCGCTCATGCTGCTCTCTTATTGTCGAATAATTCGCCCGATGAACTCGCACCGGCTACTACCGCCCTACTTCAACACCGGCCTCAGCCATAGCCGACGGCCCCTGTCGGGTGACAACCAACCTATGCCACCCTGATCTCCCCATGTTCCACGTGGAACATGGAAAGTGAATCCCGCGAAGGCCAGACTGATTCAATGTCCGCGCGCTCGACACAGGTAATAAATACCTGTGCCTTCATGGCCTCCAGCTCTTTCGCAACCAGAATACTGTGCTGCCTGTCCAGCTCTGACGGCAGATCATCCACCAGGTATACGCACCGCTCTGGCCCACTGTCCGCCATCAACCGGCCCTGAGCCAACTTCAAGCCGCATACCAGCAGCTTCTGTTGACCGCGTGATAAGGTGTCCGCGGCAGAGTGTCCATTCACCGTAACGCGCATGTCGGCGCGCTGGGGCCCAACATGGGTGTAGCCCCGCTCGCAATCCGCAGAGTAGCTGTTTGCCAGTGCCTCCTCAAAGCTCATGCTCTTATCCCAGCCCCGCCGATAGCGGAGTTCCAGGTTTTCCAGCTCAGGCACCAGTGACGCCATGATCCCTTTAAAGCACGGGGCCAATCGCTCGAAATAGGCTAGCCGGTAGCCGTTTATCGCCGAGCCAGAGGTGATAAGGTCGCGTGTCCAACTGGTTACTTCAGATGCCGGTATTTTATCACGGCGGAGAAGATTATTACGCTGTTTTATGCACCGCTGGAACCGCTGCCACTGAGCAAAAAAGGCATGTTCCACGTGGAACACACCCCAGTCCAGGTATTGGCGTCGGGTCCTCGGTGAACCATTGAGCAGATCAAAACTATCAGCGTTAATAACCAGCACCGGAAGCTGTTCGATGAGGTCGGCTACCGCTCGTACCGGCCTGCCACTAACCTTGATTTCCGCCTCGCCTGTCAGCCTGCGCTGAACGCCAATACCCACCGGCGACCCCTGCCCGCCAGGGGCAGACGCGGCCCCGTAAACCGTGCAGCTGTCGTCTCCATGGGTAATAAGACTGCGGGCACTCGTGCTGCGAAAAGACCGGGCCATCCCCAGGAGGTGGACCGCTTCGAGCACGCTGGTTTTCCCGCTGCCATTGTCACCATAAAAGACATTCACCCGACCCAGGTCAGCAAGTGCGACGTTACGCAAATTGCGGACTGAATGAATGTTGAGCTGAGCCAAGGACACGCGCCTTACAGTGCCTCAATTGAGGGGTATTGCCGAGGCCACATATCGTGCTGCGCTTGGCTCTGGTCTCGCCCTGCCCCGCTACAGCCGCATCGGCATGACGACATACAATGAGTCGCCATCTTCAGATTCTTCGAGCAATGCGCTGCTGTTGGGGTCTGCCAGAGACATCTTGATCTGGTCGCCGCTGAGCACTCCCAGGACATCGAGGAGATAGCTGACGTTGAAGCCTATTTCGAGGCTATCGCCTGGGTACTGCACAGCTACCACTTCCTCCGCCTCTTCTTGTTCGGGGTTATTTGCTACGATCTCGAGGCTATCTGACGTCAACTTGAGCCGAACTCCGCGATACTTCTCATTTGACAGGATAGCGGTTCGGGTGAATGCCTGCCTGAGTTCCAACCTGGAACCATATACAATTTTATCAGCTGCGCGTGGCAAGACGCGCTCGTAATCGGGAAACTTGCCATCTACCAGTTTGGAGGTAAAGGTGAAGTCATTGGTCGTCGCGCGAATATGGTTGCTGCCCAGCACGATGACAATGTCTTCATCTTCATCGAGCAACAAGCGGGACAATTCAAGCACGCCCTTGCGAGGCAGGATAATCTGCGCATCTCCGCCGGCATCGACCGGTTCGGGCAGCGTGCACATTGCCAGACGGTGGCCGTCCGTCGCCACTACCCTCAGCTGCCCGCCTTTGAGCTCCCACAACATACCGTTCAGGTAATACCTGACATCCTGCTGGGCCATCGCGAAACCAGTGCGGTCAATCAGCCGCTTTAGCTGGCCTTGCTTAATGGTGAACTGGTGGGTGCCCATGCTGTCTTCAACACTGGGAAACTCGCGGGCCGGCAGCGTCGACAGAGTAAAACGGCTGCGCCCCGATTTTACTGTCACCTTGCCCTCTTCCGCTGAAAACTGGATATCGCTGCCTTCGGGCAAGGACTTACAAATGTCGACCAGTTTCCGTGCAGGTACCGTGACATCCCCCGACTCACCCGCTTGCGCTAGTTGCACGCGGCCCAGAAGCTCGACCTCCAGATCTGTTCCGGTTAGCGACAAGCGGTCACCATCGAGTACCAGTTTCACATTGGCCAGGATTGGCAGAGTCTGGCGGCGCTCAACGACTCCCGCCACCAGGTTAAGTGGCTTCAGCAGCGCATCCCGGGAAATCACAAACTTCATAATGCAGGTATTCCTTAGTGGTAACTGAAGGCGGCGCCCCGCCAGTTACTGGGACCGGGCAAAAGCCCCGGTCCAGTTACGTCCGCGCTGGCTATCAAGTGGTGAGAGAGCGCAGCAAATTCTTATAGTCCTCGCGAATATCCGAATTCGTTTCGCGAAGCTCTTTAATTTTACGACATGCGTGCAAGACTGTCGTGTGGTCTCTACCACCAAAGCTGTCTCCGATCTCAGGTAAGCTGTGATTCGTCAGCTCTTTGGCCAGCGCCATCGCGACTTGACGGGGCCTGGCAACCGAACGACTGCGACGTCGAGACATCAGGTCCGCCATTTTTATCTTGTAATACTCTGCAACCGTGCGCTGTATATTGTCCACGCTGACCTGCTTGTCCTGTAAGGCCAGCAGGTCCTTCAAGCTTTCCTTGATCAGGCCAATATCAATGGGCCTGCTCGTGAAGTGAGCACTTGCTATCACTCGCTTCAGGGCACCCTCTAATTCTCGCACATTTGACCGGATTCTCTGAGCAATGAAAAAAGCTGCGTCCGGCGGTAGATCTACCCGTGCCTGGGTAGCCTTGGTCATCAGGATAGCCACCCGGGTTTCCAGCTCTGGTGGTTCTACTGCAACCGTCAGCCCCCAGCCGAAACGGGACTTCAGTCGCTCCTCCAGGCCATCGATTTCCTTGGGGTAGCGGTCACACGTCAGGATCATTTGTTGGCCGCCCTCCAACAACGCGTTAAACGTGTGGAAAAACTCTTCCTGGGAGCGGTCTTTCTTGGCAAAAAACTGTATGTCATCAATCAGCAAGGCGTCCACGGATCGGTAATATCGCTTGAAATCGGTGATAGCGCCCAGCTGAAGCGCCTTTACCATGTCTGCGACAAAACGTTCCGAATGCAGATAAACAATCTTGGCATCCGGCTTTTGCGCCCGCAGCGCATTGCCAACGGCATGCATCAGGTGTGTTTTACCCAGGCCTACACCACCGTAAAGAAACAGCGGGTTGTAGGAATCTCCGGGGTTCTCGGCAACCTGTCTCGCCGCTGCCAGTGCAAGCTGGTTGGATTTACCTTCGACGAAATTATCGAAGCGATAGCTTTCTACGAGGTTGGCCTGGTGCTGAAGCGCGCCCTCCACCTCCGCGCGGCGCTCTGTCTGTTGCGGCTGGCTGTCTGCCGCTGTCGGCGTGCGTTGAGAGCCATTGACCGCTGAGCCCGATATCCCGGGAGCAATAGCCGGCGGCATACTGGCCCTGGACCCTCGGTTTTCTTGGGGAATGACAGGACTCGTAGTCGAACTGGTACCAATTTCCAGCACAACATCGCGATCGCGCTCTGTGTCAACCTCATTGACCAGCTGAGCGATTCGATCACCGAACTTGTCAGAAACAAAGTCCTTGATAAACCGGTTAGGCGCATACAAATGTAAGCACGCGCCCTCTTCGTTGGCCTGTAATGGCCGGATCCAGGTATTAAATTGTTGGGACGGGAGCTCGTCCTGCAAGCGCGAAACGCACTGTTGCCAAACTACATCAGGCAAAATTTTCCCCTCAAGGCCACAATCCATAGCGGGCCCATGCTTTTTAATTAGCGATTATAAGCTTTCTCGGTATCTGGCCGATCCCCCCTAACCAGATCTTGCATCATACTCCCCAATGTATAAGTTATCCACATATTTAATCCAAATTTTACATGGTATTTTATTGTTTTTAATCAATGGCTTACGGGCATACAGATGAAATTTATAGTGGGTTCCATAAAGAAATTTACAGATCCCTATTTCTGTGGATAAGCTGTTATTATCTTTGGGGTCTGCTGTGTGCTTGTGCGCTAAATACCGGATTTCGTTCGAATTTATCACCGAATTTTGGTGGCGGGGTATCACACCAGATGACAGGCACACCCAGTCCCCATTAGCGGCTTCCGAGGCTACCAAAAATAGTGGTAATGCAATTGAATTAGCCGCGGGCTTTCTCTAGAATACCCCACCTTTTTTTGGCTCTGAAGCGCGGCCTGGCTAATCACGCCCGAACAGAGATTTTCCCAACCAGATTATTTTGGATGACTCGTAATGAAAAGAACCTTTCAGCCCAGCGTACTGAAACGCAAGCGCACACACGGTTTTCGCTCACGAATGGCCACCAAGGGCGGTCAGCAGGTGCTGAATCGTCGCCGCGCCAAAGGCCGCAAGCGCCTGTCCGCCTAACGGATCAAGCACTGGGTGAGCGGTGCAGACGACAGACCCGGCACCGACTCGTCCTTCGGTAAGCACAAACGACTCCTGAGTGCCTCTGACTACAGCCGCGTCTTTGACGCAGCGGATGCACGCGCCTCTCATCGCAACCTGTTGTTGCTGGCAAGAACCAACGACCGGGGCCAGCATCGACTCGGACTGGTTATCGCCAAAAAGAATGTGCGTCTTGCGGTGCAAAGAAATCGCATTAAGCGCGTCAGCCGCGAGTTCTTCCGTCAACAACCCACGCAGCAAACTGGAATGGATGTCGTCCTTTTGGCCCGCCGTGGACTGGATGGCTTGGACAACGCGAGGCTTTCATCTATATTGCGGCAGCAATGGCAGAAGCTGTTGCACAACAGTGCCGATAACCGCTAGCCGCCACGGATAAGCTGATGCGACAACTTCTTATTTTTCTGATCGCCACCTATAAGGCCTGTATCAGCCCTTTTCTGGGTCATCATTGTCGTTTCTATCCCAGTTGCTCGTCATACGCCATTGATGCGATTGAAACACACGGGGTAATCAAGGGTAGTTACCTGGCAATGCGTCGCCTGGGCAAGTGCCATCCTTGGCATGAAGGCGGTGTCGACCCGGTTCCCCCCTGTAACCACAGCCATTAACAGCTGACATTACGATTATGGATTTGCAACGATCTTTGCTTATTGGCGCCATTGCGGTGCTGTCTTTCATGCTGCTCACCGAGTGGGTGGCATTCAAAGATGCGCGCGAACCCGTGATCGCAGAGCAGGGCTCCCGGCTCACCAGCAACGGTGACTCCTTACCCACCGTTGCGCCTGACGCGTTCGTAGAGGCAGAAGCACTCGATGACGAGATTCCCTTGCCGCCGGCAGAGGCATCAGAGACAAACAAACCGGTAACAACCCGCGAGGAGCTTCAAACTGATGCTCCCCGGTTTATTGAAATCTACACCGATGTGTTACAGCTGGCTGTAGACCTGCGCGGAGGCGACATCATTGAGCTGGCCCTACCGGAATTCCTCGCGAAGCTGGACAACCCCAACGAACCTCTGGTGTTGTTGGAACAGAATGCAAATCGAATCTATGTCGCCCAGAGCGGCCTCATCGGCGAAGACGGCATAGACAGTAAAGCCAGGGCCAAATTCTCTGCAGCCAGCAATCGCTATGAGCTTGCCGATGGCGCGGACTCGCTGGTAGTCGATCTGCATTACACAGGAGAGGAGGGCGCCAATATTACCAAGCGGTTCACGCTGCGCCGCGGTGACTACCTGATCGATGTAGACTATATCGTCGAAAACACGGGCAGTGAGCGCTGGCAGGCCAACCTGTTTGGGCAAATCAAGCGCGACAGCTCCAAACCACCCGCAGCGGATTCCTCCGGCATGGGCATGCAACCCTTCCTGGGTGCCGCAATCACCCAACCGGACGAGAGATTCCAGAAATTTTCGTTTGAAGACATGGCGGAAGAGCCCTTCAAGGCCCAGTTACCCGGTGGCTGGATCGCCATGATCCAGCACTATTTTCTCAGCGCCTGGATACCTAACCCCCAACAAACGCACACCTATAGCACCCGGGTAACCAGCAGCGGCTTTAACATCGCCGGATTTACCAGCCCGGCCCTGGCATTGGATCCCGGCCAGACCGGTTCTGTCGGCGCACAGTTTTATGCGGGTCCCAAGGATCAATACCGCCTGCAGGAGATATCACCCTACCTGGACCTGAGTGTGGACTACGGGTGGCTGTGGTGGATAGCACAACCCCTATTCTGGCTGCTCACTAAGATACATGCGCTGGTGGGTAACTGGGGATTTGCCATCGTGCTACTAACCGTGCTGATCAAGGGCCTGTTCTTCAAACTGTCAGCGACCAGCTATAAATCGATGGCGAATATGCGTCGAGTACAACCCAAAATGCAGGATATTCGCGAACAGTACGCCGAAGACAAGCAAAAACAGTCCCAGGCGATGATGGAGTTATATAGAAAAGAGAAGATCAATCCAATGGGCGGCTGTTTGCCTATCCTGGTCCAAATGCCAGTGTTCATAGCACTTTACTGGGTGTTGATGGAGAGCGTCGAGTTACGGCATGCGCCTTTCATGTTATGGATTGACGATCTTTCTGTTATGGATCCCTTCTTTGTACTGCCGCTGTTGATGGGAGCATCGATGTGGTTCATGCAAAAGCTTAACCCACCGCCACCAGATCCTATGCAAGCCAAAATCATGCAGTGGCTGCCTATCGTGTTTACCTTCTTCTTCCTGTGGTTCCCAGCCGGCCTGGTTTTGTATTGGGTGGTTAACAACCTGCTTTCAATGGCACAGCAGTACGTCATCACTCGCCAGATAGAGAACGCCGCGGCGAAAAGCTGAAGCAGGTGACCTCCATCACCCCGCTTGATTCCGACACTATCGCCGCCATCGCCACCGCGCCGGGGCGGGGAGGCGTTGGCATCGTCAGGGTGTCCGGGCCAGCGGCCAGGTCGGTTGGTGAACGGATATCTGATCAAACCCTGACCCCACGTCACGCGCATTTCGCCGCATTTCATGACACCGCCGGACAACAACTGGATGAGGGCCTGGTATTGTATTTTCCGGGCCCGAATTCGTTCACGGGGGAAGATGTCGTTGAATTACAGGGCCATGGTGGACCGGTTGTTCTGGATATGCTGGTGAGCGTGTGTTGTGCACTCGGTGCCCGTGTTGCGCGCCCTGGTGAATTCTCTGAACGCGCCTTTCTCAACAACAAAATTGACCTCGCCCAGGCGGAAGCAATAGCGGACCTGATCAACAGTACTACCGAACAGGCCGCCATGAATGCCTCAGCTTCCTTGCAGGGGGCTTTTTCGCTACGCATCAACGAATTGGTCGGGGCTGTTACGGAGTTACGCGTCTACGTAGAAGCGGCGATCGACTTTCCCGAGGAGGAAATTGACTTTATCGAAGAGGGCGCAGTAAACGAGCGCCTCGACAAGATTATCAAGCGCCTCGAGGCCGTCTATCTGGAAGCCAGACAGGGCGCTCTTTACCAGGAGGGGATGAAGCTGGTCATTGCTGGCGCCCCCAATGCCGGAAAGTCCAGCCTGCTCAATGCACTCGCGGGCCAGGATGCCGCCATCGTAACGCCGATTATGGGAACGACGAGAGACGTGTTACGCGAGAATATACAGATAGAAGGTATGCCACTACATATTGTCGATACAGCCGGTTTGCGGGAGAGCGATGACCCCATCGAGCAGGAAGGTATTCGCAGGGCAAGAGAGGAAATCGCGAGCGCTGATCGCATTCTGTTGGTCGTTGATGATTCTGCTGCATCTGGGCCTATATCAGAAGCTGGCTTACTAGAAGATAGTAAGCAATCACTATTAGGTGATGCCCCTATCACTATAGTCCGCAATAAGTGTGATCTATCCGGACATACCCCGGGTTTCGATCCTGGCTCAGATTCCCCCACCCTGTACCTATCGGCCAAAACCGGGCTTGGCCTGCCCGAACTTCGTCAGCACTTGCTCACCTGCATGGGTTACAGTCAGGAAACAGAAGGCAAGTTCAGCGCGAGGCGCAGACACTGGCAGGCGCTTGAGTTGGCGGGTCAGGACCTGCAAGCTGGCCGCGATCAATTACAAGCGTCGGGCGCTGGCGAGTTGCTGGCCGAGGACCTGCGCCGATGCCAGCAACATCTTGGGGAAATCACCGGTACCTATTCCAGCGATGACTTGCTGGGTGAAATCTTCTCCAGCTTTTGCATCGGTAAATAGTTGTCTACAGACCATCCCCAATTTCGACACACTACCTCCACAAAAGCGTGCTATCCGTCAGCCGTTTAGCAAAGCGTGTGAATAAGCCGTGGGGCACTTGGTAGTATTCGGCGCCAGAATCCAGCTTTAACCGTCGTGCCCCGGGAGATCGGTGATGAGCGCTTAAACGATCAACAAGCCGTACACGGGTTTCAGCACCGCTTTACAGTCTTTATCGGTGTGCTTATGCTTTTCGTAAAACTTTGAAAAATAAGGTTTTTAGTGACTTACCAACACGGTTGGGGCTGCCTAATAATAACTACAATAAGATACTCTCTATATACCTATATATATTCATTTAATTAATAAAACAGAAATAGGCAGTAATCCCGGCAATCCTCTGCGATCGTTTTTTGAACAAGCTCATCGTGGCGCGTATAATCCCGGGCCCTGTTAACGCGGCGAGTCAGTCTCGGGTGGAATACCAACAACAATTTGATGTCATTGTCATCGGTGGAGGGCATGCCGGTACTGAGGCTAGCCTGGCTGCGGCTCGCATGGGCTGTCGAACCCTGCTGCTGACGCACAGTGTCGACACTCTGGGTCAGATGTCCTGTAATCCGGCCATCGGCGGCATTGGTAAAAGCCATCTTGTTCGTGAAGTCGATGCCCTGGGCGGCGCGATGGCCAGAGCGACAGATCGTGCCGGTATTCAATTTCGGGTCCTGAATGCGCGTAAGGGACCAGCGGTTCGAGCAACGCGTGCCCAGGCGGATAGGGTGCTGTACAAAAATGCCATCCGTGAAATTCTGGAGCACCAGCCCGGTTTATCCATCTTTCAACAGGCGGTTGATGACCTGCTGGTCGAAGGGGGGCGGGTTACCGGTGCGATAACCCAGATGGGGTTGGTTTTCAGGGCACCCACCGTTGTGCTTACCACGGGTACTTTTCTTGGTGGCAAACTGCATATCGGCCTGGAAAACAGTGCTGGCGGCCGTGCCGGAGATCCACCTTCGATTGCTCTGGCCCAGCGGCTAAGGGAGTTGCCGTTTCGCGTGGATCGACTCAAAACGGGTACGCCGCCGCGTATCGATGCGCGCACAGTGGACTTCAGTGAGCTGGCTGAGCAGTGGGGGGATGAGCCCAGGCCGGTGATGTCATTCATGGGTAACCAGGACCAACATCCGGAACAGCGCTGCTGCTGGATAACGCATACCAACTCACGCACCCACGACATTATCCGGGCGGGCCTGGACCGTTCGCCGCTGTATTCCGGGGTTATTGAAGGTACCGGACCCCGGTATTGTCCCAGTGTTGAAGATAAGATCCATCGCTTTGCAGACAAAGACAGCCACCAGGTCTTCATTGAACCAGAGGGGCTCACAACCACCGAACTTTACCCGAACGGTATTTCCACCAGCTTGCCTTTTGATGTACAGGTTGAGCTGGTCAGGTCTATCCAGGGGTTCGAAAACGCGCATATTACGCGTCCTGGCTATGCCATTGAGTATGATTTTTTTGATCCTCGTGACCTGACCTATTCGTTGGAGACAAAATCTCTTCCTGGACTGTATTTCGCGGGCCAGATAAACGGCACGACCGGTTATGAGGAAGCTGCGGCGCAGGGATTGCTCGCCGGTTTGAATGCTGCGCTGTCGGTCCAGGGTCGTGAGCCGTGGTGTCCCCGACGGGATGAAGCCTACATTGGCGTGTTGGTAGACGACCTGATTACCATGGGAACCCTGGAACCCTACCGGATGTTCACCTCGCGTGCGGAGTATCGCCTGTTGCTGCGCGAGGATAATGCCGACCTTCGACTTACAGCCAAGGGCCGGGAACTGGGCCTCGTAGATGATGAGCGCTGGCAACGGTTTGTCGCCAAGCGCGAAGAGATCGAGCGCGAGACACGCAGGTTAAGCGATACCTATGTCCATCCGGATACACCGGAGGCCAGCTTACTGGCTGAGTCATTGAGTAAGCCCATCACCCGTGAGTATTCGCTGGCAGACCTGTTGAAGCGCCCTGAACTCGACTATGCGCGAGTTGCATCATTGAAAGGCCAACCCAGTAAAGACGATCAGGCAGCCGAGCAGGTCGCTATTCAAGCCAAGTACGCCGGTTACATAGACCGGCAGCAGGATGATATTGATCGTTTGCGCCGTCATGAGAACACGCCCTTGCCGCTGGACCTGGATTACGAGCAGGTCGATGGCCTGTCCAATGAAGTCCGGCAAAAACTGATGGAAGCCAGGCCGGATACTCTCGCTCGTGCCTCTCGTATTCCCGGCGTTACCTCGGCCGCAGTTTCGCTGTTGCTGATATACCTCAAAAAGCGCGGGGCGCTGGCCAGCTCGGACAAGGGGCGCAAGTCTGCCTGAGAGCGATTCACACCTGGCCTCACATTTACGACGAGGATGTGATGCCCTTGGCCTGGATCTCGAGGATTCTGCTGTTCAACAACTGCTTGCCTACCTGGAACTGCTGGAAAAGTGGAATAGCACCTACAACCTGACGGCCATCCGGAATCGCGACACCATGGTTGTCAGGCACTTGCTTGACAGCCTCGCTATTGTTCCGCTCATTCACGGCAATCGTCTGTTGGATGTCGGCACTGGCGCCGGCTTGCCAGGTATTCCACTGGCTATCGCTTACCCCGACAGGGACTTCCACCTGCTTGACAGCAACAGCAAGAAGACCCGTTTTCTTTTTCAGGTGAAAACTACTCTCGGCTTGGATAATATGACAGTGCACCATCGCCGGGTAGAATCTTACCAGCCAGAAGAACTGTTCGACGCCGTATTGTCACGGGCCTTCGCCAGTCTGCAGGATATGGTTTCAGTCTGCCGCCACTTGCTCGCCACTGATGGGGTGCTGCTGGCAATGAAGGGTGTATTCCCGGGTGAAGAAATTGCCGCCGTTGAGCAAGTTAGCGTGATTGAGTCGGTCGACCCCTTGCTCGTACCCGGACTGGACGAGCAGCGACACCTGGTTCGACTGAAACCGCGACCGGATTAGTCCCGGCAGTGCCAGACTCGGAAAAAGGACGGTATTAAGTGCCTAGAATTATCGCGATAGCTAACCAGAAGGGCGGGGTGGGTAAAACCACGACCTGCGTGAACCTGGCCGCCTCTTTAGCAGCGATGCAAAAACGTGTTTTGCTCGTCGATCTGGACCCGCAGGGTAATGCCACTATGGGTAGTGGTATCGATAAGCACGGTGTAGAGCGCAGCATCTATGACGTCCTGGTTAACCGCGCCCCGTTGAGCCACGTTGCAGTGACCACGGTGGAGAGCGGGTTTGACGTACTGCCGGCCAACGGCGACCTGACTGCCGCCGAGGTTGAACTGCTAGACGTGGACGGTCGCGAGAGACGCCTGCGCGCGGCGCTGATAGAGGGCGGTGCCGACTATGATTACATGCTCATAGACTGCCCGCCGTCGCTGAATATGCTGACACTCAATGGTCTGGTGGCGGCGGACGGCGTGATCATTGCCATGCAGTGCGAGTACTACGCATTGGAAGGACTGTCTGCTCTGATGGACACGATTGCCGGTGTTGCCGGTTCCGTGAACCCGCAATTGCAGGTTGAGGGAATACTGCGCACCATGTACGACCCGCGCAACAGCCTCACCAATGAAGTATCGTCACAATTGCACAGCCATTTCGGTGAAAAAGTGTATCGCACGGTAGTCCCGCGGAATATTCGCCTGGCAGAGGCCCCTAGTTTCGGCTTGCCTGCCTTGCATTACGACAAGTACTCGCGGGGGTCCAAGGCCTATATGGCGCTCGCCGGAGAAATCATTCGGCGGGAAGAGAAGCTCGCCGAGGCGGCGGCTGAAGCAGCCGGGCAGAATTACGGAGAGGCGCAATGACAACCAAGAAGCGAGGACTCGGCCGGGGTCTTGATGCATTGTTGGGCCCTTCAGCGGCACCCGTGGCGGCCTCGCCACCTGCGGAACCGTCATCAGGGTCGGGAGAGTCTGATGGTAGTCTCAAGGTATTACCCGTCGACTTGATCCAGCGCGGCAAATATCAACCTCGAAAGGATATCGAACCTGAATCCCTGCAGGAGCTCGCCGATAGCATTAAAGCCCAGGGAGTGATGCAGCCAATCGTAGTCCGCTCTATCTCAGATCGAAAGTACGAAATTATTGCTGGTGAGCGACGCTGGCGGGCAGCCCAACTGGCGGGGCTTGATGAAATACCCACCCTGGTACGCGAGGTCAGCGATGAAGCTGCTATCGCCATGGCCCTGATCGAGAATATCCAGCGTGAAGATCTTAACCCGATAGAAGAAGCGATGGCGCTGCAGCGCTTACAGCAGGAGTTTGAGCTGACCCAACAGGAAGTTGCTACGGCGGTAGGTAAATCACGCAGTACGGTCACCAACTTGTTGAGGTTGATGACCCTGCAGGACGATGTCCAGAAATTGGTGGAGCACGGTGACCTCGAAATGGGGCATGCCAGGGCCCTGCTGGGCCTGGAAGGAGTTGAGCAGTCGCAGGCCGCTCGCTCAGTTGTCAGCAAGGGTTTGTCCGTCCGCCAGACCGAGGCATTGGTCCGCGGTATGGTGGGCAGCAGGGGCAAACCCGAAGTGACACGGCAAATGGATCCGAACATCCGCCAGCTGCAGGATGACCTGGCTTCCCGTATCGGTGCTACTGTCCACATCCAGCACAGCGCCAAGGGCAAGGGAAAGCTGGTCCTGAGCTACAATAGCCTCGATGAGTTAGACGGCATTTTGAGCCACATTAAGTAGCCCTGAAAATCACGCTAAAACAGCCTATGTAGTGGTGATTTTTATGGCCGCTACCATATAAGGTGTGTTGAGCCTTGCCCCCGAAAATTGCCCCTGTCCAGTTGTCCCTTGCGTGTCCGAGAGCCGCACTGCCATTGGCAGAACAGGCCCCGTATTGAGTTGAACCTGACTATTAATCCACCTATAATGCGCGCGCCTTGAACGAGGAAGAAACCCGCGTGGCGAAGTGCAAGGGGAGTAGGGTGTGGCACTGATGAAAGGTGCTCAAATAAGCCGTCCCCCAGTGCATCGCATCACTCTGGTTCAACTTGCCTGCCTTGTGTTGTTAAGCGCGGGTACGTTTTTTTCACTCGGCAAGGTTTTCGCAGTATCGGTACTCTGCGGCGGTTTGGTTGCCATTCTGCCCCAGGCCTATTTTGCTGCCCGCGCCTTCAGGTGGCGTGGTGCCAACGCTGCCAGAGAGATCGCAAGATCCAGTTATGCCGGCGAAATAGGTAAGTATGTCCTCAGTGTCGCGGGTTTTGCCCTGGTGTTCGCCGCGGTGAGACCGATAGAGGGCGCCGCGGTATTCGGCGGCTATCTGGCGATGTTGCTGTTACAGATTATAGGAAGCTGGTTGTTGCTGCGCTGACAACCTACGGGAAGACAAAGACAAGAGTTGTTATAGATGGCAGGCGAATCACAAACGATCTCCGAATACATTGTCCACCACCTCACTAACCTGACCTACGGAAAACTGCCCGGCGGCTATGAGCGCTATGACGGCTCCATTGTCGCTGATGGTGGTGCCTGGGTAATGGCTCACGGTGGTGCCGAGGCCTCTGCCATGGGATTCATGGCCATTCACGTTGACTCCATGATCTGGTCCATTGGCCTGGGCTTGATATTTTGCTGGTTGTTCCGTCGTGTCGCGGTTAAAGCCGAAACCGGTGTCCCCAGCGGCGTGCTTAACGCGATCGAGATGATCGTCGAGTTTGTGGACAATACTGTGCGTGACACTTTCCATGGGGATAACAAGCTTGTAGCCCCTCTGGCCCTGACAATTTTCGTCTGGGTATTCCTGATGAACCTGATGGACCTGATCCCGGTGGATTTGATTCCCCACACCTTGATGCTGCTGGGTGTTGAGTACCAGAAGATCGTACCTTCCACGGACCCCAATATCACCATGGGCATGGCAGTCGGCGTGTTCATCCTGATGCTGTATTACTCTATCAAGGTGAAGGGCTTCGGGTTTGTCAAAGAACTGACCCTGAACCCGTTCAATCACTGGATGTTCATACCGGTAAACCTGTTTATGGAAGTGGTTGGCCTGCTGGCCAAGCCCTTCTCTCTCGGCTTGCGACTGTTCGGCAACATGTACGCGGGCGAAATGATCTTTATCCTGATAGCCGCACTCTTCAGTGCCGGCCTGGCGTGGATGGCGCCTGCGGGACTGTTGCAAATTGGCTGGGCGATATTCCATATCCTGGTGATCACCCTCCAGGCTTTTATCTTCATGGTGCTGACAATTGTGTATCTCAGCATGGCGCATGAAGATCATTGATTTATCTTTAACTTTTGATTCAACTCTAGGAGAAAAAAATGCCTGAATTAATCTTCGTAGCTGCCGCCATCATGATGGGTCTGGGCGGACTTGGCGCCGCGATCGGTGTTGGCCTTCTGGGCGGCAAGCTGATCGAGGGCTCTGCCCGTCAGCCAGAATTGGCTCCCAAGCTGCAGGTGACATTCTTCCTTGGCGCTGGCCTTGTCGACGCGATCCCCATTATCGGTGTTGGTATCGCGATGTACCTGATCTTTGTTGTTGCCGGTTAAAACAAACCCGGTTGCTAACGGGATAGCGGAAAGCGCTATCCCCTGTTATCTGTGAGGAGCAAAGCGTGAACATTAATCTTACGCTCATCGGTCAGATGTTGGCGTTCGTCTGTTTCGTTATCTTTTGCATGAAGTATGTTTGGCCGCCAATTCTCGCGGCCATGCAGGAACGCGAGCAGAAGATCGCAGACGGATTGGCCGCGGCTGATCGTGCCAACCACGACCTGGAATTGGCGCAGGAAAAAGCTGTCGAACGCCTGAAGGAAGCTAAACATGAGGCTGCCGGCATAGTGGATTCTGCCAATAAGCGGGCAGGGCAGATTGTCGATGAAGCCAAACAGGCAGCGATTGCCGAAGCGGACCGGGTCAAGGTGTCTGCCCAGGCCGAAATTGAGCAAGAGGCCAATAGGGCGCGTGAGCAATTGCGCAACCAGGTAGCCGCTCTTTCTCTGGCCGGTGCTGAAAAAGTACTGGGCGCGGCGATCGATCAGGAAGCGCATTCTGCGCTGGTAGAAAAGCTGGCGGAAGAGCTCTAGGGGCGACATAGCTATGGCTGAATTAAGTACGTTGGCGCGCCCCTACGCGAAGGCCGTTTTTGAACTGGCCCGCGATGGCGGCACCCTGGACCAGTGGTCAGAGCAGCTGTCTACCGCTGCCGCGGTGAGTCAGGATGCGAGGATGCAGGCAGTCTTCGGTGACCCTTCGCTGACTTCCGAACAACAGGCCAAAACGCTTTGCGATGTATGTGGCGATGGTCTGGGACAGGAGGCCAGCAATTTTATCTCCATCCTGGCCAGCAACAAGCGACTGCCGCTGTTACCGGAGATTTATGCCTTGTTTGCGCAATTCAAGGCCAATCAGGAGAAGGCGGTGGATGTCGAGGTTATCTCGGCGTTTGATTTGTCTGACACCGTGCGAGACACCCTCGCAGAGGTATTGGGAAAGAAACTGGAACGCGACGTCAAGGTCAGCACCACGACCGACAACGATCTTTTGGGTGGCGTTCTAATCAGGGCCGGCGATCTGGTGATCGATGGCTCCGTGCGCGGCAGGCTAAACAAGCTTGCTGAAGCAATGAATTCGTAGGATTGAGGAACAGAGCATGCAGCAGCTGAATCCATCAGAGATTAGTGAGATTATCAAACAACGCATCGACCAGCTCGATGTGTCGTCTGAAGCTCGCAACGAGGGCACCGTAGTTGCGGTGACCGACGGTATTATCCGTATTCACGGTCTCACCGACGTTATGTACGGTGAAATGATCGAGTTTGACGGCGGCATTTACGGTATGGCGCTTAACCTTGAACGAGACTCAGTCGGTGCAGTAGTGCTGGGCGAGTACAAGGGTCTGGCTGAAGGCCAGTCCTGTCGTTGCACAGGTCGTATTCTTGAAGTACCCGTTGGTCCCGAGCTTCA
>CAZPVJ010000048.1:0-27873 GCA_964590005.1 uncultured Alteromonadaceae bacterium | reverse complement strand
AGGGCCTGAGGGCCGAGATCGAAAAGTGTCGCTCGCTCACCGATAGGCCCTTCGGCGTCAACCTGACAGTGGGCGTGGTCGCCACCGAGATCAACTACGACGACTACGTCGACGTGATCCTGGAAAGCGGCGTCAAAATCGTCGAGACTGCGGGCCGCAGCCCGGAGCCATTCATGGAGCGGTTCAAGGCCAACGACATCAAGGTGATTCACAAGTGCGTTGCCGTTCGCCACGCCCTGAAGGCAGAGCGTATCGGCGTCGACGTGGTGAGCATCGATGGATTCGAATGTGCGGGTCATCCCGGTGAGCAGGACGTCGGTGGCCTGATCCTGTTCCCCGCTGCGACCCAGGCCCTCAAGATTCCAGTGCTCGCTTCTGGCGGTATCGCTGATGGCCGTGGACTGGCGGCCGCGCTTGCCCTCGGCTGCGAGGGCATCAATATGGGTACCCGCTTCCTGGTCACACAGGAAGCGCCGATCCACGAGGGTATCAAGCAGAAGGTCGTGGAGATGGACGAGAACCAGACCCAGCTTATTTTCCGCAGTTACCGCAACACCGCGCGGGTTTACAAGAACGGTATCGCCGAGACGGTATCGGAAATGGAGGCCGGTGGTGCCGAATTCGGACAGGTGCACCACCTGGTATCAGGCGCTAACCAGGAGAAGGCGTGGAGCACAGGCGACATCGAGGCGGGAATGGTTACCGTAGGTATGTCCGGTGGTTTGATCAATGACATTCCCACCTGCGAGGACCTGGTGCGCACCATCGTGGCGGACGCCGAGGAAATCATCAATCAAAGGCTGGCCGGTATTACAGCGGCCTGATCGTTACGATTGGTTGAAGACTGGCTTTCGCTTCTCCAGGAAAGCCATCATCCCCTCGATCTGGTCGGGACTGCCCATCGTGTCCCGCACGGCCTGGCCTTCAGCGGCCAGCAACTCATCGAGGGACTTCTCGTCGCTGTCGACAATCATATCCAGCATGGCTTTTACCGCCATCGCGGGTTGCGCGGCGAGCTCCTCGGCCAGCGCAATGGCTCTGTGTTTCAGCTCTGCCAAGGGCCAGACTTCGTTAACCAGCCCGATGCGCAACGCCTCCGGTCCGCTGATTTTTTTGCCGCGCAGAATCATATCCAGTGCGCGATGTGGACCCAGCTGCTTGCTCAGTCGCGCACTGCCGCCCCAGGCGGGTACCGTGCCCAGGTCCATCTCCGGTAGCCCGATCTGTGCCCCTTCATCCGCGGCGAGGCGAAAATGGCAGCCCAGTGGAAGCTCCAGACCGCCACCCAGGCAGAACCCATACAGCGTCGCTACCCAGGGCTTGCCCATGGTTTCAATGGCCCTGATTACGCGCCGGCGCTGGTCGAACAAGGCCTCGGGGCTACCTTTTTTTTCGATACCCTCCGGCAGTTGTTTCAAGTTCATGCCGACAGAGAAGTTATCCAGGCCCTCCGCGGTGAGTACGATGGCTCGCACGGACCGGTCGTCGGCCAGCTCGGTCACCAGTTCCTCCAGTTGGTCTATGAACTCCAGGGTCATTCGGTTATAGGGTGCATCGTTGATCGAAACAATGGCAATGGCATCTTGACGATGTAATATGAGCGGCTTGTTCATGATCCGGGAATTCACTTTCCTTGAGTTGGCTCCGGCCTTGCTGCCGGGTGGCCCATTATGCATCTTACGAAGGAGAACCGCATTGAGTGCAGCAGCGATTGTTAACCGCGTCACCGAGATGACCGGCACCGATTACCCCATCGTCCAGGCCCCCATGGGCTGGATTGCCCGGGCACAACTGGCCTCTGCGGTCAGTAACGCCGGTGGGCTCGGTATCATCGAGACCTCGTCCGGCGAGTTCGACAATATCAAGGCGGAAGTGGCCAAGATGCGGGAGCTCACAGACAAACCTTTTGGTATGAATGTGGCACTGTCGTATGTGAAGGGCACAAATGTTATCGACTTTGTTATTGAGCAGGGCATTAACTTCGTCACAACCTCCTCCGGCAGCCCCGCTGTCTGCACCGAGGCTTTTCAGGCGGCGGGTATCAAGGTCTTCCACGTGGTACCCACGCTCGACATGGCCTTGAAGGCGGTGGATTGTGGAGTCGACGGGTTGGTCGTGGAAGGCGGGGAGGGCGGCGGCTTCAAGAACCCCAGTCCCGTATCCACCATGGTGCTGCTGCCGCTGATTCGCTCGCGGGTCGATGTGCCGATAATAGCCGCGGGAGGCATGTGTGACGGACTGTCGATGGCAGGTGCCTTTGCTATGGGTGCAGAAGGGGTGCAGATGGGCACGCGAATGTTGTCCTGCGCAGATTCCCCGGTCCATGAAAATTGGAAACAGGCGGTGTTAGCGGCGAAGGAAACCGATACCGTGTTCCTTAACCAGCAGTCGCGTCCGGCCCTTCGAGCGTTGCGCACCGAGCGTACCGCCGAGCTCGAGCCCATGGGCAAATTCGATATGGCCGAGCACATGGCCAATCTCCAGGAGCTGTATTTTGGTGGCAATATGGAGGCGGCGATCCCATTGTCCGGGCAGGTTGCCGGACGCATAGGGGAGGTGAAATCCGCGCGCGAGGTTGTCGAGCAAACCATGACTGAATTCAGCGCGGTCATGCACGACTTGTCCAGCCGCTACGCCTCTTGACGCGGCGGCGTCACGCACTTTATCGCAGACGGTAAACCCCAGAGGTATTTCTGATGACTCTTCCAAAACGTATTGCAATTACGCTCCCCGGTGGCCTTAAAGTGGAGGAAACCGTGGCCATGATCCAGTGGGCAGAAGACAATGGCATCACCGACGGCTGGTTCAGTGATGCCGGAGCGCCAGACTCGCTGACCTTGATAGCCGCGGTCGCGCACCATACGCGCTCGCTACGCATTGGTGTGGCAGTCACCCCGGTCTACACACGCACCCCTGCGGTGCTTGCGGCAACGGCAGACGTAATCAGCCAGGTATTGCCCGGCCGATTTGTGCTGGGTCTTGGTTCCTCCAGCCAGACAATCATGGGCGGTTGGAATGGAATTCCCCTTGACCGACCGCTGACCCGGGTCAGGGAAACCGCGATCATGGTGCGTAGCATGCTCAGCGGAGAGAAGTCAGATTTTGATCTGGACACCTTGTCCAGTCGAGGCTACCGCCAGGCCCCCGCTGAAAATCCTCCGCCAATTTATCTCGCCGCGCTACGACCCAAAATGATTGAAATGGCGGCGGAAGTCGGTGACGGGGTGATTTTCAATCTCTGGCCGCGGGGTGCATTGCCGCGCATGATGGAACACGTGAAAACCGGTGCCGAACAGGCCGGCAAGGACTGGCAGTCGGTCGAGGTGGTGAATCGCGCGATGGTACTGGTGACCGATGACAAGGAGCACGGCAGAAACCTGTTTCGGGCGATATTTGCGCCCTATTACGCAACCCCGGTCTACAACAAGTTCCTGGCCTGGGCCGGTTACGAGGATGCGGCCGCTGCCATTCGCGAGGGCTGGGCCGCTCGCGACAGGGAGAAGACCGCCGGTGCCCTCAGCGATGCGATGGTCGATGAAATAGCTATTATCGGCTCTGCGGAGGAAGTTCAGGAGCGAATACGCGAGGGCGCTGAGGGCGGCATTCACACGCAGATTATTGCGCCCCTGATCAGCACGCCACAGGAAATGCAGCAGACACTGGATGCCTTTAAAGGTGGCCGCTTCAAGTTCTGAAGCGGCCCCGTGTTAGCCCGCTGAGGCCGCCCTTACCCGAATCGGTATGGAGCTCATTAGCGGAATGCCGGTGCGACGATCGAAGTGCCGGTCGCTGTAAGAGAGGCGCCCGGTGTTGCCACCTTCGCCCAGCGGGTCTTCTTTCTCGTTGGGGCTGGTTCCCCAACTGTGCGGGATCGAAACACAGCCCGGCCGCACATCGCTGGCGGCTTTTGCCACACAACTGATCATTGCCCGGGCGGACTCGATTTCAACCACCTGTCCATCGTTAAGTCCCAGTTTTTCCAGGTCATCAGGGTTGATGAATGCCGGATGGTGGCCAACCCGTTTGCGTTGTACGGGATCCTCGTGCCAGCTGCTGTTCAGTACATCGTTCATCCGTCGGCTGATCATCCGGAAGGGATAATCCTGGTCTTGCGACGTCGCCGCTTGCTCCAGACGCTGGGCGACTTCGCTCAGTTCCTGCAGCATGTCTGAGTTGCCAATATCGAGCTTGCCCTGCCAATCTTGCGGCTTGGGCTCGACCACGGTGGGTGGTCTGTCAAACATCTTGCCGCGGTGGGCTTCCGGATCGGCGAAAGCCTCGGCGATTGGCACTGGTGCACCCCGTAGCGAGGCCGACCAGGCGGTCAAAGGGTCGGGTGTCTCGCCCGGTGGAATCTCTGTGGCCTGCGCTGCCTGTTCTTCCGGGTCTCCGAGTAAGGCGAATGACTTCACGTTCAGTGGCTTGCCCATTTCAGTGGCCACCCGGTGGAAGAACTGGTAGTCCTCACACAAATCAGAGCCCTCGGGTGTTTCCAGTATCGGTTCACTGACCTGGGCATAGGGGCCCTCAAAGCCCCAGCCCGCGCCAAACATTCCGAATAACTCGGGCGCGGCGGTGCAGCCCATGATCTCGTAGTGGAGCTTGGGCGCAACCACGTAATCGGCGAGTTCGCAGGTCTTGGACATCCTGGGGTCGAAGCACACCAGCAGATCCAGTGCCTGCATGGCCTCGTAGGTTTTGATCTGGTCAGGCCAGGCCAGCATGGGGTTTCCGCCCAGGCAGATGAGCGCCTTTATCTGGCCCTCTCCCGGCGTGAGTATCTCGTCGGCCAGGGCGCCGGTAGGCAGACCAGAAGCAGATTCCTCCAGCCCCCGTACGCGCATCTTGCGGCCGAAACCCCAGGCGGGCATAGGACCCGGCGATGCCGCCACGGCCGGTGCCGGCTTCATGAAGACGCCGCTGTTCTGCTTTATTTCGCCGGCTTTGCGCCAGTGACCCATGAGCGAGGTCAGCGCCAGGTTAAGGTACTCCGTTGCGTTGCCGTAACCGGACATATTGGGGCCGGTGCCCACGCTGATGCTGCCGCGCTCCCAGCCGCTGAACATGTGAGCGGCTTTTACGAGGTCCTGGCTATCTATACCGGCGTGCGCCGCGACCTTGCCA
Organism: uncultured Alteromonadaceae bacterium; assembly: GCA_964590005.1. GTDB lineage: Bacteria > Pseudomonadota > Gammaproteobacteria > Pseudomonadales > Halieaceae > CALJFL01. The sequence continues at coordinate 22,749 of CAZPVJ010000048.1, read as the reverse complement.
GGGTCGAAGGGTGCCAGCGTCTTTTGCAGCGCCGCCAGGCCGTCTACCTCGGCTTCCACGAACGCGCTGTTGTAGCGTTGTTCTTCGAGAATGATGCGCGTAATCGCACCGAGTATCAGGGGGTCTTCACCGGGGCGGCACTGCAGGAACAGGTCCGCCTCGCGAGCGCTCTCGGTTTCCCGGGGGTCTATGACAATCAGTTCCATACCGCGTTTGCGCGCGTCAAACAGGCGCTTGGCAGGGTTCATACCCAGGCCGCCATTCATCGAAATAACCGGGTTGGTGCCTACCAGCATAAGCCCGTCCCACTCATCGACGCGGTACGGGCCAGCGAGCCAGGGGCCGTGACAGGCCAGGCTGATGCCCTTGCCGGGTTGATCGATGGTAACCGAGGTGAAGCGAGAGCTGCTGTCTATCGCGTCCATCAATGCCAGCCCAAAGGCATGGGCATTGAGGTTGTTGTAGCCGAAGGTCCCGATATACATGGCCACCGAGTCCGGACCGTGCTCGCTGATGATGGCCTGTAGTCGTTCAGCAGTTTCGCGCGCCGCATCCCGCCAATGGATGTCATGGTGAACCCCATCGGGGCCTCGCTTCTGACTGGACAGCAACCGCGAGGGCAGGGTGTGGTGGTTGGCCAGCCGACGACCCTTGATACAGCTGAAGCCGGCGAACGCGGGATTGTCCTTGTCACCGTGCGTAGCGACCGGTACACCGTCTTCAAAATCGACTATCAGGCCACAGTGGGCATGGCAGGAGCGACACATGACGTGTTTTCTTTCTTTGCTCAATTTACACCTCCGTTGCGGGCCGCGTCATTATGATGGTGAGCGCGGCTGTACTGTCTGGCGGGTGGCTGATAAAACCTACCCAAAGATAATAGCTGATTCGACAGCAATTGACGTATGAGCCACCCAAAGAAAAAGCCACGCGAAGGTGGCTTTCTCGATCGATTATAAGGGCTACCTTCCGCCTAGAACTCGTAGCCGACGGTAACACCCCACTGACGTCCGGGCACCAGCTCCTGCCAGGCGAAGGCGCCGGCATCAAAGGCTCTTGAAACCCTGCCATCGCTGTCCAGAACGTCGGTGCCGTAGACCATCAGCTTGGCCGTTCCGCTCTCACCCACGGGGTAAAGGAAGGTGGCAGCCAGGTCGAGCTGGGTGTGAGAGCTGATCTTGATCTCAGGTCCGGTCTCGAAGTCGTAAAAGGCATACTCTGCAGCGCCCCAAACCTCGTCCTTGTAGGTGTAGGTTGCCGTGGAAATCAGTGTGCCGCCAAAGAGCGAAGTTTCGTATTCGCCGGTCAGGTTGGCGGTGTGGCGAGGCGCGTAGATCACCTTGGCACGATCCGAAATGTCGGTGCCGCTGAAGTCGTACTCGTCAAACTCGGATTCCAGATAACCGTAGGACGCGCGGAAGGTCAGCCCGTCTGTCGGTGAGTAAACCCCTTCAAACTCGACGCCCTCATTGCTGGTCTCTGCAGCGTTACGGACAAAAGTACAGGTGGCGGTGGCGTCCTGCCCACACTGGGTGCCATCAGTGACATTAAACTGCTGCTTGTCCGTGTACTCCGAGTAGAACAGGGTCAGGTTAAGCTGCAGGCTGTCAGTGGGTTGTGTCCGCACACCCAGTTCCCAGCTGTCTACTTCCTCCGGGTCGTAGGGCCCAATGGTCTCCAGGTTATTGCCGCGGTTGTTAAAGCCGCCGCTGCGGTAGCCGGTGGAGAAAGAGCCGTAGGCCATCCCGATATCACCAATATCGCGCTGGACGATAAAGCGATAGGTGGTGTTGTCGTCGTCATAATCAGGTGTGAGAGGGAAGCCGGGCAGGGGCGTCTGCTTGTCAGGCCCTGTCCACTGAGTGTTATCGAGGTCCTTTTCTTCCTCGGTGTAGCGTATTCCTGCAGTCAGGGTCCAGAAGTCCCCCAGTTCGTAGGTCATTTCACCGAATATGGCCGCCGCCTCCGCGTCCTGCGTCGTAGTGAAATTGGAAACAGGCCCGGAGGTGATGAAAGACTCGGTCTCCAGGTAGTAGACGCCCGCTACAAAGTTAAGCGGGCCGTCGTAGTTGGACAGGTACTGAATCTCATGTGACGTCTGTTCGTAGGTCTGGTCCCTGAGTACCTCAAACAGCGGCGTTGGAGCGCCCCAGGAGTTGAAGTAGGCCAGCTCGTCGAAGTCCATGTTGCCGAAAATGTACTTGACGGTGAAGTTGTCACCTTCGTAGGCGGCGTTCAGGGTGATGTTTTCACCCTCGATGTAACTGAATATCTGCTCGCTGGCGACAGACTTGGTATAGCCACTTTTTCGCGAGATGGCACCCGAGTCCTCGTTACAACCCAGGGCGAAGTTGCCACAGAAGACGCTGTCGCTGGTGCCCGTGGCAATGACATCGGGCGGCTGTGTCTGGTGATCGTAATCGTCATAGGACAGGGTAGCGCTGAGGCGGTCGGTAAAATCATAACGCACCGCGGCTCCCCAGACCTGCGAGTCCAGGTTGGAAGGGGTTTCGTTGTTGGTAATGTTTTTCAGGTGGGAATCTTGCTCCAGGTCACGGTAACTGAGTTTCACGCCGCCGTTCTCGCCCAGTGGCAGGTTGAAGATACCCTTCAGGTCCTGGCGGTCGTGCTCTGCGAAAGTGCCTTCGAGCTTCATGCCAAACTCGCCGGTAGGTTGCGTGCGTGTGACGTTGATGACGCCGCCGATGGTGTTGCGCCCGTAAAGCGTTCCCTGGGGTCCCCTCAGAACCTCGATCGCAGCGATGTCGAAGAAGTCCAGCACCGCACCACTGTTGGAGGCCATGAAGACACCATCTACTGCCACACCAACGGTAGGCTCAAAGGTTTTTTCCAGATCGTCAAAGCCAATGCCTCGAATGGAGGCACCCAGTGCCGCACCCGATTGAGTGACCACGTGCAGTTCGACGTTGGGCACCAGCTTGGCGACATCAACCATGGTCTGGATGCCGCTCTGTTCGATCTGTGTCGGAGTGAGTGCGGAAACCGCCACGGGTACATCCTGAAGCGATTCGCTGCGCTTTCGCGCGGTAACGACGACTTCCTCCAGTCGACTGACCGAATCATCCTGTGCGTTGCCCGGGAGGGCGACCAACAAGAGGGGAGTAACACCGACAGCAAGCAGGCCTTGCGTGAGCCTGTTTTTGCGAAACTTGGACATAACCTGGACGCCTTTATGTTGTGTTTGATGGAGTATGTAGGGTTAACCGAGGAGCGATCATACAGTAATCCGCAACAAAAAAAAGACCGATCGACCCGTTTTTTTTTAGAAATAAGGTGGACAGAGGTTATGAGCTTATAACCCCTTATTCTATAGTGTTTTTAGTGCGCCGAGGTGGCGCGGAGCTATGTCGCGTCTGGCGCGTTGTCATTCCAGGTGTGGCGCAGTACACGCCACTGGCCATCTGCCTGGCGACGTAAAACGTCGGAGTATTTGAGGTTGCTTTCCTGTTGGTTGAGCGCGCCGGCCTGCTCGACGCCTGCAACGCCTTCGTTGAGGGAAACGCTGACGATGTAATCGTAACGTGCAACGGCAATGTCGCCGAGAATCTCTATCTCGTAAGTGCCCAGGGGGGTGATTTGATAGCTGGCGCTATCAAAGACTGGAATCAGGAACTCAGCGTAGTTGTCTTTGCCGATGATATCGGTGGCGCCCGGCGGTGTCATACGAATGTCCTGGTCAAGCAGGGCCACGTAGCCCTCACGACTGCCATTTTCAACTGCGTCTATCCAGGCGCGATAGAGTGCAACAATCGCCTCTTTGTCTGCTTGTTGATCAGCCATTTTTAAGGATGTCCTGTAGGTGGGTGGATAGAGAGCCTGGTCTCGCTTGATCGCATCGCAAGTTATGCCGGCGCGGATGATTATGAAGCCATCTCATCCAGGCTGTCCCTCATGACCTTGAGGTGGTTTGCGCGCATGGACAGTTTGTTTTCTGCGTACTGCGCCTGCGGCAGCTCCGCCAGCTTTTCTGCGATCTGCTGGGTTCGCACGTCCAGTTGATCCGCAGTGACAACTTCGTCGATAAACCCTGCATCGACAGCATTCTCCGGTTGATAGGGCTCCGACTGGAGCAGGACGCGGGTGACATGGCGTTTGGAAATGCGCGAGCTAGCCAGTTCGACCAGGATTGGCGGTAGTTGCATGCCAATTGCCGTCTCGGGCAGGCTCATCTTGAAATTACCGGCGGTACCAACGCGTGAATCGCAGCTCATGATGATGAAAGCGCCCATTGCAACACCGTGCCCGGTGCAGGCGGCCACCAATGGTAATGGAAAACCATACAGGCGAATGAGCAGCTCGAAGCCGCGCTGGACCATCGCCATGCCGGCCTCTGCACCCTTCTGGAACTCGGCCAGGTCGAAGCCGCCTGAAAACATGCCCTCTCGACCTCGAATAATCACCGCGCCCGCACTTTCGGCTTCTGCGCGATCCAGTCCTGCGTTGATGTTATCAAGGTATTCGTGGCCAACCACGTTGGCTTTGCCATCGTCAAAAGCGAGGGTAACAATGTTGTTCTCTAACCGGTATTCCATACAGCCGCGCTCCAGATCTCGTGGGGATGGGAGGCAATACTGTCAGCAGGCGACCCGAGGTGCAAGCTGCTGTGCTAACATCCCCGGTTTTTGACCGCCGCTGTAAGGCGTTCGGACACTGTCTCCATCGAGCAGATTCAATGAAGAGTTGCCGTTACAGGTGTGTTATGCCGTTATTGCGGGTGGGGTGCTGATATGCAGGCCGATTCACCCCTGCTTGTTTCCAGCGCGGAGGAGCCTGCGGAGCAATTACGAGCGCGGTTCCAACAGCACGGTTACTTGTACTTTCCCCGACACGTGGAGGGCGAGAAATGCCAGCAGTTGCTGGATCGATTCGCCGATTGCCTGGCACCCCATGTCGAGATTAGAACGGCTGGCAAGGCGCCGCTGCTGAGTGGAGAGCCTTTTTTCGAAACAGACCCGATTTGGGATCAGGTCTATCCTCAAATGCAGTCGATTTACGACTTCCATCATTTTTTTCATGAGGAAGATATCCAGCGATTGATGCGGATACTGGTCGGCGACGATACGTTTGTTTATCCGATGAAAATGGGGCGGATCGCAACGCCCCGAAAAATCGGCTTTGAGACCCCGCCGCACCAGGATGCGCATTCCCACCAGGCCGGCCCGACTATGGCGGGCATCTGGGTGGCATTGCACGATGTTCGTCAGGGCATGGGGCGACTGAAACTATTGCCCGGATCTCACAAGCAGGGTGTCAGGAAGGTGCTGCAGGCTGATGGTGTCGGTGGAGTTCAATGCGAGATATTTGCCGGTGAAGACGTCTGGCACGTGTCGGACGTGGAGCAGGGAGATGTGATCATCTTCCACTCGTGCTGCGTGCACAAGGCGGAGCCCAATACTACCGAGGAAACGGTGCGCATCAGCGTTGATACCCGTTTTTGCGACTACGGGGCGCCGGTTTTTGTCACCAATCTCGAGCCACATCATGGCTGGCGAATCGATGGCTTCGACTGGGCAAGCATTTATAGTCAGTGGGAGGATACGACGCTGCAGTATTACTGGCGGGACTACCCTCGTATCGTGAACGAGTTGGTCCACTGACCCGTTTTAACCGGCAGCATTACCACCAACGCGCTGCCGGGTGCGAAGCCTGATTCTCTAGGTGCCCGTTCTGGGTGCCTTGTCACTCTCCAGCCAGCGGTTTAGCGTATCGTGAAAGTGGCGAATTTTGCTTTCCTGGTAGCTGGCGAAAATAGTTTCACCCTTGGGGTGGGAGTGCAAACCCTTCTGGACCATACGATGATTGACGAAATCCTGGTTGAAGATTTTCGCCAGTTCGCTGCCCAGTTCCGGGGCCTCGGTGTAATCCTGGTCCAGGTCCAGGAAGGTCAGTGGTGCCGGTGGGGGAATGTCTGCCCCCTCAGGCACCGGCAACATAAACATCACCTCGTGCAGTGATTGCTCGGGGTTGTTGCCGTCCGGCCGGAAGCGATAAAAGATCGGGTTGAAGTCGGCCCAGGGGCTCAGGTTGGGGAACAGGGAGTAGTAGATCGAGTCGTTGAGGTCGGCATCACTGATGGCATCCACGGCTTCGCCGAAGTCAGGACGCATCTGGTCCCGGCGCATGGCAGCCTTGGCTTCCCGGAACGCTTTGCCTGATTCGGTTGGGTAATCTACCGGCGTATCCTCTTCCCCGGGTACAATTTTACCGCCCACCCAGTTACACATTTGTATGTCGGCGGACTTTACGTCGCCACTGATGTACTCGGCGTCTGCCGTGAAAATGCCCTTTTTGCCGTTGGGTATCGTTACCTCAACTTTATTCTCTTCCAGTCGGCGATATACATGATCGCTGATCAGGTGCTTCATACTCTGAAAGGCTTTGCCGTCGGGATACACCGACATGTCGGGCTTGTCGAGTCCGGTGTGGGGGCTCGGTGCTCCCTGTGAAGACATGGCGCGCGAGAGATTGCCAAAGACATCGTACTTCGAATTCACGTCGCCGAAGGAGCCGAGTAACTCGGGGTGAGTTGCCACTACATGGTAGGACTCCATGAACGCTTCCTGCGCGACTTTCCAGTTGCATGGGAGTCGTTTGATGACGTGGATCGCCTTGTAACGTCGTTCGAAGGGGATCGCGAAATGCCTGTCAATGTCCCCCAGGAAATCCTCGAGTGGTTCGCAATCGGGATCTGGGTTGATAAATACAAATCCACCCCAGCGGCCCACGGGCAACGCCTCGAGGGAATATTCTTCCGCGGTAACAGATTCGAAGTCCCAGTGACCGGGTATCTCCTTGAGACTGCCATCAAGTTGCCACGACCAACCGTGGAACGGACAACGAAATGCCTTCAGCTCCTTTCTGTGGTTGTCACAGATCGCGCGCCCGCGGTGCAGGCAGGCATTGGCGTAGGCCTTAATCTCTGTTTCGCTGACCCTGACGATGAGATAGGACAGTTCGGCTATATCGTAGACATGGGTATCACCGACATTGGGAATGTCGGACTCGTGACAGGCCATTTGCCAAACGCGTTTCCACAACTGCTCGACCTCGCGATCGTGCTCTTCCTTACTGAAGTAGCGATCTACCTTGACCTTGGTTACACCACTCTTGTAAGGACTGTCCTCGAGGTAAACCGCGGGTGGCGGCACCGTGTCGTTATTCAGAATGTCGTTGTAGGAAATTCCGTTGGAGCGGTCGTGTCCCGTTTTCGTTTCTACCATGTAGCCACCAGCTGCTTCTCAGCGTCGTTTCTTATTTAAGCGTCTCGCAATACCAGCGCGCGACTGATTCAGTCTGCCTTAGTGTAGACGAGAATTTCAACCGACGGCCCCTGACAAATTCGACAAAACATAGCCGCTGTCTAGTCGAGGTCGCTGGCGTCGTGACGCTCAAGTACCTGCTCTTCTTCAGGTCCCCAGGCGCGATTTACCCGGCGGCCGCGTTTTACTGCCGGGCGCTGGTGAATCTGCTCAGTCCAGCGCTGGACATTTTTGTAGGAATCGACATCCAGGAATTCACCCGCCTCATACAACTTGCCCATGACGAGAGCGCCGTACCAGGCGTAGTTTGCCATGTCGGCGATGGTGTACTCATCGCCACTGAGGTACTCACGCGATGCGAGGTTGCGGTCCAGTACGTCCAGCTGGCGCTTGACTTCCATGGCGAATCGATTGATCGGGTACTCCCATTTCTCTGGTGCGTAGGCGTAGAAATGGCCGAAGCCGCCGCCCAGGTAAGGGGCGCTACCCATCTGCCAGAATAGCCATGACATACACTCGGCTCTTGGTGCAGGGTCTGTGGGCAGGAAGTGGCCGAACTTTTCCGCAAGGTAAACGAGGATGGCGCCGGATTCGAAGACCCGGACCGCCGGATCGGTACTGTTATCCAGTAGCGCCGGGATTTTTGAGTTGGGATTTACGTCGACAAACCCGCTGGAGAATTGGTCGCCGTCACCGATGTTGATGAGGTGCGCGTTATATTCAGCCTCCTCAATCCCCAGTGCCAATAATTCTTCAAGCAAGACGGTAACCTTCACGCCGTTCGGCGTAGCCAGTGAGTAGAGCTGCAAGGGGTGCTTGCCTACTGCCAGCTCTTTCTCGTGGGTGGGGCCGGCAACTGGGCGGTTAATGTTGGCGAAACGTCCGCCGCTTTCTTTGTCCCAGGTCCAAACCGTGGGCGGGTTGTAGGTGTCGGTCATATTTTGAGCATCCCGATGTGGCGATAAAGATGGGTTGACAGGGCGGCCGTCGTGGCAATGACCGGCCATAGTATAAACAACTGTGCCTTGCGGCAACGGGGGAGGGCAGCGATTGTCGCCGCGATTGCCATCACGGGTGTATTTGCGAGACAATCCGGGCCCGGAAAGTTGCACCAACGCGTACGCTCGGCATCACCCATACGCCGCGCTGAAGCGAAAATTCGGGGTCGACGGTGATCAAAAGTCACGGCGGCCACCGGCATCGCTACAAGTTGCTATCTCACGAGGAGCCATATGACTAATAATAGCCAGACGATTTACTATACCCTGACCGACGAGGCGCCCTCGCTGGCCACCTGCTCGCTGCTGCCCATCGTGCGAACGTTCACTTCGGCGGCAGGCATTGACGTCAAGATCACTGACATTTCGCTGGCGGGGAGGATACTGGCGACCTTTCCCGATTATTTAAACGAAGAACAGCAGATCCAGGATGGTCTGGCGTTTCTGGGGGAACTTACCCAGGACCCCAATGCCAACATCATCAAGTTACCCAATATCAGCGCATCGATTCCGCAGCTCACCAGTTGTATCGCTGAATTGCAGTCCCAGGGTTACGCATTGCCCGACTATCCCGATAGTCCCGACAACGCCGAAGAGGAAGAGATTCAGGCCCGCTACTCCAAGGTACTTGGTAGCGCCGTTAACCCGGTGTTGCGCGAAGGTAACTCGGATCGTCGCGCGCCGGCGGCCGTGAAGAATTTTGTCCGCAAGTTTCCGCACTCCATGGGTGAATGGAGTAAGGCTTCTCGCACCCATGCCGATTACATGCGCGGCGGCGATTTTTACTCCGCTGAACAATCGGTCACGATGGACAGTGCCGGAGATGTGCGCATTGAATTTGTCGATGCGAAAGGCAATGTCACTGTCAAGAAAGAACTGCATCTCCAGGAAGGAGAGGTCATAGACAGCATGCGCATGAGCGTGGGTGCCCTGCGCGAGTTCTTCGAACAAACCATGCAGGATGCCAAGGACAGCGGCGTGATGTGGTCGCTGCATGTCAAGGCGACCATGATGAAAATTTCTCACCCCATCGTCTTTGGCCACGCGGTTACTGTTTTCTATAAAGATCTGTTCGATAAGCATGGCGCGTTGTTCGATGAGCTGGGAGTGAATCCCAATAATGGCCTGAGCAGTGTCTATGAAAAGATAGAGTCTTTACCTCGCTCCAAACGGGAAGAGATCCTGGAAGACATTCACGCGTGCTACGAGGGTAGGCCCGAGCTGGCGATGGTTGATTCGGTAAAGGGCATCACCAATCTGCATGTGCCCAGTGACGTTATTGTCGATGCTTCCATGCCCGCCATGATACGCAACGGCGGCAAGATGTGGGGCCCTGATGGTAAAGCCAAGGACTGCAAAGCGGTCATGCCCGAGAGCACGTACTCCAGCATTTACCAGGAGATGATCAATTTCTGCAAAACCAATGGCGCATTTGACCCGACAACCATGGGCACGGTCCCCAATGTTGGCTTGATGGCCAAGAAAGCGGAGGAATATGGCTCACACGACAAGACATTTGAGCCGGAAGAGCGCGGGGTGATTCGGGTTGTCGATGCCGATGGCAACGTATTGATGCAACACGATGTCGAGAAGGGAGACATCTGGCGCGCCTGCCAGACCAAGGATGAGGCTGTTCGCGACTGGGTCAAGTTAGCGGTCACCCGGGCCCGCCAATCGGATACCCCCGCTATTTTCTGGCTGGACCGTAATCGCCCCCACGACATCGAGCTGATCAAGAAGGTTAATGAGTATCTCGGCGATCACGATACCCAGGGTCTTGATCTCCGTATTATGACCTACGAAGAGGCTATTCGACGCAGCATGGAGAGGATGATACGTGGTCGCGATACGATCTCAGTTACCGGTAACGTGTTGCGTGATTATCTGACTGACCTGTTCCCGATTATGGAGCTCGGAACGTCGGCGAAGATGCTGTCCATTGTTCCCATGCTCAAGGGTGGCGGCATGTATGAGACCGGGGCCGGTGGGTCGGCACCCAAGCACGTCCAGCAACTGCAGGAAGAGAACCATCTGCGCTGGGATTCGCTGGGGGAATTCCTGGCATTGGCGGTGTCGCTCGAAGATATGGGCATCAAGCAGGATAACCCGCGAGCATCGGTATTGGCGAAAACCCTCGACGAAGCCACCGGCAAGTTGCTGGAGAAAAATAAATCGCCGTCCCGTAAAGTCGGTGAGTTGGACAATCGCGGCAGCCACTTTTACCTGGGTCTTTATTGGGCGCAGGCTGTGGCGTCGCAACAGGATGACCCGGAGTTGGCCGAGCAATTTGCACCGCTGGCAGCGGCACTGGCTGACAATGAGACCCGCATCATCAGTGAGTTGGAGGCCGTGCAGGGTAAGCCCATAGAAGAGGTTGGCTATGGCTACTACCATGCTGATCGCAGTGCCATTAAGCGTATCATGCGCCCCAGCGTCACGCTCAACACCGTGCTGGCGGAAGCCAGTCAGGGATAATAGACGCCGAAAATTGCAGGGTACGGCACCCGGAGTCGCAGTATGTCGACAGCGATCAATAACGCGGTAGTACTGGCTCGTAGACCGGACGGGAATCCGGTGCCCGAGGACTTTCGGGTGGAAGAGCAACCCTGGGTGGAACTCGCCGAGGGACAATTTCGTTGCCGTAATCATTACGTCTCGCTGGATGCCGGGTTTCGTAACTGGATGAACGAGGACTCTGGTGACGACGTGCTGCCTGCTATGGCCCTGGGCGCGCCAGTGATGGGCCTGGTCCTGTCTGAGGTAATAGAAAGCCGTAATGCCGAGTATGCAGAGGGTGCCCTGCTAATGGCACGCTTCGCCTGGGAAGAATACTCGGTCAGCGACGGCACTGACTTTATTGCCCGCCTGCCCGATCAACTGGAGTTTGACCCCAGCGCCTATATGGGCGTGTTGGGCGATACCGGTATGTCGGCCTACTTTGGCATGATGGAAATCGGCAAACCCAAGGCGGGCGATACGGTACTGGTTAGTGGTGCCGGAGGTGCGGTAGGCAGTATAGCCGGCCAGATCGCGAGTATGCAGGGTGCTCGCGTGGTAGGAATCGTCGGTTCGCAGGCGAAAGCTGACTGGATTGTGAGTGAACTGGGCTACGATGCGGCGGTTATTCGCAGCAGCGATACACCGTTGACCCAGGCTATAGCCAACGTGTGCACCGAGGGTGTGGATCTGTTCTTTGACAATGTAGGCGGAGAGGCCCTTGAAGCGGCGATCGCCAATATGAATCACAAAGGCAGAATGGCCCTGTGCGGCGCTGTAGCGGTTTACGGAGCCGAGGAGCCGGTAAGTGGTCCCAATAACATGTTTGATGTGGTGACCAAGGAGTTATCCTTGCAGGGTTTCATGACCCACTTTCGCCACGAGCGTTACGATGAGGCCCGCACGCAACTGGCTCAATGGCTGCAAGAGGGTAAGCTGAAGAATCCGGAGTATATGCTCGAGGGTATTGGCTCGGTTCCGCAAGCATTTGCCGACATGTTTGGCGGAAGAAACTTTGGCAAGACGGTCGTAAAGCTGGATTAACCGATCGCCTCAACCCCCGGCCCTGGCTCGATTTCGATACTTCTCCTTGTTCTTAGCACCCTTGCGATACAGTGACGGGCGCATTGTCCTGCGTAACCAGGGGAACAGGTAGCTCAGGGTCGTTAACTTGCCGCTCATAGCGGGCAGACATATCTCTACACGCTCGCCGCTGGCCACGGCCAATACGGCTTGCGCCACCTCCTCGGCCGTACTCATTGGCTGGGAATAGACGATGTCCTCGACCTCGTCGATGCTGTCCATAATAAACGCGGTATCGATGGGTCCCGGTGACACTACCCCGATATCGATACCGCTGCCTGCCCATTCTTCGGCAACAGAATGCGTAAATGCCTTGAGGCCAGCCTTGGTACACGCGTAGGTAGCTGCGCCCTGCATTGGGGTGCGCCCGGCAAGCGAACCCACCATGACAACAGCGCCACCGCCGGCCTGCTTGATGTGGGGAAGTGCCAATCCCGTGAGGTAAACTGGCGCGCGCAGGTTGACGTCTATCATTTGCGCCATGTTGTCGGGTGTCTGGTTGGCAAAGTCGCCACGGTGATGGACGCCGGCGTTGTTCACCAGCACGTGAATTGCACCGAATTCAGCGATGGCGCGGTCTATCAGGGCCTGACAGCCAGCATCGTCGGCAACATCCATTGCCACGGCCAGGACGCTGGTCTTGTCACGCAGGGTGTCGGCGAACCGGTTGAGGGCTTCTTCTCCCCGGGCCGACAATACGAGCCTGGCACCCAGGCTGGCAAACAACTCGGCGCAGGCCGCACCGACGCCCGCGGAGGCGCCTGTGATAATAACCGTCTTATCTTTGAAGTTCGCAGTACTCATAGCATTCTCATATTGTCAGGGAGCGTAATCCGGAATCGGCCGGTAGTAGTTGGCTATTGTAGCCCGAGTCTGCTCATAGTGTGAGTCGTAGTACGTAGCTGAAGTCGGCACTCCAGGTTCGCTGTTGATCGAGTTCTATGTTTTCCCGGTCTCCACCAAATTGCTCGCAGGTGGTACGCCATTTGGAGCAGGCCCATGACTGCGGTAGCATTTGGTCCCCTGACAGGCAAGAGTCGATTGTTTACTGAGACGAGATAGATCTCTTGGACCTTTTTTCCAACAGCGAAGGGCAGGCTATTCAGCTTCCCGATTCCAATCTATTTTTTGAGCCGCGCGCGGATCTCGGTCGGGAGCCCAGTGCGTTACTCGCAGAACTTCTGCAGGACACGCCCTGGGCGCAGGAAGACATCACGGTTTTTGGCAAAACGCATCGACAGCCCAGGCTGATTGCCTGGTATGGCGACGCGGGAGCGCACTACGCCTATTCAGGCATTTCCCACCAGCCATTGCCCTGGACCGATACGCTGTTGGATCTCCGGTCACGGCTGGAGCGACAATGTGAATGCGCCTTTAACAGTGTGTTGTTGAATTATTATCGTAACCACCACGATTCCATGGGCTTGCATGCTGACGATGAGCCTGAGCTTGGCCCTGAGCCGGTGATTGCTTCGGTCAGCCTGGGCGAACAACGCAGTATCTACTTTAAGCACAGGACCCAAAAAAGCTTGAAAGCCTTTAACCTGCCATTGCCCTCGGGTAGTTTGCTGGTGATGCGCGGTGTTACGCAGCGCTATTGGAAACATGGGCTGCGAAAGTTGTCTAAACCCTGCGGTCCTCGTGTTAACCTCACCTTCCGATTTATTCACCCTGGAACTTAGCAACCGATAGGAACCCGACATGCAATGCCAGACCTTTGAAGTAGAGCGCGATAATCCCGGCAACACTCGAGTATGTGAAGAACCCATTCCGGAGTTAGGCCCGGATGAGGTGCTGTTGGCCATTGATCGCTTTGCGCTGACCGCCAATAACATCAGCTATGCCGTGGCGGGTGAACTACTCGGCTATTGGAATTTTTTCCCGGCGGAAGGTGAGTGGGGTCGTGTTCCGGCAATGGGTTATTCAAATGTGATTGCTTCCAATCATCCGGACGTGGCAGTAGGCGAGCGACTGTGGGGCTTCTATCCCATGGGATCCCACCTGAAAGTAAAGGCGGGCAAAATTGACGAAGGTGGTTTTAGCGACATTTCTCCGCACAGGGACGGCCTGGCGCCGGTCTACGCACGTTTTGATCGACAGCCATCGGTTGGCGAAGCAGACCCCCACCGGGAGGATCTAAATATGCTGTTGCGAGGCCTATTCCTGACCTCGTGGCTGGTCGAGGACTTTATGTTCGACAACGACCACTATGGTGCGTCTCAATACATCGTCACCAGCGCCTCGAGCAAGACCAGTATCGCCCTCGCTTTCGCGATCCGCCAACGTGGAAAGTATCGTTCAATTGGCCTGACTTCCCCATCCAATGTGGATTTCGTCAAAGGGCTGGGCTGTTATGACGAGGTGATCGCCTACGATGATGTGGGTAGCCTTGATGCCAGTCAACCCACCATTTCTGTGGACATGGCGGGCAGCCAGACTGTCCTGGCAAGCATCCATAACCATTTTGGTGACCAGTTGAAGTACTCCTGCCTCATTGGCGCCACTCACCACGATGAGGGTGGCGATAACAGTGGCCTGCCAGGTGCCGAACCCACATTTTTCTTTGCTCCCAGCCAGATCGAAAAGCGTGTCCAGGATTGGGGAGGCCAGGTGCTATTCCAGCGAATCGGTAAGAGCCTGGTGCAGTTCCAGGATTTTTGCGACCCGCTGCTGAACGTGGTGCGTCGAGGTGGACCGCAGTGCGTGCAAAAGATCTATCTAAAGATGCTGGAGGGCAGGGCCGATCCTTCAGACGGGTATGTGCTGTCAATAAACGAACCGGATGCGCAGTCCTGACGCAATGCTAGCTGCTGCCCGTTGACGGGCATAAGCTCTCGCTGAATAACTGAACGGAATCTGCTGGCCAGCTCGCCTCGGCGACCAGGTTGCCCCATACCGGTGCTGGCCAGCAAGGGTCTGCGGGGTCTCTGCCAATAACGTGCACATGTAACTGCGGTACCACGTTACCCAGTGCCGCGACATTGATTTTGGATAGCGCAAAGTGCGCCTTGATAAAAGCGGCGACGTCCCTGGCGTCATTCAGCACTGCTTCCCGGGTGTTGTCGGGCAAATCGAGTAAGTCTTGGCAGTGTGTCCTGGGGACCAGGATAAACCAGGGCAGACTGGCGTTGCGGTGTAATAACAAAAATCCGCTATTGATCTCGCCCAGTAAATGACAGTCCTCCAGGAGCGTCGGGTGAATAGTAAAATCCTGCAAGCGGCTGCCCTCTAGTTGGCCAGGCCGAAGGCCATGAATACGTTGCCGGGACCCGCAAACCAGGTGGGGTCGCGGCCAAAGGTGGTATAGCCGGAGTTAATGTAGATTATGCCTCCGGCCACAACTGGGCCGCCGGAGTCGATGGTGCCGCCGTTGCCCTCTTCGCCATTGACTCCGGTTACGCTTATTGCAGTATCAATTTCACGCAACAGCGATCCATCGGTGCTGGCATAAATCCTCACTATGCCATCCAGGCCTGCTGTATAAACCGCGTCACCCACCACGGTGATCGCCGAGGAGAGGATAACCGGGCGCTGCTCATCCAGTGGTGTGATTCGAGTGGGTTGGCTGAACCATTGTGTCGTACCGTTATCCAGGCTTAGCGCGTATAGCCCCGGCTCCGCATTGTCTGGCTGAAAGATCGTGCGTGCGTTCTCAATGTCGACGATTTCCGCCAGCGTCAGTTCCCGCGACTGTATGTCCGAAATGGGTATATAAACATTATCGTCGTCAACGGCAACGCCCCAGTGTACGCCGCCTAGATTGCCGCCTGAGCCGAGGTCGCGTTGCCACAGGATGGAGCCGGTATCGGGGTCCAGCGCAAAAATGCTGCCGGACTTCTGGGCAGCGATGAGCACATCGGGTTTGCCTTCACGCTTAACCAGTACCGGTGCCGCGCCAAAGTCCAGATCTGGCCCCGGGTTTTCGGGACAGTTGCTGTTAAACGGTGCGGGCAATAGGCAGGCAATATTCCAGACGTCGTCCATCGTTCCCTGCAGCTTCCAGCGCTCCTGGCCGCTGCCGAGATCTATCGCGACGATGGCATCGGAGGTATCCGTCGCGGGTCGGGAGTAGTTCTCCCCGGTGCCGATATAAACCAGGTTGCGGTCGCTATCGATAGTAGGTACGGCCCAGACCGGCGCCCCTGAAGGTCCCGCTTTACCGGTTGCGGGGTTGAGTATGGGCGGTTCAGTGATGGTTCGGTAACGCCAATTCTCAGCTCCTGTGACTGCATCGAGTGCAACTAATCCCCCCCTGAAAGTGCAACAGGTCTGGCCGGGGTTGGCGGCTGTCCTTACCTCCAGCGAAGAAATCGGCACCAGCAGTTGCGCACCAGCCAGTTGTGGAGAGCCGGTGATTATAGCGTCTGGGTGATCGTCTACCTGTGATTGCCAGACCTTTTCACCACTTTGCGCGTCTATCGCATAAACGTTGGCCAGGGTATCGCCGAAGTAGGCGAGCCTGCCGATTGCGGCTGTTCTTTCGCCAAGCACAATAGCGGTTCTTACCTCCGCTTCGGCCTGGAAGGTCCAGATATCGCAACCCGTGCTGCGACCCAGTGCGCGCACCGCACCCGCGGGACTCCCCAGGATGACTGCTTCTGTGGTCACTGCCGGGTGTCCGCGCCGCTCTTCATCACCGGCGAATACGAAGCTCCACAGTAATTCGACTTCGCCCAGATTGTCTGTATCCAGCATTGCCAGGGAGGTCGGCTGGTTGCGAGTACTCTGGTGGTCTAGGGTCCACCCGTTGGCCAGCACTTCACTATCAGCGGTCAGCCGTTTATCGCTGCAGGCATCCAGTTCCGCCTGGACATCGATTTCCGACGGTGCTTGTGCTCGCCTGTTACTGGAGCTGTCACCACAGGCCGTTAACAGTTGGCTCGATAAAACCAGGCCTAGCGTCATGAGGACAGAGCGCAGACAAGGCCCGGGGTTCGACAGGGTTTTTATGGATAACCCTGTCCAGTGAGTGCGTGGATAGATAAGTCAGATCCTCCTTGATCCAGGTAACAGGCTGTGTCCTGTCGCTTAAACTTTAGAAACGGGGCGTTTATTGTTCTCGCGCTTTGCGCCTTGCCAATTTGACCAGCAGATTATCTGCGACGCCCGGGATACTCCAGGGGCAAGCGGCGATGCAGGCGCCGCAGCCGTAGGTCTCGGCGAAGAAGGGAATGCATTTGTCGAAATCTACGTACCACTTCTCGACGCCTCGCACCATTTCCTTATCCTGCAATATGGCATCCGGCGGGCAAGCGTTTTCACAGGCGCGGCAACCGTAACAGACATCGTCCACGCCGAAGTTGTCCGCTTTGTCAGGCACAAGAGGCATGTCGGTTGTGACAGCTGCCAGCCTGAAGGATGAGCCGAGTTTCCTGTGGATCAGCGAGCCATGCTTGCCGAGCTCTCCCAGGCCGCAGTCAATGGCTGCGGGAATCATCACGATGGCATCCGCCATGGGGCCCGGATAGTCTGCGGCGGGATAGCCCTGCTCCAGAATATAATTGCGCAACTTGCTGACCACCCGCGAGCCCCTGTTGTACTGCCTGGCGACTTCCACTGCGGAAGAAGGGTTATCCGGCGTCGAGGGTGCGGTTTTCATAATCTCGTAATCGTGTGCGACCCCGATCATGATGACGTAGCGGTGAGGTATCTCGTAGCCCTCGAAAATGTACTCGTCGCGCATTTCTGCAATGCCCACGACATCCGCCTCGTGGTCGAGTGCAAAGGCTTTTACCTTGTCGCTCCATTCTTGAGCGCTGCCGCTTTTTTTCTCGGTCGCCAGGTCGATGGCGACTGGGCCCCTTTTAGGATCCCCGGGGCCAGCGTGGATGAACTCAGCTCCCACTGAGGCCTCGCCCATAATGTATTGCAGTACTTTTTTCTGCAGGCCGCCATGGGATTGCAGTTCAGGTTTGTGCCAGAAAAAGCGGGAGGCCCGGCGATAGTCTGATTCGCCAACGCCGTTGACCTCATTACCCGACTGATCCGGGAATGCGGCGATGATGTCCTCTGGGGGCGTATATGCGGTGCCCTTGGCCATAAGCTGTCGCTGCCTGCTGGTGTTGCCTCTATTGCACACTAGTGTTGGGGGAAAGGCAATGTGCGATCGGTGTGCAGTTCAGTTCCTGTCTGGCCTGGTACTCAGTTGATACAAGGTCTTTTTGGACGAGCGCTATCCACCGCGATTACCTGGCCACCACCTCGTCCAGCTGTTCTATCACAGCCTCCGATGGTGGACGAGAGGTCTGCAACCGGCTTGCAGTGGCCTCCGCGTCTCGCATAACCCTGAGAATGTTCTTGCCTGCGATCCTGGCGATATCCTCGTCGCTGTACCCGCGCCGCATCAGTTCAGCGAAGAGGGCAGGGTAGGTCGAGGCGTCCTCCAGGCCGATGGGCCCCGGCGGCATTCCGTCGTAGTCGGCACCAATGCCGATATAGTCGATGCCGATCAGTGCCCGTACGTGGTCAATGTGGTCTGCAACCTGGGAGAGCGTTGGGCGCGGGCTGGGGTTCTCGCTCTTCCAGGCCTCCATTTTTGCCCGTACCTGATTGGGATCATCCGCTTCAGCCTGAAACTTTGCCAGCTGCGCCTTATCCCTTTCGAAGGCGGTGGACGCCTCTTCGGATACATAGGCCGGGAAGAAGGTGATCATTAACACACCGTTGTTGTCCTTGAGACGCAGTAACACATCATCGGGAACATTGCGGGGGTTAGCGGTAACCGCATAGGCGTTTGAGTGTGAAAAAATGACCGGAGCCTCGCTCACGTCAAGCGCATCATGCATTGTGTCCGGGGACACATGGGACAGGTCCACCAGCATACCCAGACGATTCATCTCCCTGACTACCTCCTTCCCGAAGGGACTGAGTCCGCCTACCCTCGGTTCATCTGTGGCCGAGTCCGCCCAGCGCAGACCCTTGCCATGGGTCAGTGTCATGTAGCGGGCTCCGGCCACGTACATCATGCGCAGGGTTGCCAGGGAGTCCTCGATGGCATGCCCACCCTCGATGCCGATCAGCGAGGCAATCTTACCCTGTTGGTGAATCGCGGGAATATCTTCGGCGTTGTACGCCATGGCAAGCGACTCCGGGTGGCGATCCACCAGTCTATTGACCGTGTCTATCTGACCGAGTACGCGGCTGGCGTCCCCAGCGGTACCGCCATACTCCCGGATGGGGATATAGACCGACCAGAATTGTCCGCCGACGAGGCCTCGTCGCAGTCTCGGCAGGTCCGTATCGGTGGGTTTATCGAGCGAGCTCAGGTCGGCACTGAAGTCCATGCGCTCAAGTTGGTTATTTACCCGCCGCTTGTAGGCAAAGGGAATGTCATTGTGGCCATCCACCAGTGGCACCTCCGCCAGAATCGCCTCGATTCTGGCCTTGTAGTCAGCTGGTTGTTGTTCGGCATGGACGGCCAAAGACAGGCAGGCCAGGGTGGCCAGGAATATCGGACTTCTCATGGGACCTCTCAGGGGTTGCGGAACGACCACTCAGTCGGGATCTATTTCGGTGCCTAGCTGGTCAACCGCTCGGATTCCTCCCAGAGGCGCTTGGCCAGGCCCTCGTCGTACAGCAATGGGTTGGCCGTTGCGGGGTTGCAGTCGGCAAAATATTGCCCGTTGATGGCTGCCGGGACGGGATGCACAGCTACATAGCACTGTGTAGAAGCGCCCTGCGCGATATCCTTGTTGTAGACCGAGTCATCGCCATCGGCGATGGGATTGTCCAGGTGCCGCCCCAGGTTGGTCTTGATTACCCCGGGATGCAGCGAATTTGCGGTTATCGGCGTGTCCTTTAGTCGGCGGGCGAGCTCTGCGGCAAACAGCCCATTGGCCAACTTGGATCGTCCGTAGGCGGCCCAGGGTTCGTAAGACTGTGAGCCATCAAGATTATCGAAGTCGATGCCGACCTCCGGGGCTGAATTGTGAGCGCAGCTACTCACCATTACGATCCTGCCCTGTTGCGCTTTTTTCACCGAGGGCAGCAGCCCGTTCACCAGGATAAAGTGGCCGAGGTGGTTTACCGCGAACTGTAACTCCACACCATTAGCCAGCTTCAAGTCCGGCAGCGCCATAATCCCGGCATTGCAGATCAGCGCGTCGATGGGCATATCCATACCATTGATCGCGGTAGCGCAGTCTCTTGCCGACTGCCAGTCACTGAGTTCCAGCACGGTGGGAATGGCGCGCTCTCCAAAGTCCGCGCAGGCCTTTTCGGCCTTCTCCTGGTTGCGTGCAGTACCGATAACGGTCGCTCCACGAGAGGTCAGGGCTCTCATGGTTTCGTAACCCAGGCCGGAGTTACAGCCGGTGACTACTGCTGTTTTACCGGTTAAGTCGAGCTTGGCGACGACATCGCTGGCGGTGGAGCTGCCATCAAATGGCCCCAGCGGCAGACTCGCGTCGGGGCTGGTATACGGCGCGTAGCAGCTGTTGCCCCAGCTAGGGGCGCTGAGGGCGGATACTGCTGTCGCCAGGAGGAAAGACCGACGATTCAAGCCAAGGGGTGTGTTCTCTCTCATGGTTATTACTCCGGTGGTAGTAGAAAGTCGATTCGCCCACGGTTCCGCGGGTTTCGGGCACCTGCAGCACGCCACAGTCCAGTTCTGCGCTCACCCCGACAAGATCGACGGGGCAGGGTCCGGCGATAAATGTGCCGGCGAGGGATGGGCTGGCCAACAGGCCCGCAAACGCAAGGGCAAAGACGATGGGTCTGACACTCACTGGGTCTTTCTCCGACTTTCGCTGAAAGAGTTATACGCGCAGGTGCAATCAATGCACTATAGTGTAAACAACAGGCCTTGGCAGCCCTCTTAGCCAACAGGTCGGGCTGCCGTCTCGGGAGGAATTATGTTTTCCAGACGAAACTTTTTGATTGGCTCCAGCATGCTGGCGGCCTCGAGCACAGCCCTTTGTACACCCCAGGCACTGGCAGCCCCACCATCGGCAGCCGAAAATTTAGCGGCAGGTAGTGTCGCCGATGCCAATGGCTACGCGTTTGTGCGAGCGCGCCGTGACTGGCTCAAGACCCATGACCCTAAAGTGTTCCTGGGTTATCCGGCCAACATGAACCCACCGCCGGAAGGGTTCTTCAAATGGCGCAAGCAGCTCGAGTCTGTCGGTGTCAGCACGCGCAATATGAACAATGTGGGTGACCCGTTTTATGGGTCGGGAACGCTTGGGACGCATCATCTCGAGTCTGACCTGATCAACCGCTTTGGCGCGCGTTACGGGTTTCCCGCGGATGATATCTGGGGCTTCGTGTCCAACAGTGGCACTGACAGCAATATGCATGGGGCCTATGTTGGTCGCACCTTGCTAAAGGCCCGTACAGGCGTGACCCCCAAGGTGTACTACACCAAGGAGGCGCACTATTCGATCCAGATAATCCGCGACTTGTTAGCGATGGAAGAAGTGCTCGTTGATATCGACGAGACCGGCGCTATGGATACCGGGGACTTGCGTGAAAAGCTGAAGGAGAACCGCGATGCGCCGGTACTGATCCTGGCGACCATTGGCACCACGCTGAAAGGCGCTGTAGATGATATCGACGGGATCAATGAGGCACTGAAGGGCTATGAGTCCTACGTTCACCTGGATGCTGCGCTGTTTGGAGGTTACCTGCACGCCACCGACTTTGCCGCTGACCTGCACAAGATAGGTGAGGGCGGGATTAAGCGCTACGATTCAATAGCGGTCTCTGGCCACAAATTTTTTGGTTATACCGGTTCAGCCGGAATATTTGTGGTGGGTAAAAAAGATTTCGAGACATTCCGCGAGTTGTTCACCTCGGTGCATGATCCGGCCTATATCTCTCATGTGCCGGGCACAATCACGTGTTCACGGGATTCGGTAAAGCCCGCGGAGTTTCATTATTTCTGCACCGCCGAATCTATTGCCCAGCAGGAACGAGATGCTCGCCTGGTATTACAGAATGCCAGCTATCTCTTGGGTGAAATGCAGAATCACTTTCCGGAGTTCAATCCGGTGCTGGCGAATGATCGTTCCAACACGGTGTATTTCGACAACCTGTTTTCGCGCGACTTGAAGAAAAAGTGGACGCTGGCGACGGTCAAGGCCTCGGCAACGCACGGAAAATCATTGGCGCATGTGGTCGTGATGCCACACGCGGAAAAGCCTTTACTGGATGATTTTCTCAGTGACCTGGATGAGGACCGCAAACGAGCCTGAGCTACGGCGCGCTACGATTCATTTGTTGGATCGGGACTTGTAAGCTTCGGCATAGGCGATTGAGTCCGCGTTGTCGATCAGTGTGCCATTAGGTAGCTCGTCCGTGCGCGCGGCAATTTCCAGTATTGCTCCACCCAGGTCCTTGCCGGTAATCACCAGCTTGCCGGGCTTAAGCAGCAGTTCCAGCAGATAGATCAGTGCGTTGGAATTTTCCGACGTAGGTCTGATAAATCCCGAACGATAACCGAAGGCGCGCATGTCAGTAGAGGCTGCCATAGCCGCTATCTCCCGTTCCGCTCGACCTTTTTCTCTGGCCCAATGGGAGTCGCCTTCGGCGTCTGTGCCCACGCCGGTAATGTAGTGGAAAGACATGGGGCCGTTCTGTCGTGCGGCCAGCCACTCGGTGACAAATGCTGTTGGGAAATCAACGTGAATCCAGGTGTAGGTCTCGTCATCCACATTCAGTGAGGAGGTGCCAAGGGCCCACATGACGGTGTTCACGTCCCCCAGGATACCGGTGAGGCTGGAATAGTCGGTAAAATCCTTCAGCAGATGCAGTTGGACTTTGCCCGATGTAACACCGGCGTCAATTCTTGGTGAGCTTCGACGGCTGATAACATGAACCAGCTGCACCTGCGGGTCCTCGATGGCGGCTTTCAGTAAACCATCGCCCACTGATCCCGTCGCCCCGGATACCAG
>CAZPVJ010000047.1:0-2519 GCA_964590005.1 uncultured Alteromonadaceae bacterium | reverse complement strand
TAGAAAGAGGTCCCTTCCAGCGATTGTCGATTTTCGCTTACCTCGATGTCTTCGCGAATGAGCACGTGCAGTACGCTTTCGTAGATGGGCAGGATAGCCCTGATGCCGGGTACAAAAGCGGCGCTGTTCTCGACCACAGCCAGGTCCGCCTTTCCCGAGGTTAGTGACGCAAGCGGCGCCATACCTACGCTATCCTGTGACGCTACCAGTGTGGCGCTGGAATGCTCCTCGAAGATGACTTGCAGCGCGCTGGGCGAGAACGGCGTATTGCCCGGCGGATGCATGCGCAGCTCCGTCGATATGGCGTCGCAACCCGCGACCAGGATAACCAGTAGCGCTACTGCGATCGCCGGCCGGATAGGAGCAAGCAACTACCGGCGCCTCGCCAGGCCGTCAGAGCGCCCAGTTGGCATAAACGCCCAGCTCAACAATGCTGTTGCTGGAGTATTCGCCGCTCCAGAAATCGGTTTTGATCTTGGCGCTGCCAAGGTCGGTGTAGTTGGCATAGCCGCCCAGGGTGAGGTTCTCCCGGTAGGCGTAACGCGCGCCGATGTTGTAGCGGATCTGGCGATCAACAGGGAGGTCTGCGGTTCGGTCGCGCGCGCTGACCGGGTTGGTGTCATAGGCGATACCCGCGGTGATATCCCACTTGTCTGTCGCCTTGTACTGGAAGCCTGCGGCATAGTGGTAGGTATCGTCCCAGTTTTTCTCCAGGCTGGCACCCTGTGAGGGCAACGCCACGAACACTTCGTCGAGCGCACTCCAGTCGTCCCAGCCGATGGAGAAGTCAAAACCGATTTGATCGTCCAGGCTGTGATGCAGGCTCACCCTCACGAATTGAGCCAATGACAGCTCGGTGTTCGAATCGACCCGGACGCTGCCCGCAGGCACTTTAAGCTTGCCGTCAAAATCCAGTTCTATTTCGCTCTGGTAGGTGATACCGATGCGAGTTAATTCGGAGAATTCATAGACTGCACCCAGCGAATAGCCAAAACCATTATCGGTACCGTCCAGCTTGCCCTTGCCATTGTCGACGCCAGGCCTGATGCTGGGTATGGCGAGCTTGAGATCGAGTTCACCGTAGAAGTATTGCGCCGCGACTCCCACCGAAAAGTTGTCGGTCACCTGGAAAGAGAAGGTTGGCGCCAACGCCAGGACCAGTATCTCTACATCGGTGGTCTGAAAGCGACCCACCCAGTCGTCGTTGTACTCCAGTCCCGCCCCGGAAAACCCCGCCATGTAAACCCCAGCGGCCCACTGATCAGACCCGGTATCATGCACGTAAGCAAATTCCGCAATAGGCGCGTCGAGGCCAGCATCGCCACCATCGTCGTTCCCGCTGATCGGGTTAGTTTCATCAATATCAAACGCTATGTCGGCGAGAATCACCCCCGCACCCACGAATAGGTGGCTGCCCTCCAGTTGCGTGGCGCTTGCCGGATTGTGAATAATGGTGCTGGCTTCATCAACGCCTGCCGACGCGCCCGCACTGGCGCGCCCCGCTGCGAAGTCGCCAAATTGGTTGAGCCAGAGTCCGCCGGCATACGCCTGGCTGGAAGCTGCCAGTGCCAGCGCGCCGACGAGTGGTGTCCTCTTCATTATTTTCATTGTTGTCTCCACAGAAAACAGGTGCTTGCGTAGGTTCATATTATAACGCGTCAGACTCTATCGCGCGTTGGCAATATCTGCATACTAATGACGTCAGCCAAGGTGTGTGAAAGGTCAATAAGGCGGGATAAGGCTAGAGGGCCGCACTGAATGTGATGACGACCTGGGGGCCTTCAATATCCACTTTGCCAACGGTTTTGTCGAAATCGAGTTCGGTTTTCATATAGCGTACGCCTATCCCCACATACTGGTCGGGATTGAAGGCGAAGTCGATGCCGGCGCGGGCGTAGAATCCGAAGGCGAAGTCGGAGTCATCTGAGGACGTCAGTACCACCGTGCCATCACCGGTGGGGCTGACTACCTCGTCTTCATCTTCTACCTCGTGTTTCCCGTACATCATCATCGGGCCGGCGGCGCCGTAGACCGTTACCGCTTGTCCTAGTCTGCCGCGCAGAAAACCGCCGATGTGTAATTCACCCAGGAACAGAGAGTTGTCGATTTCGATGCGGATGGTGCCGCCGGTATCGCCGTTAAAGCCGCCGGAAAACCGGGTGTCGCTGCTTTTCCACGCGATACTGCCGCCGGTGTTGATCCCCCAGCGCACGTATTCGCCGCCGTAGGCATACTCCGCTTCCACGCCGCCGCTGGGTACGCTGGAGGGAAACTCGATATCGACCTCGTCCTCTGAAATCTCATCCCATTCGCCGGTCTGGTCATCCAATGACAGGCTGCCAAGGAAACCCTGTATTAGCGCGGGGGAATTCTCGTCTGTTTGGGCGTGACTGAATGAGGTGGCGAGTGCCAGCCAGGCTGTGAGTAGATAAACCGATGCCCGCATGGGCGGTAAGCGCCGGGCCTGCATGATCAACTGTTCGCCAACATCCACTTGCGCAGCCGATTCGAGTCGCCGA
>CAZPVJ010000046.1:0-4137 GCA_964590005.1 uncultured Alteromonadaceae bacterium | reverse complement strand
CCCTGCTCCCAGCGCAGCACGCCAAAGGTCATGTACTTCTCTTTTTGCGACTCCAGGAATTGCCAGGCGCAGACCATGGTGTGGTCTTCATCGACAACGGTTTCGCGTGACCAGAGTTTGAAAGCCTCACCAAAGACATGGCGTACACAGTACAGGTAGCGCCCATAGGACTTACCATTGCCGTACATGTCCGGGCCGTGGAACTGGTGGCTGCCGCCGTTGCGAGTGCGCATGGCGGTCCACTTGCGATTGATGACACCCTCGATTTCGATAGTCTGCTCTGAATGCAGCAGGTTGATCGGGCGGTGGTGAACCGTGACTTTGTTGGTCCCGATCATTTCCTGGTTGTCGTTGTAGACCTCAAATTCACCGCGGAAGACGCCGGCGTGTTTGACTGGGAGGTTGAACGGCTTGCGCGCATCCTTTTTTTCCTTGTCAAGAAAAGCGGCGACCTTTGCCTGGGTTTCCGGGTTGCTATCATGATCGTGCGTTACGACGTACAGTCCGTTAAATACGCCGACCAGCGTATCTGCCTCGAAGAGTTGGGACGAATAGACCTGGAGACCCAGCTCCGGTACGACATGGTTGACGGTGCGCAGCTGCACGTTCCAACCCGGTGAGTAATAACTGGAATCAACCAGCAGGCCGAAAGGGCGTCCCGAGCCAAAAAAATCGGGACCGGTATAGATGCGGTCCTGGTCGGAGTCGATAACGCCAAACTCCATTTTGGCGCCGATCTCGAAACGGTCCATCAGGGGGCCGGCGGCATCGAACAGCGTTTCCATCCAGTAGGTGGTGCGGCCATCCTTAAACTCGCTGGCACGGCTGACCTTGTTGTAGCCAACGTGGGTACCATCATGTTCGAACAGCGAGGGGTAACCGTGCCACTCGCCGTTAATAGCCTGTTGCCAGTTACTGGGTGATTTCTCTTCTGACATGCCGTTTCCTTGAGCTGTGCTGGCCGAATTATCTATCCAGCGTATCTTGCCCTCTGGTTGCTTGCCAGACTTTGCTTTTTGTCAATTGGTGGGGTTCAGCGCATAGCCGATTTGTTAAGCAGTTCGTTGGGGGTGTGTAGCAGTTTGTCGAGGTATTTTGTCTCCCCGTTCGAAACCTCTCGGATAAAAGCAATAATCAGTTCGGCGAGGTAGTTGCGAATGGCGTCGTCGGGGCGGGTTGTGCTCATGTCGATGAATGGCCGTCCCGTGCTGTGATCCGCTGGATAAGCAAGCGAAAAATGATTGGCGCCCTCGATCAGGGCCAGGTAACAATCGCTGCGATCGCTCGTGATTGCCTCCTCGAACGTTCGCTCGACAGCGGCAGTGGGTGAGGACTCTCCACCCTCGCCATAGCGTCCTGCGCTATTGGCGATACAGCCGTCCCTTGTGCCTCCCATGATCAGCGTGGCAACTTTGCCCGGTAGTTGGAACAGTTCGCCTTCCCCGTAGCCCAACGCGGTTGCCGCTGCGCTGTGTGCCCCGTAACTGAAAGCAGCAACCACGCCACTAAACCAGTCGGGGTCTGCATTTAGCTGTGCCACGGTGCCACCGGCGGAGTGACCGCCGAGGATGATCTTCTCAAGATCCAGCTGTCCCTTGAGCACGCTATCACTGTTAATACTGTGCAGGACTTCAATAATCGGCGCGACAGTGGTTGCCGAGGGTCGGGTGCCATAGTTTTCGGGCAGCAATGCGCTGATATCCAGCCCGGGTGTCAGGCTGACGTAGCCGGGCATCTCCTCGGCCACGTGGGTGAACGTCACTGTGACAATACCCTGTAGCGCCAGAGCCTGCGCCAGCCAACTGTATGACTCGGGGCCAACATTGATGCCGGGCAGCATGATGACCACGGGAAAGGGAGCGAGCTCCGCCGCAGCCTCGACCACCCCGGTATTGCGCTCTTCATCGCTACCCGTAAGCCGGGCGGGATAGAACACCTTGAGACTCGCATGATCGTGGGGCGGCTGGGCACCGGGCAGGGTAATGGCTCGGAAAAAAGCGCGCGCTATCAGGGTTTCGGGATTATCGTTTGACACACTCGATCCGTCGTTTAGAGGCAGCCGCCATACTGCCATGCCTATTGCAGAAAAAATTGATAAAAATCAGCAAAAAAAACTCACTCTCCGCGAATAATAGCGCCTATCGAGAACAGACTCATTAGTGGAGAAACCACCGTGTTAGTAAACCTCTGGTACGTGGCCGAGTGGTCCGACACCGTACGTGACGAGCCGGTACGCGTAAAGATGCTGGGTCAACAGTTCGTCCTTTTTCGCGATGAAGAGGGCAAGGCGCATTGCCTGGCGGACACCTGTTTGCACCGCGGTGGTTCTCTGAGCAAGGGTTGGGTTACCGATGGTAATGTTACCTGCCCCTACCATGGCTGGCAGTATGCGGGTGACGGCCAATGTGTGGTTATTCCCTCAGAATTGGACGAAGGGCATATACCGGCGAAAGCCCGTGTCGACTCCTATCCGACAGAAGAACGTTACGGCATGATCTGGGTATTCCTGGGCGACCTGCCCGAGAGTGAGCGATTCCCGATTCCGCCTTTCCCCGAATACGGAGATCCCGAGTGGCGCTCGGTCAGTTCGGAGTGGGAATGGCAGGCAGATGCAGGCAGGGTGCTGGAAAACGGCATCGACATCGCCCACGCCTCTTTTGTACACCCGATGTTCGGTCATAACAGCACAGCCCAGCGTAACAAGATTATCAAGCTGGATCGTCACGATTGCTGGGCAACATCTACCAATGAAATGTACCCACCGCAGCTCAAAGGCGGCTTGCGTCGGTTCATCCGTAAAGACAAGGCCAAGACCTATGTACACCCGACCTTCTACCTGTCGGGCAATACCATTCGGATGCACATCGAAGCGAACCCCAAGATGCACATCATCATGTTTGACGCCAACACGCCTGTGGATGAGCACACGACACGTACCTTCGCGATACAGGTGCGCAACTTCTTCCGCTGGAAGCTTTTTGACAAGGGCTCTTTAAAGCGGCTGGAAAAAGTACTGCGGGAGGATACCGCCATTGTCGAGGAAACCCGGCCGTTTTATCTTGCCGAGAGTCTCGAAAACGAGGTGTCAGTAAAGTCGGACCGTTTCATGAGCACCTTTCGCAAGATGCGTCGCGACCTGATCGAACAACGCGGCTGGCAAATCGACAGTGACGAGGTCGAAAAGTACCGAGGCAAGAAGCTGTTTGCCATCCCGTCACCGTCGCGCCTCGAGGCGCAGCAGCGGGGTATCGATCCCTTGCTACCGCTGGTGCCACTCAAGCCGGCTATCCGTAAAGTGGATCTCGCCGAATCAGCTTAGCACCCCCGCGGAGCCGTTCTTTGCCTTCATTCGGGGGCGGCCAAAAGTGCTTTCGTTTGGACAAAAAAAAGCCCGCGCCTGGATGCGCGGGCTATCAGTTTTCTTGGTACCCCTTAGCCCATGGGACGCGGTAACGTCCGGCTTCCCCCCCAGAGTGTGGATA
This sequence comes from uncultured Alteromonadaceae bacterium, assembly GCA_964590005.1. Classification (GTDB taxonomy): domain Bacteria; phylum Pseudomonadota; class Gammaproteobacteria; order Pseudomonadales; family Halieaceae; genus CALJFL01. The sequence continues at coordinate 655 of CAZPVJ010000046.1, read as the reverse complement.
CCATGGCAGTTGCTGTCTCTTCGCCGAACAGCTTATCCCCCAGGTTGTTCGCAGGATCCCGCTCGCAGATGTTCTGCCGGATTTTCTCGTCACGCGCTGCGATAGCCGCGCGATCCTCAACCGGCGTGCTTGGCGCCTCGTCGACCCATTTGAGCCAACGGTCCAGGCGTTCAAGGGCAATGCCGTGTACCTTGTCCAGCACCTCTGGCTCAGCCTTGGCGGTGTAGCCCACTGCGGTGGGCGTCATGGCCACGCGGGTATACAGGTCGCGGCTGATAAACGGATTAAATCGTTCATCTTCCTGCAGTGACAGGAATTCGTCATTCACCTCGGTGTAGTACTTGTCGACGTAATCGATGTTTGGCATCAACTCCACCCGTGGGATGTAGTCCATGTACATGAACAGGTCGGGTACCGTACCCAGGGCAAAGCCGAAATTGGGTACGAGAATCTGTGGGCCCAGACTGAGCGTGATATGCATATTGGTGAACGTGGATTCGGGTGAGCCGATATAGGAGTGCACGTACCAGTCCACCTCGGGGCCACTGTACGTTTTTAGCGAGCCCTCGGCGCCGTCCGCCGACGTGCTGATGGCGCGATAGTCGGCAAAGCGTTCGCTGCATGGGTCCAGGGTCAGTTCGAAGCGCTTCTGTAT
>CAZPVJ010000045.1:0-12339 GCA_964590005.1 uncultured Alteromonadaceae bacterium | reverse complement strand
GCTGATTCGGTTGTATGCATATCAGGCCTCGCAGGCCGCCTCGTACTCTTCGACCAGTTGATCGACCAGCGCTGCGATCGGTAGCACCTCGTTGATACTGCCCACGCACTGGCCGGCGGCCCAGATGTCCCGCCAGCGCTTGGCATCTCCAGCGGCCTTGATCACGTCGATTGCCCCGGGTTCCGGCATGTTGTCCGGGTCGTAGCCCGCCTGGACCAGGCTGGGCCGCAACCAGTTGGCCTTGACGCCGGTCACAGCATCAGAACACAGGATATCCCTGCCGCTGGCGGCGACCACCATGTCCTTGTAGCGTTGGTCGGCCAGACTTTCCTCGGTGGCGATAAATCGCGTGCCCATGTAGGCATAGGTTGCGCCTAACACCTCTGCTGCCCGCACGCCCCGACCGCTGACAATGCCGCCACCGAGCACGATATCGCCATCCCAGAACTGTCGAACTTCCTCGACAAAGGCGAAACCTGACAGCTGGCCAGTGTGGCCCCCCGCTCCCGCCGCGACCAGAACCAGTCCGTCTACCCCCGAGTCGAGTGCCTTACGGGCAAACTCCACGTCGATAACATCGGCATACACTTTGCCGCCATAGGCGTGGACCGCCTCGACGGCTTCCCGGGGGCTGCCCAGTGCCGAGATCACCAGGGGTGCCCGGTACTTGACCGCGAGAGCGAGGTCGTCGAGCCGCCGGGTATTGGAGCGGTGCATCATCAGGTTGATGGCCCAGGCGGCATCGCGCTCAGGATCCACCGCCCGGGTAATGTCCTGTAACCAGGTTTCCAGCTGCTCCGTGGTGCGCGCATTGGGTGAGGGGAATGAGCCCAGAATACCGGCCTTGCAACTGGCGATAACCATGTCCGGCCCGGATTGCAGGAACATGGGCGCCTGGAACAGCGGCAGCCTGAGATTCTGGGAAATGGGTGACATGGTGGGTTCAGCGATATCCTTGGTTACTGCAGCCTAGAAGAGGGCTTATGTCTTGGCAAGTGCCCCCGCGGGCCTTGATATAAAGGGTTTTGTTTTACTTGCATAAAAGGACTCTAATTCTATAATCGATTTGGGTAAAGTAGTAGACGTCTCACTGGTCCCGACGGAGGGTGCGAAGCATGGAATTAGCGGCAAAACTGCAGGACTTTCCTGCCAGCGAGCGCTGTTTGGGCGCTGCGCCTCATTTTGAGGATGCGCCAGACTGGATTTATGGCCTCGATAATCCGTATCTACACGGCGTCTATGCCCCCATTACCCGCGAGATAGCCTCGCCTGTGTCGGTGGTGGAGGGTGAGATACCCGCTGACCTGGTCGGCGCCTACTTTCGCAATGGCCCAAACCCTGTGCATCCGCCGGCTAACCGCTATCACCCCTTCGATGGAGATGGCATGGTCCACGCGGTCTACTTTGGTGAGGGGCGGGCGTCCTATCGTAACCGCTATGTCCACACGGCGGCTTTTGAAGATGAGCGAGCCAGAGGGCAATCGATTTCGCCGGGTGTGATGGGTCCCTTCGACTACAGTGTGTCGCCCTTTGGCATAAAAGATACCTCCAATACCGATTTGTTTTGTTACGCCGGCGACCTCATGACCTTGTGGTATAACGCCGGGCACCCCTATCGCCTGGATGCCCAGACCCTTGAAACCCAGGGTTTCTTTGAGTTGGATGGCCGGCCGCAGCGCCGTATGTCAGCGCACTCCAAGGTCGACCTTGCGACTGGTGAGCTGTTGTTCTTTGACTATGGTGATGAGCCGCCATTCATGACCTACGGTGTGGCTGACCCCAGTGGAAAGTTACTGCATGAGGTCGCTATCGATATACCAGGGCCCCGGTTGCCACACGATCTCGGCTTCACCACGAATTACGCCATCCTGCACGACCTGCCATTCTTCCATGACATGGAAGTCCTGCGCCGCCACAAGATGCGAGTGCTGACTTTCCACCGCGATATTCCGACCCGCTTTGGCATCATCCCGCGTCGCGGGCAGGGTACTGACGTGCGCTGGTTCGATTGTGAGCCCTGCTACATCCTCCACGTGACCAACTGCTGGGAAGAAGGCGAGTGGGTGGTGATGGACGGCTGCCGGTCTACCAATCCCATGCCGGACAGCCAGCCTGGAGAGGGTGAACTGGCCCATATGCTGGCCTATATGCGACTGGAGGCCAACGCCTATCGCTGGCGCTTTAACCTGCGCACCGGGGAGGTGCGAGAGGGCGATATTGACGACCTCAACACGGAGTTCAATAAATCCAATCCGGTTTTCCACGGCGTCAAGAGCAAGTTTTCCTATAACCAGCGCATCCCGCTGCTCCACGAGGGCGGCCATACCCTGCGCTTCACCGGCCTGGTCAAATACAACAATGACACTGGCCAACGCCAGCAGTGGAATTATGGCGACGGTGTCTATGGCAGCGAAGCCGTGTTCGCACCCAAACCCGGCGCCAGTCGGGCATCGGCGGAGGATGATGGCTATGTTGTTACGCTGGTAACAGACAGTAATACCTGGTTGTCAGACTGCCTCGTTTTCGACGCGACCGATGTTGCCCAGGGTCCAGTCGCCCGCGTACGGCTACCGCAACGCGTACCCTTTGGCTTCCACGCCAACTGGGCGGGCGCTCAAGATATGGCGAAACCTGCAGCCTGACCGTTTTAGCGCGTAGTTCGTTGCAATGTGGTTGGGCAGCGGGTAAATCGAGCCAAATCGACCGCTAATCTCGCCGTTCCGCGTTGACCAGGGCACGCTTTAGAGCCCAATCTACCGTTATCTTTTTGCAGCGCAGGCGGGGTTGGTTATCTTATCGGTACGCGCCGACTGGATTGCTGAGCGCGATCAACAGGCCATACCTGCGCTGCGGGCAGGGTTCATAAGAACGGCTGAGTGAGGCCGGCTTAGCGGACGATTTGCACCGGGTGTACTGCCGCCAATTGTCCGTTGGGATTGAGTTGACGCATCTGCGGTACGAGCTCTGCCAGAGCGGCCTCGCGATTACCCGGGGCCGGGTGGGTACTCAGGAATTCCATCTGGCCTCCACCACCCAGTGAGCCCATTTTCTGCCACAGCGTAACCGCTGCATCCGGGTCGAAACCCGCACGGGTGGCCAGTTCGATACCGATGCGGTCGGCCTCTGATTCCGCCGTTCGGCTATTGGGCAGTTCCAGTGCCACCTTCGCTGCCGCCGCAGCACCGATCAGCGCGGCCCCGTGATTGTCAGCGGCCGCACCCACTGCGATTACGCCGATACTGGTTGCCATTGCCCGAGACATCCTTTCGGCGGTGTGATTCGCCAGGGCGTGGGAAATCTCGTGTCCCATGATCTGGGCGAATTCATCGTCGGTGAGTTTAAGCTTGTCAAACAGGCCGGTGTAAACGGCCATGCGCCCGCCCGCCATACACCAGGCGTTGACGGTTTCCGGGTCGTCAATGATTGCGACACTCCACTCCCAGTCTGCGGATTTGGGATAGAGGCTTATCGCCTCGGTGACCAGCCGGCCGGTGATGGTGGCCACACGGTCAGCCATCTTGGGGTCGTCAATCAGCTTGTTCTGTTGTTCCAGTTCGCCGACGGTACTCAGGTAGGCCTTTTTGGATTCGACAATGGCGGATTCCGGCGAAATCAGCATCAACTGGCTGCGGCCAGTGGGGCTGGTGGTACATGCCGTTACCAGGATCAAACCAGCCAGCAGCGTCAGGACTTTTTTCATCACGTTACCTCTCAAGCGCAGGCGCTATTTTAGCGCAACTGCCACGTATAACTAGGGCTGTCAGGTACCCTGTCCGATCCTGCAAGCAGCCCCATGCCGCGTCCAGCCAGCTAAACCCGGGCGGTGTTTATCGTAGCCAGCATTACCCATTGCTTGGGGATTATCTGGCCCTGATGCTATCTTCGACGCCTTTTTCCGGGTTTGGTTTCATGCGCTGGGAGCGCAGCCGCGATGAAGAAAGTCACTCTACTGCTGATTCTACTGTTGCTGTTGGCGATGGTCTTGATTCCGCGCCTGGATCGCTATCAACTCAATGGCGGTATTGTTGTGCCCGCTCTAACCAGTGCGGTGGAGATCACGCGAGGTGACGACGGTGTGCCGTATATTCGGGCAGATTCGCTGGATGATGCGCTCGTTGCCCAGGGCTTTATTTTTGCCCAGGACCGCATGTTCCAGCTGGAGTTTATCCGTTACGTGGCTGCGGGCAGGCTGGCAGAGCTGATTGGCGAACGGGGTCTGGGTAATGACCGACTGATCAGGATTGTCGATATCCCGGGCTTTGCCAAAAAACATGCTACGCAGATAAGCGTGCGGGAAAGAAACTACCTGCAGCGTTATGCCGATGGCATCAACGCGTTTATTGCCGCCAGGGAAGATGAGTTCCCGGTGATGCTCGGCGTCATCGGCCACTCGCCCGCACCGTGGCAGGTCGAGGACTTGCTCAGCGTGCAGTTCTTCGGTGTCTGGAGTAGCTCGGTAAACTGGAAGCAGGAGCTCCTGACCCTGCGATTGATCGATGCCCTGGGCAGCGGTCGCGCCCATGAATTGCGCCCATTGACGATCAACCCTGATGATCCGCGCACCGAGTATATCCCGCCAGAGCAGGAACTGGCTTCGTCCCCTTTGCAGTTGTCGATAGAGCCGGATTTCCTGGCAAGCGACTGGGTGCCCCGGGTGGCAATGGGCAGTAATGCCTGGGCCAGTGACGGCGCCAGTTCCGCCGGTGGCAAACCCATACTGTCGAATGATCCCCACCTGGATGCCCGGACCCTGCCCGGATTCTGGTATCCCATGGCGATGATTACCCCCGATCTGCGGGCGGTCGGTACCGCCTCGCCCGGGGTCCCCGGATTTGGCGTGGCGCGCACCGGGCATATTGCTTACGGCGCTACCAATGGCTACGCCGATGTGGTGGATCTGTTCATCGAGCAACTCGATCCGGAAAATTCAGATAACTACCTAGATGGTGATGTCTCGACACCGTTCGGGGTGCGCAGCGAAACCCTGCGCATCGCTGACGATGATGCCGATGGGGGGTACCGGGAGGAGACACTGGTCATTCGCCATACACCGCGCGGACCGGTCATTTCAGATCACGGTATGGCACTGGTGGAGGGCAAACTGTTATCCCTGCGTTGGTCCGTGCCCGAGTATGCCGGCCCCGATCTGGGCAATCTTGATTTACTGCTCGCACAGGATGTCGATCAGGCGATTGAGGCAATCGGCAAGGCGGCGCAGCCCCTTAACTATGCGTTGGTTGATAGCGGCGGCAACATAGCCCTGGCTGCCTCGGGAATGGTACCAGAGCGTATTTTTGGCAATGGCCTGGTGCCTCAGCGGGCAGCTGTCGAGGATAACTGGATTGATCGCATTCCGCCGCAGGCGATGCCGCTGCAACGCAATCCCGAGAAGGGCTGGATTGGATCAGCCAACCATCGCATTACTGACCACGATTACCCTTACGCCTATTCCACGCACTTCTCCGGCTCCTGGCGCTACCGGCGACTGATGGAGTTGATGGCGATGCAGCCGTTGACTGCAGACGACCATTGGGCCGCCAACCTGGATATCAAGAATTTGCTCGCCGCCAGGATGCGCCCGGCGATGCTCGAGGTTTTCTCAAAAGAGCCGGAGCTGGCCCCGCTGGCTGAGCTGCTCTCCAACTGGAACTTGATGGATGACAAGGATCTGGCAGCGCCTCTGGTTTTCCAGGTCGTGCTCAGGCAGTTGGCGCTGGAGACCTTCCGGGACGACCTGGAGTCGGCGTTGTTGGCGGACTACCTGGATGAGCCTTATTACTGGCAGGAGCGTTTTCTTGCCTGGTATGAGCAGGGTTTCAGTCCGTGGTTTGACGATAGCCGCACGCCCGCTGTCGAGGGCAGGGACGATATTATCCAGCGGGCGGGAAGTTTGGCGCTGGCGGAATTACGGTCGACCTGGGGTGAAGACAGCGCCGATTGGCGTTGGGGCGACGCCCACACCATTACCTTCGCCCACCCATCGATACCCGGAGAGAGTGCGGCCAACTGGATCGGCGGTGGCACCCACGCCTATTCGGGTTCAGGTGAGACACTGATGCGCGCTCTGTTCCGATTCTCCGAACCCTATGCGACCAGGGTGAATGATTCGATGCGCATCATTATCGACATGGCTGACCCCGACAAAGTCGAGTTCCACTTTCCGGGTGGCGTCAGCGAGCGTTGGTTCGATTCACGCAATAAGAACTTTCTCGATGCGTATCTCGCGGGTGAGAAGCGCTACCTGTGGTTCAGTGATGAGGCGATAGAGCGTAATGCGCTGAACAGGCTTTCCCTGCAACCAGAGTGAAGCCGGGACATCCCGCGGCTGTTTGCTTTGCGGCTACACCGTAACCGCTATACCTACCGCTCCTAGAAGCTTAGCCCACCGTCAATATTATGATTCACTTCTTCAGGTGTCTTGAGACCCTGGGTGAGGTGCTCGCCATTGATTTCATCGCAAATGGTCCGCATGTTCTCCGGGTCAGCATAAAACTGTGAATACCACTTGCGACCGAGCCGGAAGGGTCCATCGGTTTTGAGCTGCATGATCTTGATCGCAGGTCGCTTGTTCTGCCAAACGTTGAAATCTGCGCCAAACGCTTCCAGCGCCCCGGCCTGGGCCTGTGCGGCCGCCTCGGTGTCTTCCTCGCTGACCGGGTTGCTGGCGCCTTTGTACAAGATGGCGTGCCAGCATTTGACCAGTCCATCCTCGATCGGGGTATTGGCGATCAATTCATAGATTTCATTGCCGGCAAACACCTGCTTGGATAGCAGCAATCCCGGGCCGGTATACCAGGTTGTCGTCTGCAGATAGGTATCGTAGAGCTGCATGGGGCCGCCCTGCCGCTGGATGTAAACATGGTCTTTGAACTCATTGGCGAAGTATTCGCAGGGAGCGCCGTGGGTTGGCCCAAGGTGTCGGGCGTCGGCCATGTTATCGAGAATCTCCTGGGGGTGAATGGGTATCTCCCCCAGGTGGTCTAGCTTCCAGTTTACCCACTGACTGTCTTCCCACTCGGGCAGGTGGGGAGCTTCGTAATCCGGCTCGCGACCATCGGGGTCGTACCAGGCCATGATACAGCCCATGTTATCGACGACAGGGTAGGAGCGGATTGATGCAGACTTTGGGCAGGGGCCGTCAAAGTAGGGTATATCGTCAACGTCCCCGTTCGGATCATAGCGCCAGCCGTGATAGGGACAACGAATGGAGTCTCCCTCGATCTGCTCGCCGTTCTTGACGATCATCGCACTGTCACTGGCGGTCAGGTGGGTGCCCATATGCGCGCAGTAAGCATCCAGCAGAACGGGCCTGCCACTCTCTCCGCGATACAGTGCCAGGTCCTGCCCAAAAAAGCGCACAGCCAATGGGCCCGCGTCCAGTTCAGAACTTTCAGCAACGATAAACCAGCCTCGTGGGAAGGTATTGGGACCCAGATCATAATCGGCAGCTTTAGCCATCGCTTTTTATCCTCGCAATTTCCAGAGAGGGAAGTATAGCCAGCGCTCTGCGCTTGCCTATTGTTTCGTGTCAAGGAATGGCCTTCGGCTTAACTATTTGGTGCTTTCTCCAAACGAATTCGGATTATTAAACCAACACGTGTGCGGGCGCACAGCCCGCGCGAACAGACTAGACTGAATCCAGTCAACGCAATAACAGGAGTCTACCGATGGCGACACGTATTGAACGCGACAGCCTGGGTGAGGTAATCGTGCCGGAGAAAGCCTTGTATGGCGCACAGACCCAGCGTGCCGTAGACAATTTCGCGATTAGCGGCAGGGCGATGCCGGAGGTTTTTGTGCGCGCGCTGATTCAATGCAAACGGTCCGCAGCCCAGGCCAATGGTGAACTGCAGCGGTTACCTGACGATGTCACGCAAGCGATTTTTACCAGCTGCGACCAACTGCTTGTCGATGAAAGCCTGATGCATCACTTCCCGGTAGATGTTTTCCAGACCGGCTCCGGTACCAGCAGCAATATGAACGCCAACGAGGTTATTGCAGGCCTGGCGACCCGACAGCTGGGTAGGCCGGTACACCCCAATGACGAGGTTAATCTCGGGCAGAGCAGCAACGACGTTATACCCACCAGTACTCATGTAGCCGCTGCTACCACGCTTGTTGATGCGCTGTTGCCCGCGTTGGCGCACCTGGAGTCCACGATACGGAAAAAGGCGCAGGAGGTTGGCCATCACCTCAAAACGGGTCGCACTCACCTGATGGATGCGATGCCGGTGACGCTTGGACAAGTGCTGAATGCGTGGGCCGACCAGGTGGTCGAGGCTAATGAACAGCTGCAGCAGCAGCTACCGGGTCTGCGGTGTTTGGCGCAGGGCGGCACGGCTGTGGGGACCGGGGTCAATGCACCTGGTGACTTCGCCGACAAATTTTGTGGCGCCTTGTCGGCGCTCACCAATGTCGCTTTTATCCCTGCCGAAAATCCTTTCACGCGTATGGGTAGCCAGGACACCCTGGTTGCCCTGTCTGGCGCGTTGAAACGCTGTGCGATCGCAATCAGTAAGCTGGCGAATGACTTGCGCTGGATGAATTCAGGGCCTCTTGCCGGCCTTGCGGAAATAGAATTACAGGCACTGCAACCTGGCTCTTCAATCATGCCGGGGAAGGTCAACCCGGTGATTCCGGAGGCGGCGGCCATGGTGACTGCGCAGGTTATCGGCAATGACACTACGGTGACCATCGCCGGCCAGTCGGGAAACTTTGAGCTCAATGTCATGCTGCCGGTGATAGCAAGTAACGTGCTGGAGAGTATCCACTTGCTGGCCAATACCGCGGTCCTGCTCGCTGATAAGGCGGTGGCCAGTTTCACGGTCAACGAGACGCGCTTGCAGGCCTCTCTTGCCCGCAACCCGATACTGGTTACAGCCTTGAATGAGCATATTGGTTACACCCGGGCGGCAGAGATCGCCAAGCGGGCCTACCACGAGGGGCGGCCAATAATTGATGTGGCTGAAGAAGAGACTGATTTCAGTCGGGCGGAGCTGTCGCAGTTACTCGATCCGCGACGCCTGGCCGGCGGTGACTGACGTATTCAGCTCACGCGGCGTTGAATATCCGCAACATTTCTTCCCGTTGAGCCGCATCGGGTACCGCGCCAAAGTTAGCACCCATATTATCTTGCATATGATGCACCTTGGAGGTCGCGGGGATAATGTTTGTTACCCCCGGGTGGGCCAGGATAAATTTCAGGAAAAATTGGCCCCAGCTGCTGCACTGAATATCGGCGGCCATGGCGGGCAGCTCTTTACCCCGGGTTTTGGCAAACAGTGAGCCTCTCTGAAAGGGGCGGTTGATCATGGTTGCGATACCGCGCTCCTGAGCCAGCGGCAGGAGTTGCTGCTCCGCGACGCGGTCCTCGATATTGTAGCTGAACTGTACAAAATCGAGCGGCTCCTCCCGCATGACTTGCAGAAACGCGTCGTGGTCCCGGCCATGGGAGGTAGTGATGCCGATGTATCGCACCTTGCCCTGTTCCTTCCAGTCCTTGAGCGTGGCCATGTGGGTGCGCCAGTCCTGCAAGTTGTGAACGGCGATGAGATCAAAGCGCTCCACTGCCATCCGCTCCGCGGATTCGTTCATTTGCCGGATGCCCTCGTCCTTGCCTGTTGTCCAGACCTTGGTGGCGGCGAAGACGGGTGGCCTGTCAGCCATATTATTGAGTACGTCTCCGACGCGGGACTCGGCCTTACCGTACATGGGTGAGGAGTCGATCACGCTGCCGCCTGCACCGAAGAATGCTGCCATGACGGAAGTCAGCAGGGCGAGTGCCTCCGGGTCTTCTGGCTTATCGAAGGTGCGGGAAGTACCCATACCTATTACCGGGATGGGCTCACCGGAGCTGGGGATTGGTCGCGTTATCAGTGGCAGGTCTTGCGAGGGTGCAGCTCCGGGCGTGTTGGCGTACAGGCCGGTTGCATGACCGGCAAGAAGGCCAGTGCCCAGTTTTAGTACCGTTCTGCGCTTGATCATTTTAGTGCCTCGACTGCCTGCCATTTTACCCGAGTCTTGCAGCGCGATTGCCCGGGGTCAAGTAGCCACCGCGATTGGCTAGTTGGCGATGTGCTCCAGGCAGCCCTGACTTTCAAACTCGATGCATAGCTCTGTGTCCGAGGGGGCTCCGGGCTTTACTGTGACCCCGTTGGCGCTTTTGAACTTGGCGAACTCTGGTTCGTGGCGAAGCAGCAGCCTGCCCGCCGCGATAAGTTTGTCCACTTGAGTGTCTTCCAGCTCGAGGCTGGTAGGCATCCGGTTGAGTAAACGGTTGGCTTCTTGCTCTTTGACCAGGTCGAAGCTCACCTCGGAGAAATAGACATTGGTTGGCCTATTCAGCTCCCGGCTTATATCTTCAAGGTCTTCAATGGTCTTTCGCAGACGATCCAATGTCTCCTGGTTGTAGCGATTCATCTGGGCGCTGGTAAAGGCATTCATGGTTGAGCCCACTGAAGGTTTCTTTGGTGTTTGCTCGATGAGTAAGTCGGGTTTCACTGCAGCATTGACCAGGATGATGATGATATTTGACGGCAGAGATTCCTTTAAGAATCCGCGGCCGAAGCCCGTGGAGCCCGCTCCTTCAAAACGGTCGATCATGGCGCGTAGCCCGAGGTTATCCGAGATGCCGCCATCTACCAGGTGAATATAGGGTCGCTGCTCGACATCGCGCAGGGAGCGCATGCCCTCAATGATCTCCGTCTGGGCTTCGCCCTCGGCCTTGGACTCCGCTTCGGCCAACAGTTCCCACTCCCGGGTGTTGCTGATATCGCACTGGTCTGCATGGTTCTTCAACACAACCGTCGGGAACGCTACCGGCACGGCAGAGCTTGCGGTGACCGCTCGTGCAATCGAATATTCCGACAGGTCGGTGCAGATAATGTCGAACAGCTCCTGGGTAAAGGTGAATCGCAGCCCGGTAGTGAGGTCAGTGGCGTTGATATCGATAAACGGTGCGCCGTTTTTTTCCAGGTCAGCGAACGTGGCGCCGCGGAAGATCATGCGGTCGTAATAATCAATGGCCATCTCCGTTCGATCGAAGCCCTTGAACGAAGACCGTAGCCAGTGCATGGGGTTAAACAGCTGGCGAATCAGCGCCTGCTGTACGCCCAGTCGCAAGAAGTCTTTTTCGAAGTCGGTAAAAAGTTTTTCGCGGTAGAGTCCGTAGTACGCCGAGGTGAAGCTCCCGCCGGAGACTGAGGAAATCACGTCAACCTGGTCGAGCAGGCGCTCCTGCCCGTCTTCTGTCGGCATAAGGCTGTCGCGCAATTCCTGCATGACCCCGTAAGACATCGCGGCCGCCCGTGTGCCGCCGCCGGAAAATGAGAGCAGTATGGCGGTATCACCAAAGCTACCCAAGGTACGCGTCCCCAGTCGGCGATAACCTTCCTCTTCGTTGATCGTTGCGATCGGGATGTTATCGGGCGTCATGGTAGAGGTGCAGCCCGCAAGTACCAGGCTCGCAAGGAGTGGCGCTAATCTTTGGCCGGGGGTTTTCGTCATGGTCGCCCGGATGATCAATCGATCGTCAACGGTGAGCGCAGCTGGGTGTCCAGCAGTGTTCCCGACGCCACTCCAGCCTGGTTGCCCCCGGTCAGGATTGCTGCGCCAGCACCCACGGCCGCGCCGGTCTTGGCGCCCGAACTACCGTCGATCAGCCCACCGATAATCGCTGCCCGGCCCACCTGGCCGGCACTCTTGCGGGCGGTGTTCTCGGTTTCACCGGACATGACTTCGGTTGAGATGGGGTACATTTTGTTGTTGATCAGAATGTCCGTGAACGCAATGGAAAGGCTGGATGTGCCGGCGACACGGCTCGATGAGCTGGCACTGACCAGCTGGCCGTAGACTGTGGTACCGCGGGGAGCGACAACAACACCACCGGCGACAAGGTCCGCTTCCAGCTTGGCGATAAAGCGGTGGCCCGCCTTATGCCGTTTGGTATCGATGCTTTCCGCCATCCTAACAGTCATGCGGGTACCGGCGGGCACCGTCGGCTTGGCTTTGGGGGGTGGAGGAGGCGGTGGCGCCGCAGGTGGCGGCGGGGGTGGTGCGGCCTGCGCAACCGGCGCTGAGCTCTCACCCATCGTCATCTTCAGGGATTCGACATTAGACTCCGGTATTTTAAGCTGCTGGCCGCCGATCTCGAAGGTGACCATACCATCGGCGCGGCTCACAAAGTTGCCTTCCAGCACCTGTCCATCTTTCAGAGTGAGCTGGTCAGCCGTGACGGTGGAAGCCAGTCCACCAAGGACGACAGTGCCCAGTACTTTTGCTAGTTGCTTGCGCATGTGAAAACCTGTTTTTTTGGCTTGGGAAAGTGTAACGAGCGCTGAA
>CAZPVJ010000044.1:0-41136 GCA_964590005.1 uncultured Alteromonadaceae bacterium | reverse complement strand
AGGTAGGTGAACTGCAGGTCCCGCTCCGGGAGCAGCGCCTGACCCAGCATCTCCAGGTCATACTCGGCCAGACCGGGGGCCAGTAATTCCAGCTCAATACCCTTGCTTATATAAGCTGGCAGTGCCTTGGCATACAGGGTGGCCATATCGGCCTGGGTAGCCTGTCTGGCGACGCCCAGGAAACCCAGCGCCTCGGAGCGCAGGTTGTCACACAGCAGGCGGGCAGCCGCGTAACTGTAGTTGGGTTCTTTCTCGATCAGCGTACGCGCTGTAATGACCAGTGAGGTGCTCAGTTCTTCCGCGGTGACGCCATCGTAGAGATTCTTCAGGGCTTCATCGAGAATATGTGCTTCGCTGACGTCTTCCAGTCCGGCACAGGCTTCGCTGACGATGGTGTGCAGGCGATCCAGATCCAGCGGCTCACGACTTCCGTCTGGCTGCACCACGGTGATAGCACCTGCAGCTTCCTGGGTTTCGGGCGACAGCGCTTGCTTCGCAGCACGCTTGCGAGCCTGCTCTTCCCGGTAGATAACATAGTCACGAGCGATCTTGTGTTCGCCGGCGCGCATCAGGCAGAGCTCCACCTGGTCCTGGATGTCCTCTATGTGGATTGTGCCGCCAGAGGGCATGCGACGCTGGAATGTCGCTGAGACCTGGTCGGTCAGCCTGGCCACCGTTTCATGAATTCGGCTGGATGCAGCAGCAGTACCACCCTCAACGGCGAGGAAGGCCTTGGTAATGGCCACAGAAATTTTGCTCGCCTCGAACGGCACGACGGTACCGTTGCGTTTGATCACCCGCACTTGCCCAGGTGCGGTTGCGGCTATACCTGCGCTGACTGCGGTGGCTGCGTCGGCGGGGGTCGGGCTATCGGTGGCGGTGCCCGTTTGGTTGATCTCAGTTTGCATATTCTCTCCGAAGTATTGGCGCCTGGCCTTATTCTTGTTGATTTACCACTGGTGCTGCTCTTTTCTGGCCACTGAGCTGCGGGTCAGGCCGCAGCGACTACCGGGGGAACCTCCGACTACAGTCGGGGGCGGCGTTACATTGGCCGGTGACGGTTCGATTGACCGCTAGGCCTGCTGGTTATTACGCGTTTGTTTCCCCAGGTCATACTCTCCGGCACCTCTTGGGTGATAACGGGACTCAATGGCCGAGAGCCTCGTTCCGGAGCGATGAACTCCTTATTTTCAGCCAGATCCGATACAGGTGACCCATCTTGGGGCGTTTTTGATCGTTTTTTCGCCGCAATACCCAATATGTTGGGGTATCGCCCTGACTTGAGTACAAGATAAAGCGGCACTTACCACATTGCAAGGGCATTACGCTGGGTTTATGTTGTGGATAAGGTGTGCGTAGCTGGACCTGCAGGTACTCACTAACCGCGCAGCCCGCGCACCACCTCAAAACGGCTGAGATGACACCAAAAAAAGGGGACCTGTGGTCCCCGTATTGATTTATTTTTCATAAAAACCGGACTTTATATAGACGCCGGTTATTTAGCGAGGTCGGTTGGCCAGGCAGGGCTCATCGCGTTTATTCATTTGCCAGCAACAACGTTTCCATGAGCGCTTTCTGCGCATGTAACCGGTTCTCGGCTTCCTCCCAGATGACGGTATCAGGCGCATCCATCAGTCCAGCGCTGATTTCTTCGCCGCGGTGCGCCGGCAGGCAATGCATGTACAGCGCGTCGCCGGCGGCTCGGCTCATCAACTCGGCATTCACCTGGTAAGGCTTGAACGCCTCGGCCCTGCTCTGCTGCTCTTGCTCCTGCCCCATCGAAGCCCACACGTCAGTGACCACGAGGTCGGCGCCGGTCACTGCGGTTTCCGGCTGGTGCTCTACGAAGACCCGGTCGCAGTTTGCGGCCAGCAGCTCGGCGGCCGGTTCGAACCCCGCCGGGCAGGCGATGCTCAGTTCAAAGTCAAACTGGCGAGCGGCGTTGATATAGGACTGGCACATATTGTTGCCATCACCCACCCAGCAGACTTTTTTGCCTGCCGGCTTGCCGCGATGCTCCATCCACGTCTGCATGTCAGCCAGTAACTGGCAGGGATGGTAGTCATCGGTCAGGGCGTTGATGACCGGAACACTGGAGTACTCGGCGAAGCGCTCCACCACGTCGTGTCCGAAGGTTCTGATCATCACGATGTCTACCATGGATGAAATGACCCTGGCGCTATCCTCGATCGGCTCGCCGCGACCCAGTTGCGTATCCTGGGGGGAGAGAAACATCGCATGCCCCCCCAGCTGGGCCATTCCGGCTTCAAAGGAGACGCGCGTGCGGGTCGATGATTTCGCGAACACCATTGCCAGTACCTTGCCCGAAAACCTGCGCTGGTCCTCTCCTCGTCGATGCTCGCCTTTCATTTCGATGGCGCGCTCGATAATGGCCGCCAGCTCGGTGGGGGAAAAATCCAGAAGAGTCAGGAAGTGCCGTGGATTAGCCATAGCGTGATACCTGCGAGGGAAAGTGAGAGTGGAGGCGCCTGGGCGCCCTAGTAAAATTCGTTGATTAGGGCGGCGACGCTACGACCCAGTTCGAGAGACTCGTCCCGGGAAATAATCAGGGGCGGCAGCAGGCGAATGGTATTGCCGGCGGTGACATTGATCAGCAGGCCCTTGGCCAGAGCGGCGGCGGGCAGTTCCCCGCAGTCGCGAGTCAGCTCAATACCCAGCATCAGCCCCCGGCCGCGGATTTCCACCACCGCCGAGTCGTCATCAAGCGCTGCCATCAGCGAGTCGCGAATCAGCTGGCCCCGCTCCGTGGCCTGTTGGCCCAGGTTCTCGTCGATTACCGTATTCACCACGGCCAGCGCTGCCGCGCAGGCCAGCGGGTTGCCCCCGTAGGTGCTGCCGTGGTGCCCCGGTGCGAAGACCCCGGCGGCCGCTCCTCGCGCCAGACAGGCGCCAATGGGTACACCGTTGCCCAGTCCCTTGGCGGTGGTGACAACATCGGGCGTCAGGCCAACACTCTGGTAGGCAAAATAGGTGCCGGTACGGCCATTACCGGTCTGCACCTCGTCGAACATCAGCAGCCAGTTCTGCTGGTTGCACAGTTCCCTCAGCGCCAGCAGGTAATCCGTGTCCAGTGGCCTGATGCCCCCCTCACCCTGGATCGGCTCCGCGAGAACCGCCACGACGTCCGGGTTGTTGGCCGCTATCTGGCGCAGGGCCTCGATGTCGTTGCGGGGTGCGCGCAGGAATCCGCTTACCAGCGGTTCGAAGCCCGCCTGTATTTTCCGGTTGCCGGTGGCGCTCAGGGTAGCCAATGTGCGGCCGTGGAAAGCATCTTCGAGCACAATGATTGAGGGACGCTTGACGCCGCGTTGGTGACCGTAGAGCCTCGCCAGCTTGATCGCTGCCTCGTTTGCCTCCGCTCCGGAATTACCGAAGAAGCAGGATTCCATACCGGTGATGTCCGCCAGTTTCTGTGCCAGTTCCTCCTGGGCACCAATCTGGTAGAGGTTGGAAGTATGCAGCAGGCGGCCAGCTTGTTCCTGGATGGCGGTGGTGACCGCGGGGTGGGCGTGACCGAGGTTGGTGACGCTTATCCCACACAGGCCATCCAGGTAGCGTTTCCCCTGCGTATCAAAGAGGTAGCAGCCCTCGCCGTGAGTGAAGGTCACGGGCAGACGGCTGTATGTGGGCATTAGCGCAGACATGATCGCCCCTCCAGAAACGCAAAAAGGCAGCTGTGGCTGCCTGTTAAACAAGGACTATAGCGATTGTGGTCCCGTTTGTAAATTGGCGGTCGGTGGCCGGAACCGCGGCAAGATTTTTGCGGTCATAGAGTATAGAATGGCGCGTCGCGGTCCCAGGGCCGCAGCGCAGTTAGCAGACAACACAACAGGGTTGGACATGGATATTTTTGAAACAATCAAGGAGCAGATCGAGAACAACGGGATCTTGCTGTATATGAAGGGCTCACCCAATCAGCCTCAATGCGGTTTTTCAGCCCGTACCGTGCAGGCGTTGATGGCGTGTGGTGAACGCTTCGCTTATGTGGATATTCTGTCCAATCCCGAAATCAGGGAAAGCCTGCCGCGCTACGCGAACTGGCCCACCTTTCCCCAGCTGTGGGTCGACGGCGAACTCATTGGTGGCTGCGATATCGTCACGGAAATGTTCGAAAGCGGCGAACTGCAACCACTGATAAAGGACGCCGCCGCAGCCCAGCAGGCGGAGTAGGGCGGCGCCTGCCGACGCCGCCATTCTAAGCCAGCCAGGCTACGGGTTCCCGCTGACTGTCGGGGAAGGCCGCGTCAGGCGGGTTTGACGGTATGCGTAGCCGTTTGCAGGTAGTTCTGCAGGCCCATCTTGTCGATCAATCCCAGCTGGGTCTCCAGCCAGTCGATGTGTTCCTCCTCGGCCTCCATGATTTCCATGAAGAGGTCCCTGGAGACGTAATCACCCACCGATTCTGAGTAGGCGACGGCCTCTTTCAGGTCCTTGTGCGCGATGTGCTCCAGCTTCAGGTCGCACTCAAGCATTTCCTTGGTGTTTTCGCCGATCATCAGCTTGCCCAGATCCTGCATATTGGGAAGGCCCTCGAGGAATAGAATGCGCTCAACCAGGGCGTCAGCGTGCTTCATCTCGTCAATCGACTCGTGATACTCGTGGTCGCCCAGCTCCTGCAACCCCCAGTCCTTGTACATCCGCGCATGCAGGAAGTACTGGTTGATTGCCACCAGCTCATTGCCCAGGATCTTGTTGAGGTGTTCGATGACTTTAGCGTCGCCTTTCATGAAGTTGCTCCTTGATCGTTAAGGCGTGGAGTATGCCTAACCCATCGAGACAAGTCAATCTAAGTCATTGATTTTATTGGTTATTTCTAATGATAATCAGAGTGATTATCATCTTGATTTACAGGGCCAATTGCCTGCTGGTTCAGCTCACTGCGTAGAACAGTTGCTCGCTGCCAGCGACGTCATCCTGTAGCGATTCACGCACGATATCCCGGGTCAGCATGCTGCACTTGCCACACTGGCTAGCCACGCCCAGGGTGTTGCGCACGTCCCGCAGGGAGCTGGCGCCGTCCTGAACAGCAGCGCGGAGCTGGGTATCGGTAATGCCTTTGCAAATACAGACGTACATCGTGACCGTCGGGCTCTGGTGATTTAGAGAGCCTTAACGTTAATGCTAATGAGAATGATTGTCAACAATATTTAGCGAGCCGGGCGGTAAAATCAGCAACCGCCCTTGTGAGACCTATTTGAGCAGCTGCTGGAGGCGATGCTCGACCAGTGGCAGGCGATCATTGCCGAAGTACATGTCGGTGTCGTTGATAAACATTGTGGGCGAGCCGTAGCCGCCCCTGGCCACCAGCTCTTCGGTGTTTTCCCGTAGCTGGTCCTTGTATTTTGGATCGCCGGCCGCGGCCAGTACGGCATCGCCGTCGAGACCGACATCGGCGCACAGCTGCCTCAGCACGTCGTCCTGGGAAATGTCGCGGTTGTCGCCCCAGTAGGCGGCGAAGACCGCCCGGGAAAAGGGGACCAGTTTGCCTTGCTCGTCGGCATAAATAGCCCCGCGCATCGCTTTCACGCTGTTGACCGGGAACACCTCGGGCTGCTTTACCGTTATCCCGCAGAATTCGGACCAGTCCTGCATATCCTTGAAGTAGTGCGCCAGGCGGCGCTCATTCCCGAACATGCTTTCCCGGGCGGCATAAATCTGCTGATTGACCGCGTTGAAGACGCCTCCCACCAGGATGGGTCGCCATTGAACAGGCACTTCGTAGCGGGCCAGCAGTGGCTCGGCACGCGCGAAGGCGAAATAGGTCCAGGGGCTGGAGCAATCGTAGAAGAACTCAAATTTGGGTGTATCTGCCATGTAACTTGTCCCGGTAATTTTTGGCCAGCAGCTTAGCACACGCCCTGTGGCCATCGGGTATAATCGCCGCTCACAAATTTCTCGGTTTCAGACGATGGACATTGCGCAGTACATGGCAGAGCTCGGCTCTGCTGCCCGGCAGGCATCGCGCGTGGTCGCGGCCTCTTCGACGGCGGCGCGTAACGCGGCGCTGTTGGCTGCGCGCGATTCACTGGACGGTGCTCGCGACAAGCTCGCCAGCGCTAATGCGGAGGATATGGAGCGCGGCCGGCAGAACGACCTTGCGGCCCCTTTGCTGGACCGTCTGGAACTGACCCCGGCGCGCATCGATACCATGTTGGAGGGTCTGCAACAGGTGGCAACATTGCCTGACCCGGTGGGCAGTATCACGGATATGAATGTGCTCCCCTCCGGTATCCAGGTGGGACGGATGCGGGTTCCCCTGGGCGTCATTGGTATCATTTATGAGTCGCGCCCCAATGTTACCGTTGAAGCGGCGAGTCTGTGCCTGAAGTCCGGCAATGCCACCATACTGCGGGGTGGATCCGAGGCCCTGTCGTCCAATCGCGCCATTGCTGATTGCCTGGCCCAGGGCTTGCAGTCCGCCGGTCTTCCCGCGGCGACCATCCAGGTCGTGGCCACCGCCGACCGTGCGGCTGTGGGGCAGATGATTACCATGCCGGAGTATGTCGACGTCATTGTGCCACGCGGTGGTAAGGGGCTGATCGAACGGATCAGTAACGAAGCCAGGGTGCCCGTCATCAAGCATCTCGATGGCGTCTGTCATGTCTATATAGACAGTGGCGCAGATCTCGATATGGCCTGTGAGGTGGCTGTCAATGCCAAGACCCAGCGCTACGGTACCTGCAATACACTGGAGACACTGTTGGTTGCCGCATCAGAGGCCGCGGCGGTGTTGCCGCCCCTCGCTGCCGCCTATAAAGCAGCCGGCGTGGAACTGCGTGGCTGCGAACAGACTCGCGCTGTTTTGCCGGATGTTCTGCAGGCCACAGAGCAGGATTGGTACGAGGAATACCTGGCACCCATACTGGCGATTCGAATTGTCGACGATCTCGACGCGGCTATCGCGCATATCAACCAGTATGGTTCGCAGCATACGGACTCCATCATCACCCGGGATCACCCGCGCGCGATGCGCTTCCTGCGAGAGGTCGACTCGAGCTCGGTTATGGTGAATGCCTCAACCCGGTTCGCCGACGGGTTTGAATACGGCCTTGGAGCAGAGATCGGCATTTCCACCGACAAGCTGCATGCCCGCGGGCCAGTTGGCCTCGAGGGCCTGACCTCTCAAAAGTACGTCGTACTGGGTGAAGGACAGGTCCGCACTTGATTGCCCCTGTGGTCCCGGGATCGTTGGCGGTACTCGGCGGAACATTCAACCCGGTGCACTACGGCCACCTGCGCTCGGCTCTGGAACTGGTCGAACATCTGGGCCTGGCACAGTTAAGTCTGATGCCCTGCGCACAACCGCCGCACCGTGATGCGCCGGCAGTCTCCGCCGAACACCGGGCCAAGATGGTTGAGTTGGCTATCGCCGATGAACCCCGCCTGGTCTGTGATCGCCGCGAACTGGGTCGGTCCGGGCCGTCCTATACCATCGATAGCCTGGAGTCGGTGCGCTCAGAGCAAGGCGTCGAGGCCAGCCTGTCACTGGTCATGGGGTTTGATGCCTTCCTCGATCTGGACAGTTGGCATCGTTGGCAGGAGTTGCTGGAAGTCGCCCATATCGTGGTGATTGGCAGGCCAGGCTGGCAGCTACCGGCTGCGGGTCCTGTAGCTCAGTGGTTGTCCGGGCACAGGGTCGACTCCGCCTCCGCGTTATCGGGCGCGCCATCGGGAGGGATCTATATAGTGGAGGAATTGCGACCACTGCCGATTTCCTCCACTGAGATTCGCAGCCTGTTACAATCAGGCCATTCCGTTCGTTACCTGCTTCCCGACGAGGTAATAGACTATATTCATACAAACGCGCTCTACGCTTGAGGAGAATTCGGGCAGCATGAACGATTCGCACACCGCCTAACCCCGCATGGAAGCAGACACACTCAAAGACCTCGTGGTCGACGCACTCGAAGACCTCAAGGCGATCAATACCGTAACCCTCGATGTCACCGGACTCACTGATGTGATGGACTACCTGGTCATTGCCAGCGGCAGCTCCAACCGGCATGTGAAGTCTCTGGCCAATAATGTCAGCGTTGAAGCCAAGAAGCAGGGTATGCGCCCCATCGGAGTCGAGGGCGAGGATGGCGGCGAGTGGGTACTTGTGGACTTCGGCGACGTGGTGGTTCACGTGATGCTGCCTGCCACCCGCGACTTCTACGACCTGGAGCGACTCTGGGTCCGCCACGATAGCCCCGACTGATGCGTTTCACGGTACTGGCCGTGGGCGGAAAGATGCCGGCCTGGGTGAACCAGGGTGTGGCGGAGTACCAGAAGCGATTACCCCGGGAATTACAGCTTGAGTGGCGGGAGATACCGCTGGCGCGTAGAGGCAAGGATGCCCGGGCTGACCAACTTCGCGCCCGCGAGGGTGAACAATTGATCAAGGGCATCCCCCGGGGTGACCGGGTTATTGCGCTGGATGTTGAGGGAAAACCCGTGGCGACGGGCCAGCTTGCCGAGCGACTGCGTGGCTGGCAGATGACCGGTGACAATATCAGCCTGCTTATTGGCGGACCGGACGGTCTGTCCCCGGAGTGCCTGCAGCGCGCCGATGAACGCTGGTCGCTGAGTGCCCTGACGCTGCCGCACCCACTGGTCAGGGTGTTATTGGCTGAGCAGCTCTATCGGGCTTGGACAATTACCGTCAACCACCCGTATCATCGCGACTAGGTTTTCGCGCCCAGGGGCAGGCCGAATACGTAATGCCGCAACACGTCACTCTCAAGGATTCTCACCGGGAAGCCAGAATCTATGGCGCCCGCACGGTGACTGCCGTGTTGATAGTCTGTGGCTTGCTAGCCCTGCTGACAGTGCGCTATTACAGCCTGCAGATAACCCACTACGAGACCTATAAGACCCAGTCGGAACGCAACCGTGTACAGTTGCAACCGCTGCCGCCAAAGCGTGGCCTGATCTACGACCGCAATGGTATTTTGCTGGCTGACAATCGCCCCAGCTATATCCTGTCGGTGGTCCGTGAACGGGTCGATGATCTCGATGCCACGCTGGCCGCCCTGCGGGAGCTGCTTCCCATAAGCGACACTGACCTGGAGAAGTTCCAGGAGAAACTCAAACGCCGGCGGCCCTACGACGCGGTGCCACTGCGCTTTCGGTTAACGGAAGATGAGCGCGCGAAACTGGCTGTTAACCGGCACCGCCTGCCGGGGGTGGT
Organism: uncultured Alteromonadaceae bacterium; assembly: GCA_964590005.1. GTDB lineage: Bacteria > Pseudomonadota > Gammaproteobacteria > Pseudomonadales > Halieaceae > CALJFL01. Next base: position 31,943 of record CAZPVJ010000044.1, on the reverse strand, counting down.
GGTGGATGCGCAGTTGCAGCGCCACTACCCCCATGGCGAGTTGTTCTCCCACGCCCTGGGCTATGTTGGCAGGATCAACGAGCAGGAATCCTGGGAGCTCGATGAAACTGACTACAGGGGCACCTTCCATGTGGGCAAGGTGGGCGTGGAAAAATTCTACGAGGATCTGCTGCACGGTGATGTCGGTTACCAGAATGTTGAGACCAACGCCCATGGCCGCGTACTGCGGGTGCTGGAACGATTCGACCCAACCCCGGGCGCGGACCTGACCCTGCATCTCGATATCGCACTGCAGCGTACTGCCTATGAGGCCCTGGAGGGGCGTCGCGGAGCCGTTGTCGCAATGGATCCGCTGACGGGAGGCATTCTTGCCCTGGTGTCTACGCCTGGCTTTGATACCAATCTGTTCGTCAACGGCATCAGTAGCAAGGACTACGGTGCCTTGCGTGATTCCCCGGACGTGCCACTGTTCAATCGCGCTGTGCAGGGTCAATACCCGCCCGGCTCTACCGTCAAACCGATGATGGGAATGGCCGGTCTCGAGTCTGGACTGGTCACGCCCGATTTCACCGTTCCGGACCCGGGCTGGTATCGGCTGCCGGGCGACTCGCGGCGTTATCGCGACTGGATTCTTAAAATCCGCGGTACCGGGCACGCACCTCGCGTTGACCTCAATATGGCGATTGCCGAGTCCTGCGACGTTTACTTTTATGACCTGGCCAGGCGGCTGACAATCGACAAAATGTACGATTACCTGCACCCCTTTGGCCTTGGTGAACGCACCGGCGTCGATACCACCAACGAGCGACGGGGCGTGTTGCCGTCTACGCGCTGGAAGCGCGATGCGATGGCACAGCCCTGGTACCCCGGCGAGACCCTGAGCGCGGGCATAGGGCAGGGCTATATGCTGACCACACCGATGCAGCTGGCGGTGGCGACCAACGTGCTGGCAACCCGGGGAGAACATCGCAGCCCCAGACTGGTCAAAACCATCGACGGCGAGCCGTTGGAGGCGCCACTGCTGGAAAAAGTACCGGGAAAGCCGGAGAACTGGCAGGCGGTCCACGAGGGTATGCACGCCGTTGTCCACAGCGCGCGTGGCTCGGCACGCAAGATAGCCAAGGGCATGCAATACGAGGTGGGTGGCAAGACGGGCACCGCCCAGGTCATCGGTATTGCACAGAATGCCGTGTATAAAGAAGAAGAGGTAGCGGAACGCCATCGCAACCACGGGCTGTTCATCGCGTTTGCCCCTTACGAGGCGCCGACCATTGCACTGGCAGTTATCGTCGAGAACGGTGGCGGCAGCAGTGCTGCCTATCCGATCGCGCGTAAAGTGATTGATACCTGGCTGGTCGGAGATGCCGGCTGATGGGCGATTATGTCCGGCAATTGCCCGAGGGTTCAGCGGACCTTGCCAGGCCGCCCAGTGCCGCCAGCCGCTTTCACATTGACTTGCCGCTGCTGTTCCTGCTGTTCGCCCTGACGGCGTATGGCCTGACGGTTTTGTACAGCGCTTCGGGGCAGGACATGGGTGCGGTTATTCGCCAGGGGCGATACTTCCTGGTGGCCTACGTGGTAATGATAGCGGCCTCGCAAATAAGCCTGGCGCGTTATAGGCGCTGGGCACCGTGGTTTTACCTGTTTGGCGTGGCCCTGCTGGTGGCGGTGATGTTCGTTGGCGTGGGCGCCAAGGGTGCCCAACGTTGGCTCTCCGTGGGGGGCTTTCGTTTCCAGCCCTCCGAAATTCTGAAGCTGGTGGTGCCGATGACTGTCGGTTGGTACCTGGCCGAGCGTATTCTGCCCCCCAAATTCAAGTATGTCGTCGGCTCCCTGATTATCATCGCCATTCCCTCGGGGCTAATCTTGCGACAGCCAGACCTCGGGACCGCCTTGCTGATAGCCGCCAGTGGCATGTTTGTGGTGTTCATGGCCGGAATTGGTTGGCGCTATATCTTCGGTGCGGTGCTGGCTGCTTTTGCTTCGGCCTGGCCAGTGTGGCTGTTCGTACTCAAGGATTACCAGAAACAGCGTATCCTCACCCTGCTCAATCCCGAGAGCGACAAACTGGGTGCCGGCTGGAACATAATCCAGTCAAAGACGGCTATTGGCTCCGGTGGCTGGGAAGGTAAGGGCTGGCTGAGCGGAACCCAGTCGCAGCTGGACTTCCTGCCCGAAAGCCACACCGATTTCATCATTGCTGTGTTGGCCGAGGAGTTTGGGTTGCGCGGCGTGCTCATGCTGCTGGCCATTTACCTGCTTATCCTTTTGCGCGGCTTCTGGATTGGTCTGCGGGCACAGACAAGTTACGGCAGAATGCTGGCGGGAAGCCTCACGCTAACGTTTTTCGTTTATATCTTTGTTAACATGGGTATGGTCGCTGGCTTGCTGCCGGTGGTTGGTGTGCCGCTGCCGCTGGTCAGTGCAGGAGGGACCTCGGTGGTAACCCTGATGGCCGGTTTTGGCCTGTTAATGGCCGTCAGTACGGAGAAAAAAATTGGTGCCCACAGTTAGCCACGTTGCAACCGCTCCCGGTTGCCCGTCCTTTTTTGTCCAACGAGCCCCGTGCTATGCCTGAATTGTTGAAAATGACCCTGGCCATGTCCAGCCTCTGGTCCGCCCTGTCTTTTGGGGGCGATGATTACGGCGATCATGAAGCCGCCCAGGCGCTGATCGACGAACTGGTGGCCGAGGAGGGCTTCCAGCGAGAAGAGCTGCAACAGGTGTTTGGCGAGGCTGAGCGTAAGGACAGCATTCTCGAAGCAATATCCCGGCCGGCAGAAAAAACCAAGCCGTGGTACGACTACCGCGAAATCTTCGTCACCGATAAACGCGAGCGTCAGGGGCTGGAGTTTTACGCGGAGCATCGCGACACGCTCGCGCGTGCGGAAAGGGAAACCGGTGTGCCCGCCGAGATTATTGTTGCCGTTATTGGGGTCGAAACCTACTACGGGCGGATTACTGGCAGCTACCGGGTCATTGATGCGCTGTCCACCCTGGCATTTGATTACCCCCGGCGTTCCGAGTTTTTTACCTCCGAGCTCAAAAATTTCCTTATCCTTACCCGCGACCAGGGACTGGACCCACTGGAGCTGAAAGGCTCTTACGCTGGCGCGATGGGCTATGGGCAATTCATGCCCAGCAGCTATCGAAGTTATGCCATTGATTTTGACGGCGACGAGCTGATCGATATCTGGAACAATCCGGTTGATGCCATCGGCAGTGTCGCCAACTATTTCAAGGCCCATGGCTGGCGCCCCGGCGAGCAGGTGGTTGCCGCGGCAACCGCTTCGCCCGACGTCACCGAGGAGTGGTTTGTCAGAACCCGGGCCGACCTGAAACCCAAGTTCACAGTAGCGGAGTTTGCCGCTGCCGGTGTGGTCAGTGATGATGACCTCGAGCCCACGGCCAGCGCGGTGGCGATGAAGTTTGAGCTGGAGGATGGCTATGAGTATTGGCTGGGGCTGCACAATTTCTATGTCACGACGCGCTATAACCACAGCGCCATGTACGCCATGAGCGTGTACCAGTTGAGTCAGCGGATCGCCGCTGGAGCGGCTGAATGAGGGTGACCGCGGGCCTTGCGGCCCTGCTCCTGATCATCGCATTTGTCACTGCCTGCACCACGCCCGACACCGAGGAGGTGCCGCCACCCATATCCCGCTACCCCGATGCGCACGACGGCGCGCCGGAGAGGCATATCAGGCCTGAAGATGTCGCTGATGCGGTGCCTCGGGCCGACCCCATTCTCGATGCCGGCAATAAAACGCCTTACACGGTGAACGGGGTCACCTACGAGGTCCTCGACGACTACCGGAATTACCGGGAACAGGGCATAGCCTCCTGGTATGGCACCAAGTTTGACGGTCACAAGACCTCCAATGGCGAGATTTTCGATCTTTATGCCGCGAGCGCCGCACACAAAACTTTGCCCATACCCAGTTATGCGCGCGTGACCAACCTGGACAACCAGCGCAGCGTGGTAGTGCGGGTTAACGATCGCGGCCCGTTTCACGCCGACCGACTCATCGACCTGTCTTACGGTGCCGCCGTGCGGTTGGGCTACATGGAGCGTGGTACTGCGCCGGTAGAGGTGGAGGTGCTCAATATCGCCGGGGTAGACGATCGCCGCGGCAGTGGGGGTGATTACCGCTACCTTCAAATGGGGGCGTACGGTTCAGAGGCTTCAGCAGAGCGTTTACGCGGCGAGCTGGCGACCAAGCTGTCGGTGCCGGTAACCGTCAGTCCGGTGGAATCCGGCGGCAAACTCCTGTACCGGGTTCGCGTGGGGCCGGTCGCGAATCACGAAGAACTGCTCGTGGTGCAGCAGCAACTGGAGTCCGGCGGTTATGGTGGCGGGCAGCCCCTGCCCTGAGCGGCCGCTTTGATGTCCTCCAGACTGACACCGGATTTCTTTCGCTGTGCCTGAGCATGCGGTACCATTTTACTTCTCATTTTTGTTCCCCAAGGTTGCGCCTTTTATGATGCGATTGCCCCTGTTACTGGTTCTGCTTTTATCGTCTTTCACGGTGGGGGCGGCGACTATTATGCCGGCGCCGCCGCAAGTGTCTGCGAGGGCCTATATTCTTATCGATGCCAATAGCGGGGCTGTGTTGGCTGCGGAGAACGAGGATGTGCCACTGCCGCCGGCGAGTCTGACCAAGATGATGACTGGCTATGTGCTGGCGGTCGAGATTGATTCCGGCCGGGTTAGCCGGGACGACATGGTGTCGATCAGTGAGAATGCCTGGTCCCAGAACCCGCTGTTCAACGGGTCTTCGCTGATGTGGATCGAGCCGGGTAAGGACGTATCCATTGCTGACCTGGAGCGCGGTATTGTCATTTCTTCCGGCAATGACGCCACGGTCGCCGTAGCGGAGCACCTGGCGGGTAACGAGGCCGCGTTCGCCGATATGATGAATGGCCATGCCGAAGCCCTGGGTATGCGGGACTCCTGGTTCGTGAACTCCCACGGCCTGCCCGACCCCCAGCACATGGTAACCACCCGTGACCTGGCAACCCTGTCTGCCGGCTTGATTCTCGATCATCCGGAGCATTACGCGATTTACAAGGAGCGCGAGTTTACCTACAACGATATCCGCCAGTACAACCGCAATAGCCTGCTCGGTGAGGACCCCTCGGTTGATGGTCTGAAAACGGGCTACACCAAGGAGGCGGGCTATTGTCTGGTGGCCTCGGCTGAGCGTCGCGATATGCGCCTTATCGCTGTGGTTATGGGTACCAAGAGCCCCAATACCCGAAAGAACGAAGCGAAGAGCCTGCTCAATTATGGTTTCCGTTTCTTTGAAACCGCCAAGCTGTTTGAGGCCGGGGAAGAGCTGGAGCAACCGCGAATCTGGAAAGGCCAGGAGGATTACCTGTCGGTGGGTATCGCCGACGCGGCCATCGTAACCCTACCTCGGGGTCGTAAGAAAAACCTCGAAACTGACATCCAATTGCCAGACGAAATCGTGGCGCCCATCGCGGTCGGTGATGAACTGGGCTCCGTTACCCTGAGCATAGAAGGCGAAACGGTTTACCAGGCGCCGATTGTTGCCTTGCAGTCCGTTGAACCCGGCGGTTTCTTCGCCCGTCTGTGGGATATGGTGCTGATGTGGATCGCCAGCCTGTTCAGCGCCTGATGGAGGTTCAAAAACGGCTATGAGCCAGGAACCCGAACCCCCCAAGATTGAATTCCCCTGCGATTATCCTATCAAGGTGCTGGGCCGCAACGTCGAGCAGTTGCGCTCGGTTGTGATCGCTGTGTTCGAGCGCCACGCTCCGGGATTCGACCAGGAATCCATTCTGGTGAAGGAGAGCAGCAAGGGCACTTTCCACTCCATCAATATCACGATCACGGCCACCGGCCCTGACCAGCTCAAGGCTCTGCATAAGGACCTGATGGCCACCGGCCTGGTGCAGATGGTCATCTGATCGCGTGTCTATGCATACACCGCTGATCAGGAAGCTGGGCCTGGTCGAGTATCAGCCAACGCTTGATGCCATGCGCCTTTTCACGGACGAGCGGGATTCGGATACCCCCGACGAGTTGTGGTTGCTCCAGCACCCCCGGGTATTTACCCAGGGTCAGGCCGGCAAAGCCGAACATGTCCTCGCGCCGGGCGATATTCCCGTGGTGCAGGTGGATCGCGGCGGGCAGGTGACCTATCACGGTCCGGGGCAGTGGGTCGTCTATCTACTGGTCGATGTGCGTCGACGCAACATGGGTGTGCGCTCACTGGTGACATTGATCGAGGAGGGTATCATCGCGCTGCTTGCCGAGTACGGTATTGAGGCGGTGCCGCGAGCTGATGCCCCCGGTGTGTACACCGATAACAGCAAAATCGCATCGTTGGGATTGCGGGTACGGCGGGGTTGCAGTTACCACGGCCTGGCGCTCAATGTCGACATGGACCTGGAACCGTTTCAGCGTATCAACCCCTGCGGATTTGAGGGCCTGGCGGTCACCTCCATAGCCCAGTGCCTGCCGGGACAGGTGCCGCCCATGGACGAGATCGGCGATCGCTTGACCGCGATCCTTGCCTCGATGCTGGACTCGGCCCAGGCATTGGAAGGCACCCGGTCAGGCACTGCAGCATCACCGTAAAGGGCGTATAATCCGCGCTTTTTTACCGGTACCACCCATGTCAGAACTCGATCAAGCGATCGCATCGCGGCGCACTTTCGCCATTATTTCCCACCCCGATGCGGGCAAGACCACGATCACCGAAAAGTTGCTGCTGCTGGGCAACGCTATCCAGGTGGCCGGTACCGTCAAGGGTAAGAAGGGCCCCCACGCGACCTCAGACTGGATGAGTATGGAACAGGAGCGCGGGATTTCAGTCACCTCCTCGGTTATGCAGTTTCCTTACCGCGAGCGCACCGTAAACCTTCTGGATACTCCGGGCCACGAGGATTTCTCCGAGGATACCTACCGAACACTCACCGCTGTGGATTCCGCGTTGATGGTGATCGATGGAGCCAAGGGTGTGGAGGACCGAACCATCAAACTGATGAATGTCTGTCGGCTACGCGATACCCCGATTATCAGCTTCGTCAACAAAATGGACCGGGATATCCGTGACCCTATTGACCTGGTTGACGAAATCGAAGAGGTGCTCGATATCGAGGGGGCGCCTATAAACTGGCCTATCGGTATGGGCGGGTTTTTCAAGGGCGTTTACAACCTGTATACCGATGTCATCCACAAGTACACACCAGGCCAGGGCGCGGTGCAGGCAGCTGATGACCGGATAGAGGGCCTCGATAGCGACGATGCACGGGCGTTGCTGGGCGAGGATTACGCCGATTTCGTCGAGGAAATCGAATTGGTAAGAGGCGCCAGTCACAGCTTCGATCTGGAGGCATTCCTGGCCGGTAAGCTCACCCCGGTATTTTTCGGCACCGCCCTGGGTAACTTCGGGGTGCGTGAAATGCTGGACGACTTTGTCGAATGGGCACCCGCGCCCCTGGATCGCGATACCATGGAGCGTAAGGTGGATGCGATGGAACCCGGATTTACCGGCTTTGTCTTCAAGATCCAGGCCAATATGGATCCGCGCCATCGTGACCGTATCGCCTTCATGCGGGTCTGCTCCGGCAAATACAGTAAAGGCATGAAAATGCGTCATGTGCGAGTGGGCAAAGACGTAAAGATTGCCGATGCGGTCACGTTCAAGGCCGGTGAGCGTGTGCTGGTGGAGGAGGCCGTGTCAGGCGATATTATTGGCCTGCACAACCACGGCACCATCCAGATCGGGGATAGCTTTACCGGCGGTGAAGAGTTGCAGTTTACCGGCATCCCGCATTTTGCACCGGAGCTGTTCAGGCGCATCCGCCTGCGCGATCCCATGAAGTCAAAGCAGCTGCAGAAGGGCCTGCAACAGTTGTCCGAGGAGGGCTCCACCCAGGTCTTCGCTCCCCTTAGCTCCTCAGAACTGGTGGTCGGCGCGGTGGGTCAGTTGCAGTTTGACGTGGTTTCCTACCGCTTGCAGGATGAATACAAGGTGGAGGCCATTTATGAACCCGTGAATGTCTACACCGCCCGCTGGGTGTACTGCGAGGATGCGCGGAAACTGGAAGAGTTCCGCAAGAAGGCCGCAGAGCACTTGTCTCTGGACGGCGGTAACCACCTCACCTACCTGGCACCGACCCGGGTCAACCTGAGTTTGATGGAAGAGCGTTGGCCTGATATCGAGTTTCGCGCCACCCGCGAGCATTGAGCAAGGCGGGGCAGGCGGGTCGATCAGGCCAGTAGTGCCTCGATGTCAGCGGCAATGTCCTCGGGCTTGGTTTTTGGCGCGTAGCGCTTGAGCACTTTTCTGGAGGGGTCGATCAGGAACTTGGTGAAGTTCCACTTGATCGCCTCGGTGCCCAGTGCGCCGGGGGCCTCTGACTTGAGGTGTTTGAATAGCGGGTCTGCGCCACCGCCATTGACTTCGATCTTGCCAAACATCGGAAAGCTGACGCCGTAGTTGAGCTGGCAAAACTCGGTGATCTCGTCATTGGAGCCGGGGTCCTGCTTGCCAAACTGGTTGCAGGGGAACCCAAGCACCTCCAGGCCCTGGTCGCGGTACTTCTCATACAGTGCTTCAAGGCCGGCAAACTGCGGCGTAAAGCCGCACTTGGAGGCCGTATTGACGACCAACAGAACCTTGCCTTTAAAATCACTGATGGGTTTTTCGTCACCGGACGTAGTCTGGCAACTGAAGTCGTAGACAGTATTACTCATGGCGTTCCCCACCCTCTGGGTTGTCTGTGTTGTTCCGCTGGATATACGCAAGCACACCAGCGAAAGATCATCGGGGGTGATGATCACCCCCGGGGTATTAATGCCTTCAGGCCGGCTGGGCGAACGCCGCCTGCACCTGTACCTGCTCGATCAGCAGGTTCAATCGCTTGCGCTGCATCTTCAGCGAATATTCCAGCTCCTTCAGCTTGGTGCGCAGGGCTGCGCTTTCCCAGGTCTGCTGGAGGCGCAGCTTGCGGGCCTCTAGGGCGTCCTCAAGCTCCGCGACCTTACGCTCATAGCGGCCTGCCTGCAGGGATTTCCACTGGTTGATAGATTCGGTAAACAACTGGTACTCGCGTTCCAGGGTGGCGCGTAACGGCTCGCTGCTGTTGTTCTGCTCTAGCTGGTCGCGCGCGTGCTTGAACTGGGTGTCGAGCATCGCGCGCTGAATCCTGAAATCGGGTATGCGCACCAGGTTGCTCGCCAGGCCAATTCGCGAGCACAGGCTGATCATCCACTTGGTGGGATCCCATTGCCACCAGCGGATGCCATTGCGGTAATCGGTTTGGAAAATATGGTGGTAGTTATGATAGCCCTCACCGTAAGTCAGGAAGGCAAGGAAGCCGTTATCCCGGGCGGAGTTTTCCTCGGTGTAAGGTCGACTTCCCCAGTAATGGGCCAGCGAGTTGATGAAAAAGGTAACGTGGTGATTGACGACCAGGCGCAGCAGGCCCACCAGCAGCAGGGTGCCGATGATATCGCCGTGCCAGACACCCAGCAGCAGCGGCAGGCCAAGGTTCATGAAAGTCGTCAGGGCCACGTAGTGCTTGTCCTGCCACATCACGATATTGTCCCGCTGCAGGTCTTTGGCATTGCTGAAGTCTGGCTCGTTGGTCGAATAATCCCGCAACATCCAGCCGATATGGCTGAACCAGAGACCGCGGCCGGCTGAGTAGGGGTCCTGCTCGTTGTCGTCCACGTGACGGTGATGGCGGCGATGATCGGATGCCCAGATCAGGATGCTGTTCTGCAGGGCGCCGGCACCCCAGAAAGCGAAGAACCATTTCAGCGCGGGGCTGGCCTCGTAGGACTTATGGGCCCACAGTCGGTGATAGCCACCGGTGATAGACATGCCATTGAGATAAAGGAACGCCAGGGCCCAGAGCCACTGGAAGCTATCGTAGCCATGGTAGACACCCCACAGCGGCACCAGCAGGAGGGCGGCGATGGGAAAGCCGATGAAAATGATCGTATTTACCAGGATCAGCGGTGGCTTACGGGTTTGGCTGGTCATGTCGCTCAGGTTGCCTCGGAAAAAGGGCTGCGAATAGTAACTTTATTGGGGGAAAAAGTCTCTCCCCGGCCAGTGTGTCACTGTCAGTCGGTATTGGCCAGTGCCTGCCCCGCCTGTCGGCGGTAAAGTGGAAGAACCCGGCCGCGGTTTTGCTTTAGAATACGGGGTTTGAGCAGGTAGAGAGCCATAGTGCCGGCCACGATGCCACTTGTTGATAGCGCGAAGGGCCGGCCCCAGTGGTGAGTGAGGCCGTTTTCACCCGTGGCTCGACCATGCGCCACATAGTGGCGATGACCGCGGCCAGTGCCACGGCCCTGCTCGCCATGTTCGGCGTAGACCTGATCGACATGTACTTCCTCACGCTACTGGGCGAGCAAGCCCTGGTAGCTGCCGTCGGTTTTGCCGGCACGCTGGTCTATTTTCTTGTGTCCGTTTCCATTGGTCTGCAGATAGCGCTGGGTGCGCTGGTGGCCCGCTCCGAGGGCGCCCGCAACCGCGATCTGGCGCGGCGTTACTGCACCAGCGGCTTGTTGTTCAATGGGGGTGCCTCGTTGGTGATCAGCCTGCTGGGTTGGTTCTACCTGGCGGAGTTGCTGGCCCTGTTGGGAGCCAGCGGCCAGACCCTGGAGTTCGCCATTCGCTATGGCAGCATCATGTTGCCCAGTATTCCCATCCTGGTGATCGGAATGAGCGCGGCGGCCGGGGTGCGAGCGATCGGCGATGCCCGCCGCGCGATGTGGGCCACGGTGATCGGCTCATTTTTCAATGCCGCGCTGGATCCCCTGTTTATATTCACCTTCGGGTGGGGTCTTGAAGGGGCTGCCTGGGCCTCGGTGGTATCCCGGATTGTGGTATTGGTCCTTGCCTGGCGGGCACTGCACAGCGTGCATCGTATGCCAAAGCGGGTCAGTTACACCGAGTTTCGTACAGACCTGGGTCCCATCCTGACCATCGCCGGCCCCGCGGTATTGACCAACCTGGCAACGCCAATCGGCAACAGCTTCGTGTTGCGCACCATGTCGCAATTTGGAGATAGCGCCGTTGCCGGCGCCGCCATTATGGGCCGGATAACCCCGGTGGCCTTCGCCGCTATTTTCGCCCTCTCCGGGGCAGTGGGGCCGATAATCGGACAGAATGCGGGCGCCGGCCTCTACCAGCGGGTGCGCAGTACCCTGCGCGATGCCATGATTTTCAACGTAGTGTACGTCTCCCTGGTATGGCTGCTGCTGGCATCCTGTGCTGATGTCATTGTGCAGGTGTTTGCCGCCAGCGAAACGGCGGCCGAGCTCATCTATTTCTACACCTACTGGCTCGTTGGCGTATTTATTTTCAATGGCGCCTTGTTTGTGGCCAATGCCAGCTTCAACAACCTGGGCCATCCGCGTTGGGCCACGGCCTTCAATTTCGGCAAGGTACTATTGGGTGTGATTCCCGCGGTTTACTTTGGCTCACGCTGGTACGGCGCACCGGGAGTGTTCGCCGGTGAGGCGCTGGGAGCGACGCTGTTCGGTGTGCTGGCGATGATGGCCGCATTCTCCCTGGCCAGGCGGCTGGAACGCGAGCGGCTGACGGCATCGGCGGAAATCGGCCATACGGCTTGAGGTAACCGGGCTTGCGACCCGTTATCTTGGGTCAGGCGCCGCGGGTGGCGCGGTAGTCATCCAACGCCCTGTGCAGCCAGGCTCGTGCAGGCTCCGACTCACCCGAGCAGCTCACCGAATAAGGCTTACCGGTCCAGGAGCTCTCGCTGGCCAGTCGATCGATGAACTGTTCCGCATTATTGACGTACCGTTTGCCCCGCCGGTACTTCAGTCTCAAATGGTCGGCGGCGTCCGCCGAATTGTGGCTGGTGTCGTTGCGAATAAAATCGCAACCACTGTCGGCGACAAAGGTGAGCAGGTAGGCGATCTCCGGATCCATCGACTCATCAGCGAGGGTAGGGGCGGACGACAGGCAAAAGGCCAGTAGCAGGGCTGTCAAAGAGCCGCGCATCAGAGTATCTGCAGGCGTACCAGCAAGGGGTTGTGGTCAGAGCTGGATACCGGGATCACTTCCGCAGCCCGGGGCTCCATGCCGCGCACGTAGATGTGGTCCAGTGCCCGGCCAAAGGCCGTGGTGCGAAGATCCGGCGTGAAGTCGATAGCGAGCATGCCGTGGTCGCGCATAAAATCGTCGACCAACTGCTGGCGGCTGGCGCTCCAGGTGTTCAGGTCCCCGGCAATGATTGCGGGACCATCGTGTTGGTCGAGCAGCTCTCCCAGGGCGTGTACCTGCTTTTTGAAGCCTTCCAGTCCCATGGCGAAGTTGACCGCGTGGATATTCACGGCCAGCAGTCTTTCGTCCCGGTCACGGAGGGGATATTCGGTGATACTGGTTGCCTTGGGTGTGCCCAGCCAGGGCTCCCAGGCCGTCAGGTTGCAGTGAAGGCTGGGTGAGCTGCTGCTCAGGGTCATTACCCCGGTAGACAGGTTCGCGGAGGTGTAGCCCGCGGCGAAGGCCTGATAAAGGGGGACCGGTATAGTCTGGGCGATGGGCGCCTCAAGGGACGCCTCCTGGATAAAGGCCAGGTGGATATCACCGCCAAAATTTGACAGGTCTTCCTGCCAGCCAGGATTGCTGGCTTTCTGTATATTCCAGCTAAGCACCTGCAATTCGCTATCGAGCATGTCTTCGGAAGCGACAGTCTGCTGGCCCAGGGCCTGGGCACAGTTCTGGGCCTCCTCTTTCGAGGGGTAGCCTGTGGCGGGTGCCAGCATCGCGACAGTCAGCAAAATGGCCAGCAGCGGGCGGCAGTAGTCCTGCAAATGTTGCATAATTTTTGATCAAACTACGGAAGGGGCATTGTGACATTGGCGGCGGCTGCCGTCCAGTATTACAAAGCCTGGTGTTACAGTCGCTCCAGGTAGCTCTGGTACTCGAGAGTGGTTACCCGGCTGCGGAATTCAGCGACTTCCTGCTCCTTGGTGAGGGTGAAAATCCGCTGTAATTCGCCGCCCAGGGCGGCCCGGATGAAGTCCGATTCCCGGAATAGATGGAGTGCGTCCTGCATATAGACGGGCAGGGTGGCGGTCTCTTGCGAGTATCCGTCGCCGGTGATGGGCTTGGGAGGCGTTGCTTTCTGTTCGATCCCATCGAGCATGGACGCCAGCAAAACGGCAAACAGCAGGTAGGGATTGGCGTCGGATCCGGCAACGCGATGTTCAAGCCGGCGCGCAGCAGGATTGCCTGCGGGTACTCTCACCGCGACGGTACGGTTCTCGTAGCCCCAGCTGGGAAAGGTAGGCGCATGCGACCCCGGTTGGAAGCGGCGATAGGCATTGAAACTGGGTGCGAAGATCGCTACTGAGTCGGCCATGTGGTCCAGGCAACCCGCAATCGCATGGTGGAGTAAAGGCGTCCCGCGTTCCGTGCCGTCGTCGAAGATATTGTTGCCCTGCTCATCGAGGACGCTGCAGTGCACGTGCATGCCGTTGCCGGCTTCCTCTTCGAAGGGCTTGGGCATAAAACTGGCGACCAGGCCGTATTTGCCGGCAACCCCCTTGATCAGCCGCTTCATCATCATGATCTGCTTGGCGGCCAGTACCGGGCTGTCGACATGCTGCATATTGATTTCGTACTGGGAGGGCGCGGACTCCTTGACCACGCCGTCAAAGGGCAGATCCTGAAGCTCGCAGGCGGTGCGCAGGTTTTCCATCATTTCCTGGTGCTGGTTGAAGACATCCAGGCTGTACATGTTGCCACCGACCGGGGTACCTCCCTCGGGCGAGGGGCAGGTATGGCCTGGGATACTGCTGTCCCAGTGTACAAGGCTGAACTCCAGCTCAGCCGCGACCACCGGTTTCCAGCCGGCTTCCTGGAAACGGGAGACAACCTGTTTCAGCACATGGCGCGGATCACCCATGTAGGGCGTGCCGTCGCCGTCGAACATCGACAACATGACTTGCCCGTGTTGTGCATCAGGAGACCAGGGTGTGGGCAGTAGAGAGCCCTCTACCGGGCGGCAGATACCATCGGCATCGCCGGAGGCGAATACCAGCTCCTCCACATCGCGACCCCAGATATCCAGGCTGAGCGCAGTTTTGGGAAGTTTTAGTTCGCCGTCGAAGATCTTGCCCAGCTTGTGCCGGGGCAGCCACTTGCCGCGCATGATGCCATTGCAATCCGGCAGCAGCGCTTCAATTGTTGTTATTTCGGGGTGGGCCCTGAGGAACCAGTCCGCTTCCAGGGACATGCGTACACCGATCGGTTACCGGTAAGCGTGCACTATCGTGTTTTGGGCCCCGGGCATCAATGCCCCAACTTGGGCAAGCCCCGCCGTAGGCCGCTTACCGCGGCGCCATGTAAATGGTCAGTGGGTCCTCTCCGCCGGCCTCGCCCATGCACGACATGGCGTTAATAAAGAGAGAGAACAAGTCAGTCTGGGAGTTGACGTCCAGTTTTCGGTAAATACTCTTGCGGTGCCGGCGGACGGTTTCAACCGCGATATCGAGGCGCTCGGCCGAGGTGTCGGTGCCATAGCCCCGCAGCATCAACTCCAGCACATCCTTTTCGCGGGGAGACAGGATGGATTGGCCGAAGGTGCGAAAGGCCAGGTCGATCTGGTGATCTATCCCGGGTTGCAGCAGGTTGCTGACGGCGAAGTTACCGTGCTCGCTGTGGGATTTGAGCAGTTCTGAGACCGGTTCGGCCAGCAGGTACAAGGCTTCGTAATCCTCGTCGCTGAACTCACCGTGGCGTGGCAAGCGCATCATGCTCAGGTTGATGACATTGCCACCGCCCAGCTTGGCCAGGTAAATGGCCTCGTCGACGGTGCCGGTGTCGGCATAATATTCCTGGTAGTAGGTCGAATCGTGCAGCTTGCCTGCAGTCAGGCGCGACAGCCGGTAAATCTTGGAGCGAGGCTGGTTCATTGAGGCCTGGTAAAACGGATCCTCCTGGTACGGGCCATCCAGGTACTGATCGATCTGGGACGCGATGCCTTCCTCAGGTATTTCGTGATACAGCACCCGGGGTGGCAGGTCCCGGTGATACAGCCATATCTGCGGATAGTCGATCCGGACCTGCCCGCTAACCGCCGCGATCAGCTCAGCGAAGAATTCCTCGGTTCCGAGCGCGGCGATGGCCCGTGAAATATCCCGGTTCCACTTGCTCAGCTGTTGTATGTCGGTCATTCGGTACTTATGATGCCCGCGTATCCCCTCAGGGCATATTGGGGAGGCGCTGGAGATAAGTCAAATCGTCCCGCGCATTCGGGTTTATGTTGCCCAAGAGGTATAATCGCCCGCCTGTTGGCCTGGGAATACTGATGCCCTCTACGACGATCGACAATGCCGGAATCTACAACGAGGCGGTGCCCATGGAGTTTACGCGGGCGCTGCTGCAGCAGGCGCGCGCCCACAACCGCGATGTTGACCAGATGCTGCGCGATGCCAACTTCCCCTTTGACCCGCTGCGGCAACACGCCCAGACCGCCTTTGTCTCGCGAGAGCAGTACAGTCGCCTCTGTATGCAATTGTTCCGGCAACTCGGCGATGAATCCGGTGGCGCCATGCCAGATGCGCAGACCCCGGTGGGTACGACCCGCATGATTGCGCTGAGCATGCTCAACAGCGCCAGCTTTGAGGTCGCCCTGCGCCGCGCCATCGAGTTCAATGCCTGCTGCCGCGTGCGGCTGGGCGCGAACGTGGTCAATGAGTTGATTGTTGATGAAGAACGCAAGGAAGCCACACTGACCTACCTGTCCGAGGATGATCAGTCCGAAAACCAGCACAGCGTGCTCTGTAGCCTGGCGATGTGGTTGCGCTTCTGTGGTTGGCTGATCGGCCAGCATATCGACATTACCAGTGCCTCCTGCGCCGGCTCGCAGCCGGAATTTCTCGCTGGAATACGTCATTTCTTTCCCTGTCCGGTCAGCTATGACCAGTCCCTGAACGCGGTCAGTTTCAGTGCCCGTCACCTCGATGCAGAGCTGGTACGCAGCGAGGCGCAGCTCGAGGAGTTCCTGAAGTTGGCGCCGTACCACATCGTCATCGAACCCATGGCCAGCACACTCAGCATTACGCACCGCATCCGGGAGATTCTCGGTGACGACTTTCGCGATGAGATGCCCAGCTTCGAGGAGTTAACCGACTTGCTGAATATGTCGGCGCGGACCCTGCGTCGCAGGTTGGAGCGGGAGGGAACCTCCTATCAGCGCATCAAGGACAATGCCCGCAGAGACGTGGCGATCTCCCTGCTTAGTCGTGATGGACTCACGGTGAGCGAGGTGGCCGAGCAGGTCGGTTTCAGTGACCCCAGTGCCTTTCATCGGTCTTTCAAGAAGTGGACAGGACAGTCCCCCGGCAGCTACCGCTAGCGGACTTCAGTCAATCCAGTTGAGCGGCTCTGTGCGCCAGTGATCGCGCCAGGCCCGATACACCTTGTCGCTGTAGCGACGACTGCCAACGCTGCCGTTATAGCGTGCCAGGGCCTTGTGCAGGTGGCCATTTTCACGCTGCAGGTAGAACTGCAAAATACGGCATCCGTATTCGAAGTTGGTTTTGTTGACCGTCAGGTTGTCATCGGGCCGACCGATCTCATCCTTCCAGAACGGCATGACCTGCATCATCCCCTGGGCTCCGACCGACGAGATGGCAAATCGATCAAAATGGCTCTCCACCTCGATGACCGAAAGCACCAGCTCCGGCGGCAGTTCAGCGCGGCTTGCGGCCGCGTGGATTTGGCGCAGCAGTTCGAGGCGGTGCTCCGGCGCGTCGACAAACCGGGTCAGGCGATTTGACATGTCGACCAGCCAGACCTCGGCGTCATAGCGGTCCTGGAAGCTGTCAGCGCTGTTGATAGTGGCGTCGAGAAAGCTGCGTAATTCGGCCCGCTCCGCATCATCTTGCGGTTGGGCGAGCGCCGTCTGGCTCAGGACCAGCATCAGCAGACCCGCGAGTACTATCGGCAGGCGCACAAGATCCGGCACCTAGGACAGCGTCTCCTGAAGGAAGGCCAGGGCCTGGTCTACCGGCAACAGTTGGGAGTCACTGTCGGTGCGGCCCTTGTATTCGACCTGGCCATCAGCCAGTGCCCGGTCGCCGATAACCAGCCTGTGTGGAATACCGATCAGCTCCATATCGGCGAATTTGACACCCGGTCGTTCGTTGCGGTCGTCCATCAATACCTCGATACCCGCCGCGATACAGGCGTCGTACAGGTCGTTGGCGCAGCTCGCTACTGACTCTGACTTTTGCATGTTGAGCGGGACGATCGCCACTTGAAACGGCGCCATCGCCGCCGGCCAGATAACGCCCTTGTCGTCGTGGTTTTGCTCGATTGCGGCGGCCACTACCCGGCTGACCCCGATGCCATAGCAGCCCATGATCATCGTGTTGTTCTTGCCGTTTTCATCGAGGAATCGGGCATTCATGGATTCGCTGTACTTGCAGCCGAGCTGGAAAATATGGCCCACCTCGATTCCCCGTTTGATCGATAGCTGGCCATTACCATCGGGGCTGGGGTCGCCGGCAACCACGTCCCGGATATCTTCGACCCTTGCCAGGGTGGCGTCGCGCTCCCAGTTGGCGCCCGTGTAGTGATACCCGTCACGATTGGCCCCGCAGCAGAAGTCGGCCAGTGCAGCGGCGCTGCGGTCAACGACCACCGGCAGGGAGAGCCCCACAGGCCCCAGGGAGCCAAAGCCGGCGCCGCAGGCGTTGGCGACACTTTCCTCCTCTGCCATGCGCAGTGGAGAGGCGATTCCCGGCAGCTTTTCCGCTTTGATCGCATTGAGCTTGTGATCACCGCGCAGGACCAGGGCAACCAACTGGCCTTCTTCTTCGCCTTCCACCACCAGTGTTTTGACGGTACTGCTTACCGGTAGGTCGAGCAGGTTTGCCACCTCGTCGATTGTCTTTATGCCCGGTGTCTCGACCTCGCTGAGTTCGGCTGAGGGAGCTGGCCGGTCGCCAGCGGGTGCCAGTGCCTCGGCCATTTCTACGTTGGCGGCGTAATCACTGCTATCGCTAAAGGCAATATCGTCTTCGCCGGAATCGGCCAGTACGTGAAATTCATGGGAGCCGCTGCCACCGATGCTGCCGGTGTCCGCGATAACCGGTCTGAAATCCAGCCCCAGACGGCTGAAGATGGTGCTGTAGGCCCGGTGCATGTCCTGGTAAGTGGCCTCCAGCGAGGCCTGGTCACAGTGAAAAGAGTAGGCGTCCTTCATCAGGAATTCGCGTGAACGCATGATGCCAAAGCGAGGACGGATCTCGTCGCGGACCTTGGTTTGTATCTGGTAGAAATTTGCAGGGAGCTGCTTATAACTTTTAATTTCATTGCGCACCAGCTCGGTGATCACCTCCTCATGAGTGGGTCCCAGGCAGAAGTCACGCTCGTGACGGTCCTTGATGCGCAGCAGCTCGGGCCCATACTGCTCCCAGCGTCCTGATTCGTGCCAGAGTTCTGCTGGTTGCACCACCGGCATACTGACTTCCTGGGCACCGGTGCGGTCCATTTCTTCACGCACGACAGTCTCGACCTTGCGCAGCACTCTCAAGCCAAGCGGCAGCCATGTGTAAAGTCCCGCAGCCAGTTTACGAATCAGTCCAGCGCGCAACATCAGCTGGTGACTGATCACCTCTGCGTCGGCTGGTGTTTCTTTTTGGGTGGCGATGAGGAAGTTGCTCGTTCGCATGTTTCGATTTCGCTCGAAGAGGGTCAAAGAGGTGGCTTAGTTTACGTGTGAACCGGGTTTGAGCCAACGTTATTGCCCGCTATTGCGTTTGCTTTGGTGTGCCAGAGGCCTCGGTGCACTGTTTTGATACAGTCCGATTTACGAAAAGACATAAAAAATAGGGGTTTTTTTGCCCTCGAGGTTCGAAAACACTTGTATTGCAGTGTTTCATGGATTATAAAATCGCAGAGACTTGCGGCGGCGTGTTTTCGTGGTTAGGGGAGACGAGCGGTCCGGGTTGATCACATAACTGTGTCTTAACTAAGTGAAGGTTGAAAATAACATGGCTACGAAAAAAGCAGCAAAGAAGAAAGCTCCCGCGAAGAAAAAGGCAGCAGCAAAGAAGGCTCCCGCTCGCAAAAAAGCAGCAGCCAAGAAAAAAGCAGCTCCAGCTAAGAAGGCGGCACCGGCTCTGAAGCAGAAAATGACCAAGAGCCAGATTGTTGCGAGTCTCGCAGACAGCACCGGGCTGACCAAAAAGCAGGTCTCTTCGGTTATGGATGAGATGGATCTGCTGATCGAGCGCAGCATCAAGAAGCGCTCAGTGGGTGAATTCACTATCCCCGGAATGATGAAGATTACCACCGTGAAGAAGCCGGCCAAAAAGGCTCGCAAGGGCATTAACCCCTTCACTGGTGAAGAGACTACGTTCAAGGCCAAGCCAGCTAGCGTGGCTGTGAAAGTACGTCCATTGAAGAAAATGAAGGAGTTCGCCGCCTCCTAGGCGACGACACCCTCGCCCCGGTCGGCTGAACGGCCGGGTAGCCATGTTAAAACCCCGGCGCACCTCGTGCGCGGGGTTTCCTTGCCTCTGAATTCCAGTTTGGCCACGCTTGGCCTGCCTTGCCTCATGGGGTAAAATCCGCGCCTCAATTTTCAGCGTTCATGCGTGTTTGAGGGCAATCAAGACCCATGCCTATATACGAGTACCAGTGCCAGGCCTGTGAGCATGAGTTCGAGGCCCTGCAGAAGATCAGCGATGCCCCCTTGGTCAGCTGTCCCGATTGTCACAAGGACAGCCTACGCAAAAAGGTGTCGGCGGCCGCATTTCGCCTCAAAGGTGGCGGTTGGTATGAGACCGACTTCAAAACCGGAGACAAAAAGAACCTCGCTGGCGGCGCCGATACCAACAAGACCGACAAAAGCGCTGCGGCTCCGGCTGGCGGCGACAGCGGCACCAAAAAGACAGGCGAAAGTAATACCACTGCCTGACATCCGGCCCCGGCGGGGCCATTAGTCCAACAACGGAACCTAACTATGCGCAGTCACTATTGCGGCGCCCTGGGAACAGACAACATTGACGAAACCGTTACCCTTTGCGGCTGGGTAGACCGGCGTCGCGACCACGGCGGCGTCATCTTTCTTGATATGCGCGACCGCGAGGGCATCGTGCAGGTCGTATTTGACCCCGATACTGAGGAACACTTCGAGCGAGCGGATCGCGTACGCAGTGAGTATGTCCTCAAAGTGACTGGTCGAGTGCGGGCGCGCGGTGAGGGCACGGTTAATCCAGCAATGCCCACCGGTGAGATTGAGGTGCTGGGTAAGGAGTTGGAAATCCTTAACAGCGCCGCTACCCCCCCATTCCAACTCGATGAGTACACCGCGGTCGGCGAGGACGTGCGCCTGCACTACCGCTACATGGATCTGCGTCGCCCCGAGATGCAGCAAAAGCTGGTGCAGCGCTCCCGCATTACGTCCGCCGTGCGTAACTTTCTCGACCAGAACGGGTTTCTGGATATCGAAACGCCCATACTGACCCGGGCAACTCCGGAAGGCGCACGCGATTACCTGGTGCCCAGCCGGACCCACCCTGGCCAGTTTTTTGCTCTGCCCCAGTCGCCACAATTGTTCAAACAGTTGCTCATGGTGTCTGGCTTCGATCGCTATTACCAGATTGCCAAGTGTTTCAGGGATGAGGACTTACGCGCCGACCGCCAGCCCGAGTTTACCCAGATCGACATTGAGGGCTCGTTTCTGGACGAAGCCACTATCATGGAGATCACCGAGCGTATGATTCGGGAGATTTTTCAGTCGGTTCTGGCCGTAGAGCTGGGCGAATTCCCGCACATGACCTACGCCGAGGCGATGTCGCGCTATGGTTCTGACAAGCCCGACCTGCGCATTCCGCTCGAACTGGTTTCTGTGGATGATCTCATGCAACAGGTCGACTTCAAGGTGTTTCGCGGTCCTGCAGACGACCCCTCCGGACGGGTGGCAGCCCTGCGAATACCCGGTGGAGCCTCGATCAGTCGCAAGGAGATCGACGACTACACCAAATTTGTTTCCATTTACGGCGCTCGTGGACTGGCCTGGATAAAGGTCAACGACCTGGCGGCAGGGGTCGAGGGACTGCAGTCTCCTATCCTGAAATTCATGCCCGACGACGTTGTTGCTGAGATGATGTCCCGTTTGGAGGTGGAAAACGGCGATATCGTCTTTTTCGGCGCGGATCGCGCCAAGGTCGTCAACGAGTCATTGGGCGCCCTGCGGGTCAAGGTCGCAGAGGACCAGGGCCTGGTGAGCGAGGGCTGGGCACCTCTTTGGGTGGTCGACTTCCCCATGTTCGAGGATGACGGCCAGGGCAACTGGACGCCATTGCACCATCCGTTCACGGCGCCGGCCTGCTCACCGCAGGAATTGGCAGCCGACCCGGAGCACGCGCTATCGCGTGCTTACGATATGGTGCTCAACGGGACTGAATTGGGCGGCGGTAGTATCCGTATCCATGATCGAGAAATGCAAGAGACGGTTTTCCGCATACTGGGTATCAGCGATTCGGAGGCGGAAGAAAAATTCGGCTTCCTGCTCAAGGCCCTGCAGTACGGTGCTCCCCCGCACGGTGGGCTGGCCTTTGGTCTGGACCGCCTGGTGATGTTGATGACGGGTACCCACTCCATCCGCGACGTTATTGCGTTCCCCAAAACCCAGAGTGCACACTGTGTAATGACAGACGCCCCGGGCGACGTGGGTGCCACCCAGTTGCGCGAGCTCAATATTCGCCTGCGGCAGACCCCCGATGCGGGCGCGAAGGAAGAATAGGTATATAAAGAAGGAAGAACAGCATGGCCGGCCACAGTAAATGGGCAAACATCAAGCACCGCAAGGCAGCCCAGGACGCCAAACGCGGCAAGATGTTCACCAAGTTGATTCGCGAATTGGTGGTTGCGGCCAAGCAGGGTGGCCCACTGCCCGAAGATAATCCCCGCCTGCGCGCCGCCGTCGACAAGGCGCTGGGCTCAAACATGACCCGCGACACCATCGACCGCGCCATTGCCCGCGGTGCGGGTACCAGCGAAGCCGATGACATGGAGGAGCTCACCTACGAAGGCTACGGTGTAGGCGGTATAGCGGTGCTGGTCGAAGCCATGACGGATAATCGCAACCGGACCGTTGCAGAAGTGCGCCATGCCTTCACTAAGCGCGGTGGCAACCTGGGAACCGATGGTTCCGTGGCCTACTTATTTTCCCGCAAGGGTGAAATCAGCTTTGCGCCAGGCACCGATGAAGAGCAGGTCATGGAGGCCGCGCTGGAGGCAGGGGCGGAAGATATCGAGGCCGGCGACGACGGCTCCTTGACGGTTATCACCGCCTGGGAAGATCTGGCAACCGTTCGCGGGGCATTGGAGGAGGCCGGATTGCCTCCGGAGAATGCCGAGGTCACCATGATTGCCTCTACAACTGTGCCGGTTGATGCCGACGGAGCGGAGAAGATCATGGGCCTGGTGGATGCGCTGGAAGACCTCGACGATGTGCAGAACGTGTTCACCAACGTGGATATTCCCGACGAGGTGCTAGCCTCCCTGTAAGCCCACCGATGCGATTTGTCTCGTAAGTTGCTGACAACGGGGGTTATTCGTACATAATAAGAGCCTCAGCTTCGGGGCGGAAAAACTATGGCGATCATCCTGGGTATTGACCCCGGTTCGCGCAAAACAGGCTTCGGCATTATCAATTATGCCGGCGGCCAGAGTGAGTACATCACCAGTGGTGTGATTCGTCTGCCCACCGCCGACTTACCGGATAGGCTCGGCGTCATTTACGACAGCATCAGTGAGCTCGTTGAACTGCATTGTCCCCAGGAGCTGGCCATCGAACAGGTTTTCATGGCCAAAAGTGCCGGCTCTGCCCTGAAGCTTGGGCAGGCGCGCGGTGCCGCCATTGTCGCGTGCGTGGCCAAGCAGATGAGCGTCGCGGAGTACTCAGCCCGCCAGATCAAGCAATCGGTGGTGGGCACCGGCGCGGCAGACAAGAGCCAGGTGCAGCACATGGTGAAGGTGTTGCTGCAATTGCCCGCGGAGCCGCAGGAAGATGCGGCTGATGCCCTGGCTGCGGCACTGTGTCATGCGCACACGCAACAAAGTATGATCAACATGGCGGGCGCCAGGTCGGTCAGGCGACGGCGACTCAGGTAGCGGAATAATAATGATTGGACGAATTCGCGGTGTTCTCGCGATCAAGCAACCACCGGATATCCTGGTAGAGGTGGGTGGCGTTGGCTATGAGATACAGGTTCCCATGACCACCCTTTTTCAACTCCCGGAGGTGGGTGCCGAGGTGGCGCTGGTGACGCATTTTGTGGTGCGTGAAGATGCTCAGCTCCTCTACGGGTTCATCGATGAGCGAGAGCGGGCGTTGTTTCGGCAGTTGATTCGGGTCAGTGGCGTTGGCCCCAAGTTGGGCCTGACAATTCTCTCCGGGATGGATGCGAACAGTTTCGTCAATTGCGTGCAGCGGGACGACATCGCTGCGTTGGTGGCATTGCCCGGTGTTGGTAAGAAAACCGCCGAGCGCCTGCTGGTGGAGATGCGAGACAAGTTACAGGATTGGCTCGACGTATCGGGCGACCAGACGCCGATGGCCGGTGCCTCGGGGCACACACCGGTGGTGGATATCGTGGCGGATGCCGAGGGCGCGCTGATTTCTCTCGGGTACAAGCCCGCCGAGGCCAGTCGTATGGTGGCAGCCGTCAACGATGACGCTATCGATGACAGCGAAGAGTTGATCCGGCGCGCGTTGAAATCCGTGGTGGGTTCCTAGATGGGGCAGTCAGGGCATGATTGAAACAGATCGGCTTATCGCGCCGGAAGCGACCGGCCCTCGCGAAGATGCCCAGGACCGGGCGATTCGGCCGCGCTCGCTGGAGGAATATGTGGGCCAGCCGGCCGTCTGTGACCAGATGTCGATTTTCCTGCAAGCGGCCCTCGGCCGTGATGAGCCCCTGGATCACACCCTGATTTTCGGCCCTCCGGGCCTTGGCAAGACCACCCTGGCCAGCATTATCGCCAACGAGATGGGCGTCGCTTTGAAAATGACCTCGGGGCCCGTGCTCGAGAAGGCCGGTGATATAGCAGCCTTGATGACCAACCTCGAGCCCGGCGATGTATTGTTTATCGATGAGATCCACCGTCTCAGCCCGTACATTGAAGAGGTGCTGTACCCGGCGATGGAGGACTACCAGCTGGACATTATGATCGGAGAGGGGCCTGCGGCCCGCTCGATCAAGCTGGATCTACCGCCCTTCACCCTGGTTGGTGCCACCACCCGGGCCGGATTGCTGACCTCGCCGCTCCGTGACCGGTTCGGTATTGTGCAGAGGCTGGAGTTTTACGATGCCAAGGACCTCGCCCATATTGTGGAACGCTCTGCCCGCATTCTCGAGATTGGTATCGACAGCGCCGGTGCCGCCGAGGTGGCCCGGCGAGCTCGAGGCACCCCGCGAATTGCCAACCGCCTACTGCGACGCGTGCGGGACTATGCCGAGGTCAAGGCCGACGGCCACATCTCGGCGGAAGTGGCCGATCGTGCCCTGGACATGTTGAGCGTCGACCAGCACGGGTTTGACCATCTTGACCGCCGGCTGCTGCTGGCCATGATTGAAAAGTTCGACGGCGGACCTGTTGGCGTAGACAGCCTGGCAGCCTCAATCTCCGAGGAGCGAGGTACTATCGAGGATGTTTTGGAGCCTTACCTGATCCAGCAGGGATTTATGGTGAGGACGCCACGGGGTCGTATGGTTACCCGCAATGCCTACCTGCATTTTGGATTGCCGCAGCCTTCGCGCAGCGATGCCGGAAACCTGCCCCTGGACCTGGAAGGGGACAGCAGCGGGTGAGTGGCGAGGAATTTTCCTTTAAGCTGCGGGTCTACATAGAAGACACCGATGCCGGTGGCATTGTGTACTACGTGAACTACCTGAAGTTCATGGAGCGCGCCAGAACCGAGTTCATGCGATCACTGGGCTTTGGCAAGGATTATATTTTCACCCACGACCTGATGTTCGTGGTGCGCGATGTCGCGCTGGAATACCTCAAGCCCGCCTGGCTGGACGATGAATTGCAGGCCACGGCGCTGTTGATGGATATGCGCGGTGCAACCATGCGCATGCAGCAAACTGTTCGGCGCGGTGACGAGTTACTGGTGCATGGGGATGTTACTATTGCCTGCGTTAATCGCAGCAGCTTTAAACCGCGGCGCTTGCCGCCAGAAGTGATAGAAAAACTGCGCTCGACGCAGCTGCAAGGCCGTTAAGGGGAGCCATCTTGGAAGAACAACTCAGTCTTATAGATCTGGTATTACATGCCAGTTTTACGGTACAGATGGTTATGGGGATTCTGTTCCTCGCCTCCATGCTGTCCTGGTACATGATTGTCCAGCGCTATATCTATTTTCGCAGCGCGCGCAGCGAGATGTACGAATTTGAAGAGCGCTTCTGGTCCGGAATCGATCTCTCGCAGCTGTACCGGGAGGGCAACGAGCGGGCCTCTGACGGGCGCTCCGCCTTCGGGATGGAGAGTATATTCCGGGCCGGCTTCAAGGAGTTCTCGC
This sequence comes from uncultured Alteromonadaceae bacterium, assembly GCA_964590005.1. Classification (GTDB taxonomy): domain Bacteria; phylum Pseudomonadota; class Gammaproteobacteria; order Pseudomonadales; family Halieaceae; genus CALJFL01. The sequence continues at coordinate 6,374 of CAZPVJ010000044.1, read as the reverse complement.
GACTCGCGCAGCAGGCAGAGATGGACTCGGAGGCCGTCATAGAAGGCTCCCGTCGAGCGATGCGGGTGGCGACCATGCGTGAGGAAGAGCGCCTGGAACGGCACCTGGCCTTTTTGGCTTCGGTGGGTTCCACCAGTCCCTATATCGGTCTGTTTGGAACCGTTTGGGGGATCATGCACTCGTTTCGTGGTCTGGCCAACGCCACCCAGGCGACCCTGGCAACGGTGGCACCGGGTATCTCCGAGGCACTGGTGGCAACGGCGATGGGACTGTTTGCGGCGATTCCGGCGGTAATGGCCTATAACCGCTTCGCGTCGCGAGTTGATGTGTTTACCAACCGCTACGATACCTTCGTTGATGAATTCTCCAGTATTCTTTACCGGCAGGCCTACTCATTGCGCTCGCGGGACAGGAAGGCCAGCTAAATGGCAGGCGGAACCAAAGGACGCGGCAAGCACCGACCGATGGCGGAAATCAACGTCGTGCCCTATATCGACGTGATGCTGGTGCTGCTGATTATTTTCATGGTCACTGCCCCCATGTTGATGCAGGGGGTGAAGGTCGACCTGCCCGAGGCGAATGCCGAGCCGGTAGAAAACCAGGACAGTGAACCCCTGATTGTCTCAGTGGATGCGTCTGGCCAGCTTTTCCTCAACCTTGGCTCGGCCGAGGACCAGGTCTTGTCGCTGGCTACTATCAAGCAGCGTGTGTCCGCGGTTATCCGCCGCAGCCCCAATAAACCGGTGCTCGTCTGGGGCGACCAGGCTGTCCCCTATGGTGAGGTGGTTACGTTGATGGCTGCCCTGCAGGAAGCCGGTGCGCCCAGCGTTGGCCTGGTGACAGAGACCCCGGAATGAGTGGCTCAATTTATGCCAAGCCGACCGGTGAGCGAATCAGGCTGTTACCGTTGCTGGCTACTATCGCGCTTCACGGCATCATGGTGTATGCCATGACAGCCAACTGGAGTAGCACCGAAGACAAGGTCATTACCCCCAAGGTCATCCCCCAGATCGTCAATGCCAAGCTGGTGGAGATCGACGAGTTCCGGCCCAAACCAAAGCCCAAGCCGGTGGTAACGCCGAAACCCCGACCCAAGCCCGTACCCCGCGCTCAACCCAAACCGAAACCGAAACCAAAGCCTGTGGCCCAGCCGAAACCCAAGCCGCAGCCCAAGGTCGAACCGAAACCCGAGCCCAAGCCTGAGCCTCGTATCAGCCAGGCGGAACTGGATGCGATTGCCCGCGCTGAGCGAGCCCAGCGGCTGGCGCAGGAAGAAGCGGCCCGGGCCGCCGCTGCCAGTGCCGCCGAAATGTCGGCGAGTTATGCGGCGTTGATTCAACGCACGGTGGTGAACCAGTGGAGTCGTCCCCCGAGTGCCCGTAATGGCATGGAGACCTTGCTCTCGATCCAGCTTATCCCAACCGGTGATATTGTCAGTGTGAGTGTGCTCAAGAGTAGTGGCAACAGCGCTTTCGACCGCTCCGCCATTAACGCGGTGGAGAAGGCCGGCAGCTTTCCCGAGTTGAAGAATCTCGACATACGCGAATTTGAAAGAACTTTCAGGCGTTTCCGCCTGTTATTCAGACCAGAGGATCTACGTTACTAATGAAACGCCTGAGCAGAGCGCTTGTTGCTTCCCTGTTACTCGTTGTGGCGCTAGGTGCGCGCGCCGAGCTTGTCATCGAAATCACCCAGGGTGTCGATAACCCAACGGCAATCGCTGTGGTGCCCTTTGGCTGGAGTGGCACTGGCACACCGCCGGAAGACATTTCCGCCGTGGTCAACAGTGACCTGGCGCGCAGCGGCCAGTTTGAACCGGTAGATCGCAGCGATATGCTGGGATACCCGCGTACCGAGGAGGAGATTTTTTACCGTGACTGGCGCGCGCTTGCCACCGAGTACCTGCTGATTGGTCGGGTGACCGCCACCGACAAGATGCGCATAGAGTATGAACTTTTCGATGTAACCCGCCAGACGAAAGTGGCGCAGGGGGTAGAAGAGGGCGCCATCAATGAGGCACGGATGCTCGCGCACCGTGTCAGCGACGCTGTTTACGAGCAGCTAACGGGCATCCCGGGTGCATTTGCAACTCGTCTGCTTTACGTGTCTGTCACCCGGGTTCCCAATGGCAAGGATTACTTCAGGCTAACGCTGGCTGACTCAGACGGTGCCCGTCCCATCGTGTTGCTTGAATCCCGTGAACCGGTGCTGGCGCCCACCTGGTCGCCCGATGGCAGCGAGATAGCCTACGTCTCGTTTGAAACCTCGCGCCCGGCCATTTACCGGCAGAACCTGGTGACCGGTGCACGCGAACAGCTGACCAATTTCAAGGGACTGAACAGTTCTCCCTCGTGGTCCCCTGACGGTAAGACCATGGCGATGGTGCTGTCCAAGGACGGCAGCCCCGACATTTATCTCATGGACATGGCTACCAAAAACCTGACCCGGGCAACCCGGCACTACGCGATCGACACTGAACCCGCCTGGATGCCCGACGGGAAGTCACTGTTGTTTACGTCGGATCGCGGCGGACGGCCCCAAATTTACCGCTATGACCTGCAGAGTGGAACGACCGAGCGGCTGACATTTGATGGCGCTTACAATGCCCGGGCCCGGGTGGCCCAGGACGGTAGAAATGTGGTGATGGTGACCCAGAGATCGGGAGAATTCCACATCGCATTGCATGATCTGGTGACCAATCGGGTGACGGTGCTCACCTCAACGCAATTGGATGAAAGTCCCAGTATCGCGCCCAATGGCTCTATGGTATTGTACGCTACGAAACAAGGAGATCGGGGCATTCTGGCTGCGGTTTCCGTCGATGGTGGGGTGAAATTCCGCCTGCCCGCCCGCGAGGGCGATGTCAGGGAACCAGCCTGGTCACCTTATATGAGTCGCTAGGGGCGACATAATAAGTTTTCAACATCCACTTTGTAAGGAAGGGTACTATGAAGCATCTACCTGTTGCCGGTAAGGCCATCACTTTGCTGTTTACCGCAGTGTTCCTGGTGGCCTGCTCCAGCAGCGACACCAAGGAAAGCGAAGAAGCTGCGGCAGCGGCAGCGGCTGCAGCGGCGGAAGCCGAAGCGGCGGCGGCAGCGGCAGCAACAGCCGAGCAAACTCGCCTGCGCGAGGCAGCCATGGCGGTTGGCAACATTTTCTACTTTGAGTTCGACAGCTCTACGCTGACAGCAGACGCCCAGCGTGCCCTGGATGCCCACATTGCCGCATTGGGTGGTTCTGATGCGACGGTTCGCCTCGAAGGACATACCGATGAGCGTGGTACCCGGGAGTACAACATGGCCCTGGGTGAGCGCCGTGCCAATGCGGTTCGTGACTACATGGTCGTCAATGGCATAGCCAGCTACCGTATTGAAACTGTGAGCTACGGTGAAGAACAGCCCGTGGCCTATGGCTCTGGCGAGTCCAACTGGGCTCAGAACCGGCGCGTAGAACTCAAATAACGGGTAGTTTATGCAGAGCGTGAAAAAGACGCTTGCAGCGAGCGGGCTGGCCCTTGTGGTCGGCCCGTTGTGCTTTGCGGCGCAGGCTCAGGAGTATGTCGATGTGGAAGGGGAGCAGGCAAGTGCTACCTCCTCTGCAACGAGCTACGGGTTAAACAGTGCTCCAGCGGGCCCGGCGGTGGTGAGTTCACCGCAACCAGCCAGTGAGGCCGGGCAGGCTCAGAACGTCGGCAACCTGTTGTACCAGATACAGCAGCTGCAGCAGGAAGTAATGATGCTCAACGGCAAGGTTGAGGAGCAGGCCCACGAGCTCCGTCGCCTCAAGGAGCAGAGCCTGGAGCGATACGTGGATCTTGATCGTCGGGTCAGTACCCTTACCACGGGCGGTGCTGCACCGGTGGCGGGCACCGGGTCGAGTTACGGCGCTGGTGCCTCGGTAGGCGCCAGCACCGCGGCATCAGGTGCGTACAGTGGCAGTGCTGGCGGCAGCACGTCAGGCAGTTATAGTGCACCCCGCGCCGCGGTGCCCGCAGTCAGTGCGGGAGCAGCGACCAGCGGCGCCGAGATGCCTGGAGAAGGCGATGCTTATCGAGCGGCTTATGCCCTGGTGCGTGGCCAGAAGTTTGACCAGGCAGTCACCGCGTTTCAGCAGTTTCTTGTGCAGTATCCCAATGGCCGGTATGCCCCCAACGCCTATTACTGGCTGGGAGAGTTGTACCTGGTTGTGCAGCCACCCGACCTGGAGCAGGCTCGTCAGTCGTTCAATCAACTGCTGACCCAGTACCCGACCAACTCCAAGGTACCCGATGCGTTGTACAAGCTGGGCAGGGTGCACTTCATGAAGGGCAACCGCGACAAGTCGCGGGAGTATCTGGACCGGGTAATCTCTGAGTACAGCGGTACCAACAGTTCCGCGGTCAAACTCGCCCAGGACTTCATCGACCAGAATTTCTGATTGCCCGCCGGGCATAGGCACCATGTCGACAGCTATTTCCCCTAACCGTGATGCTCTGCGCATCACGGAGATCTTTTACTCTCTGCAGGGTGAGGCCAGGACCGTGGGTCTGCCGACCGTGTTCGTGCGCCTTACCGGTTGCCCCCTGCGTTGTGTCTACTGCGATACTGCCTATGCCTTCAGTGGTGGTGAACTGCTGAGTCAGGAAGAGGTTATCAGCCAGGTAGCCGCTCACAAACCCAGATACGTCACGGTGACCGGTGGTGAACCCCTGGCGCAACCGGAGTGCCTGGGCCTGCTGAAAGGGCTGTGCGATGCTGGCTACGAGGTATCGCTGGAAACCAGCGGCGCGATGTCGGTGGCGGATGTTGACCGCAGAGTGGTCAAGGTGCTGGACCTGAAGACCCCGGCATCCGGTGAGATGGAGCGCAATGACTACGACAATATCCCTTTGCTAACCAGGAACGACCAGGTCAAGTTCGTCATATGCGACCGCAAGGACTATGACTGGGCGCGTTTTAAGCTGGATGAATTTCACCTGGCTGACTGCGTGTCTGATGTGCTGTTTTCGCCCTCCCATGGGCAGCTGGAGGCGAGGGAACTGGCAGAGTGGATTCTGCAGGATAATCTGCCCGTACGCCTGCAACTGCAACTTCATAAGTTGCTGTGGAACGACTCACCGGGGCATTGACGATGGATTCAAGTGCCAAGCGAGCAGTGGTGTTGGTTTCGGGCGGATTGGACTCCACTACGGTTCTGGCGATGGCCAGATCTCAGGGATTTACCTGCCATACACTGAGTTTCGACTACGGTCAGCGCCACCGGGCGGAATTGTATGCCGCGCAACGTTTGGCGAACCTGTTCGGCGACGTGGAGCACAAGGTGGTCACCCTGAACCTCGATACGATTGGAGGCTCGGCCCTGACCGACACACGGATCGCGGTTCCGGAAGAGGAGACCGAGGGCATACCCGTCACCTATGTGCCAGCGCGCAACACGGTTTTCCTGTCTATTGCCCTGGGCTGGGCCGAAGTTCTGGGTGCCAGCGATATCTTTATCGGGGTCAATGCGGTGGACTACTCGGGTTATCCCGACTGCCGCCCGGAGTACATAGTCGCTTTTGAGGCCATGGCTAACCTCGCAACCCGCGCGGGTGTAGAGGGCCAAAAGCTCACCATTCACACGCCATTGATGACGATGGGCAAGGGCGACATCATTCGCGAAGGTCTGGCATTGGGGGTCGATTACAGGGAGACAGTCTCTTGTTACCAGGCCAGCGACGAGGGCCTGGCCTGTGGCCGATGCGACGCCTGCCGGCTGCGCCGGCAGGGTTTCGAGGACGCCGGTGTGGCTGATCAGACCCGCTATTTTCGGTAATCAGTCCAGGACAGTGAAGCACCACAAAGCCCTTGAGTTTTACCTCTAAATCCGTACTATACCCACCTCCTTCTGGGGCCGTTAGCTCAGTTGGTAGAGCAGTTGGCTTTTAACCAATTGGTCGCTGGTTCGAATCCAGCACGGCCCACCATATACAAACAAAAGCGCCTCCCTTGTGGAGGCGTTTTTGTTTGTATTGTGTGATTTGTCGAGGGTATGAGAACGGAGTTCGACAAACTCGCCTCCAAGGCGAGTTTGGACGAGGAGCGCAGCGACGAAGCCCGCAGGGTAATTACAGCCCTTAGGCTGTAATTATCAATCCAGCACAACGGACTCCGATCAGAGCCTCGGTGCAGCTGTTGGTCGCAGACCTGGGCGGCCCCGTCCAATCCCGCACGGCCCACCAAATAAGAAAGGCCACCCCATCCGGGGTGGCCTTTTTGTTCGTCATGCCCGAGTTCGTCTGGATCCAGTCCCAGATGAATCAGCCGGAAGAAATCATATTCCCGTTGGGGAGACTCATGTACTCCGAGATGACCTGCCAGCGCTCATCTGATCTAACCTCCTCGGTGATGATG
>CAZPVJ010000043.1:0-18888 GCA_964590005.1 uncultured Alteromonadaceae bacterium | reverse complement strand
TATACCAATTTCGCCACTTCCGCAGTTCGCTCCCCAGCGGGCCCGACACTTCTAGAAAAGAATTGACAAGCCCCACTTAAGCCGTTGATTTTTATTGGATAAAAAGTCGAAAAACCAAAGGTTTGGGGGTTTCACAAGGGCGCAGATTCTGCCACAAAGAATGGCCCGATTCAACTGCTCAAGGACGCGGTGAAGCAAGCAGAAAAACAGCCGCGCTGTCGTGCTCCTCCGGGCGTATTTCAGGCGCCGTCCCGGCAGGTAAAATCAATGCTTGTTCGGGCCCGCAGTCGACGCCCGCAACAGCAAATCGACCGGTTACCGCCATCACGATCCGGTAGTGGTCCGCTGCGGGCGGCGTAAAACCGGCGCCCTCTTTCAGGGTGACGCGCCACACCTCGAAATCCTCAAAATCTACGATGCGCTCGACGACACACCCTGCCTCCTCGACCAGCCTCTCGTGCTCCTGGGCCTCAGGCGGCAACAATGCCATGCGCGCAACCGCTTCTTGCGTATCCCAATGGTCCTGGGTCAGCACCCGCTGGGCGAATGACAGTATCTTGCGTTCGTAGACAGGGGTCTGAAATTCTATAGTGCGGACCCCGTGCTGCAGTGAGTGCGGCAATAACAGGGGCACCACAACAACGTCGCCCACGCGCAGGGGGCGCAGCTGGGTGAAGTCATTCATCGTGTCGCGTAACTGTGACTCTTCAATCAGCAGCTCCTCGGGAGGATCAATCCCAGCCGGCAACGCATCGATGCGCCTGCGCACAGCCTCGTAGGTCGTTACCGCCTCGAGATAGTGCTTCCGAAAGTTAGCCTCCGAACCCGCGTCGGCAATTTTTTGCGGGCTGAATCCGTATCGAATCGCGCCTGTCCCGTCTGGCCATGCCGTTGTATCCACGTGCGTGACTACGTAGACCTCGCGCTTCTCCTCGTGAAGCTCGAAATAGAGATCGCCGGTCACAGCCTGGGGAGCGGGATCAAGTATCTTCAGCAGCACCAGATCAACACCCGCCTCGCCTAAAACGTCACCGGGCATGACAGCCTGCAGCCAGGGGATGGGCGTAGAGAACAGGCCTTGTTGAAAGCAGCACACGCCCCTCTCTTCGACACCGCTATACCAGATCTCCTGGCCCCAGGGTTTGGGAATGGCCGTGGGTTTTAGTATCAGCGGGGTTGAGTCAGTCGCCGACACAAGGCCGTGCTCCTCGCACAGCTGCCGGTACAGCGCGCGGGGGTCAGTTCCATCGCCGTCAAGCCGGGCGTCAGTGACGGCCACCTGAAGACCCTCCTCAGCGAGAAGGTACAGAGCGGTAAGCGACAGAGCCGACTTATCTGTCAGCCAGTATTGCTCAAGCTCAAAGCTCACCAGCAGCAGAGCCGGTGCCGCTGTCGCCTCATCGGCAAGCCAGCGTGAGCAAGCTTCGCGTGGATCGCCGCGAAGGCGGGTTATGCTTCCGGGATTACGACTGGAATCGATCAAACTCGTGTCAGTCCGTTAGACAGGCGGGATCGAAAGTATATTCACCGCGTAGCCAACCTGCCACTTCCGCCGCTGCGGGACCCGGCAGATCGCCATACACGCGGGCAAGTTGCCGGCATTTTTCCTCGCCCATCCCTGACAGTCCCTGATCCTGGAACTCGTCGACGTCGCCAGAAAGCTGGTTCCAGAGCTCAGTCCCCAGTGTGCGGAGCAGGAATTCAGGGGTCGACTTGTGACCGTAGAGGGCCGCCAGCCCCACCAACGCCGGCAGCGACAGCAGCGCCTCATTCATTGGATTACAGAAGTGCCCGCCGAGCAGGTTTTTATTGAGCGTGCCTCGACCTTCAAAAGGCCGGCAATAAAGAAAGTTTGAACGCAGCGCGCCATCGTTTACCGGGTAGTTGTCCCAGAGAACGGGTTTGCGCCCGAGCGCCGCAGTAATAGCCCCGAGGTCTGTGTCGGCGATACTCTCGGAACACACCTGAGGTCCAGTCCAGAAAACATCAACGCCCGCTGTCAAAGCGGCCCCCAGCTGTTCCCAGTAGCAATCGGGCCTGTTACCGAAGTGCTTCTCCAGTACCGGATCGTCGGAATAGTATGTTGGACAAACCAGCAGTCGTTCACAATCGCTCCAAGTCCGTACATCGGCAATAATGTCCGCCTGCCGGGCGGCAAGGTCGGCAATCGCTCCGGGCATATCGTCAAAGAGTATTGCCAACAGAGGCGCCCCCAAATCATTGAGCGTCTCTACCTTGTGCTTCAGCGCTTCGCGCTGATTGCTGCCGTAATCGCTGTATAGAGCGAAGGGAGACAAGCCGACACCGAAGCCCACCTCGGCGTCGGCATAGGTGGCGGCCAGCTCGTGCAGCTGCGACCATTGGGCGGCTGGCCAGTGTTCCTGCCAACACTTACGCAGGTACGGGTCGTTTTTGGGGCAATAAAGGTAGCTATTGAGGCCGAGCTCAGCGAGTAACGGGGCGTATGCAGTCCTGTCCTGATGACTCCAGGGGCGCCCGTAGAACCCTTCAATAACGCCGGAGAGGAACCCCTGCGACCCTGTCATACCCTCGCCTTATAACTAATCATAATTAATGGTTATGTCTTTATTTCAAAATAGGCTAAAAATACCGCGCTGGAACTGTGGAAAATTACCTATTTTGGGCGATACTAAGAACGTGGCTACCTATCCCCTAGTTTAATCGGGTGGTCGCGGGAGCATACCCAATGCTCTTCTAGGGAAGCAATTCCTTTATGTTTCACTCCTAATGGTCTTATTGGGTCCCAAATGGGACCCATTTTTTTTGCCTTTAGGTTCATATAAACAATGACTTAGAGCACTTTTGCAGAAACAACTTGAGGATTACATGGTGTGGGTCGGGCGGTCTGAGTTCAGTGAACCCGCCAGGTGGTTTTCTATCTTTGAATTGGCGGCGGCATCCTGTTCGCTGAACTGAACACCAATGCCCGCCGTACGGTTTCCCTGCGCTCCTCGGGGGGTAACCCAGACAACCGTGCCCGCGATGGGAATCTTTTCCGGTTCATCCATCAGCGTCAGCAGCATGAAGACCTCGTCACCGATGTCATAAACCTTATTGGTCGGCACAAATAAGCCGCCGTTGGTCAGGAACGGCATGTAAGCTGAATAGAGAACCGCCTTGTCCTTGATCGTCAAAGACAGAATACCGTTACGACTGGAGTTCTGGCTGTCGCTCATTGCCCACTATCCCCTGTTATTTCCGATCATGTTATCACCGCGCGCCGCTTCACCCAACAGCCGCGAGTTCTGCCAGCACGCTGTCGAGCATCATTTCCCGATTGGGATTAGCGCCCGCGGCAAGCGCCGCCCTGATACGCAATAACTCATCCAGTAAGCCATACAACCCGCGAGCGGCTTCACCGCGAAGTTGTTGCGCCGACATCGCTCGTAATCGGCGATGAGTATGGCCGACCAGCAGTTGCAGCAGGTCCTCAAGTTCAATCCCGCCAAGAATCTCCCTGGCCTGGGACAGCGTCGCTGAACCGGTGACTACAGCATCCAAAACAGCCCTGCGCGCCGCATAAACCTCTATATCGCCCTGTTCAAAGAGTGCGCGGGCAGGTAATGGCCTATCGTCAGTCAATGACAAAACGGTTTCACTCAGCTCACGCTCGCCGGTTGCCGTATCCAGCCAGTCCAGGCAGGCTGCGCGTTCAGGTAGCTCAAATTTAAGCAGTTGGCAGCGAGACCTGACCGTCGCCGGCAGCGCATGCAGTCTTTCACAGACAAGGATGATCGTGGTCTCACCTGCAGGCTCTTCAAGGCACTTCAGGAGTGCGTTGGCGGCGCTCAGTGTCATTGCATCGGCGGGCTGTAATACCAATACCTTACGGGTACCGTAGGAAGCGGTTCGAGTGACAAAATCAATGGCCGACCGCACCTGGTCGATCTTGATGACCTTGCTCTTGTCTTCCGGTGAAAGCCAGCGAAAATCTCCATGACTACCGCCAGCGCTCTGCACGCAGGCGGGACAGTCGCCGCAATTCAGGCCCGCCGAAGGCTGGTGACACAGCAGCATCCTGGCCAGCGCCAGCGCAAAATCCGCCTTACCAATGCCGCTCGGCCCGCCCAGAAGCAAGGCATGCGGCAGGCGGCCGTCGACCAGTTGTTCGCCAAGCTGGCGCCACAGTTCGGCATGCCAGGATAACGGAGAGCTGATAGCTGGCAGTTCCGTGAGGGGGCTCATGATTCGCTGTGCCTGACGCCCCAGCAGGTCAGCAGCTCCCTGCAGACCTTGTTGAGTTGTCGTTGGACATCGTCCAGGGGAAGGCTCGCATCAATCAGGCGGTATCTACCGCTACTCTCCTCTGCCAAGGTCAGGTAAGTTGCCCTGACCCGCTCGAAGAATTCCAACTGTTCCTGCTCGAAGCGATCCAATTGCCCTCTTTCCAGCGCTCGCTGCATCCCGGTTTCTACCGGTGCATCCAGAAGAATCGTGTAATCCGGCCGCAGATCACCCTGGACCATCTGTTCCAACTTTCTTACGAGTTCCGCGGGTACGCCGCGGCCGCCGCTCTGGTAAGCGTACGTCGCGTCGGTAAAGCGATCACACAGCACCCACTGTCCGGCAGCGAGAGCCGGCTCGATGCGATTGTGCAGGTGCTGCGAGCGCGCCGCGAACATAAGTAATAACTCTGTTACCGGGTGCACGGCCTCGTCCCTGGGCTCCAGAAGTACGCTCCTGATAGCCTCAGCCAGATCGGTACCACCCGGCTCCCGAGTTACTTCAAGTTCTACACCCTGATCACGCAGGTATGCCTCGATGAATGCTATGTTGGTGGACTTGCCAACACCTTCGCCACCTTCGATTGTTATGAAAAGACCTCTCGCAGGCATCGCTATTGTTTCCCGGGTGTAGATCGATAGTCCGATCTTCGTTTAAGTTGGTATTTACGCACGGCGCGCTCATGCTCAGCAAGCGTAGTACTGAACTGATGGCTGCCATCTCCGCGGGCAACAAAAAACAAGGCGCTTCCCGGTGCGGGATGCAGCGCCGCATTGATGGCCGCGCGGCCGGCCAGTGCTATAGGTGAAGGCGGCAGACCATGATGTCGGTAACTGTTATAAGGGTTGTTGGGGTCTGCGAGGTGTTTACGGCGAAGATTGCCGTCAAAGTCCGGGCCCAGACCATATATAACCGTTGGATCCGTCTGCAATCTCATGCTTTTCTGTAGTCGGCGAAAAAAGACCCCCGAGATTTCCGGACGCTCCTCAGGCACTCCAGTCTCCCGCTCTATGATCGACGCCATAATCAGCGCCTCATACGGTGTTTCATAGGGTAAGCCCGACTCACGCTCGTCCCATTCGCGGGTGAGCACATCTTGCAAAGCCTGGTGCGCTCGCTGCAATACCTGCAGATCCGTATCGCCCCGTTCAAAGCGGTAGGTCTCGGGAAGAAATAAACCCTCGGCAATCTCATAGGGGGCAACCAACGCCATAATGCGCGGGTCCGACGCACCGGAGAGTACGCTCTCCAAGGGGTCAGTTGCAGCGAGAATCTCAATGGCTCTTGTCAGGGTGATACCTTCCGGCAAGGTCACTGAATAGCTGACGACACGGCCACTGTGTAACAGGGACAGTAGCGACGCCTGAGTCAAGCCGGGTGCTAACAGGTACTCTCCCCGCTTGATCTGCTGATCCAAACCCGTCCAGCGGCCATAGGCCCGCAGCATGAACGGATACTCCAGGAAACCTTCGCTAGCCAGGCGTGAACTGACCGAGCGCAACGAATCCCCGGCGGCAACAGTGAGTGCGTAGCCTTCCTCCGGCAGCGTCAGCGGAGTCTGCCACTGTTTACGGACCTCAAGTGCCAGGATGGCCAGGCAGGCCGCGGACAGTATCAGAGCAGCCACGACGCGTTTCATGCAACCAGCCTCGTGCAGTAAGCGGTAAAAAGGTGGCGACAGACCGGGTGATCCTGCCATACCCTGTCCGCCAGCTGACCGACTGGTCTCAGACCGATAAGGGCATTGCTATAAAACACCTCATCTGACTCGAGCAATCGATCGAGGGTATAGGGTTCAACCCTTGCCTCCAGGCCCACCTGGTCAGCGCCCTCCTCTACCACCCAGCGCCTTCGGGTGCCCTCAATACCGCACGATTTTAGTGGGGCGGTGACGACTTGCGCCCCCTCTACAAAGAACAGGTTACCTGCGGTCACCGACACGGGAAGTCCCTGTTGATCGAGCATGAGCCCTTCTTCCCACCCCTCTTCCCTCACCTGTGCGGCAGCCAGCACCTGCTCCAACCGGTTCAGGTGTTTCACGCCAGCCAGAGCGGCTTGCTGGGACCAGCGCATCTCGCAATGGCCAACCCGGGCAGGCGCTCCCATCTCCAGGCAGTTATCAACCCGGGGCGTGACAATGATAATGACCCTGGCTTTGGGCTCAGCGGGCGGTGCATAGCCTCGCGGCCCAGCCCCGCGCGTTACGGTGATCCGCATGGCGTATTGCTTCTCGGTGTTAAGCGATGCCAGGGCGGTGTCTACGTACGCCTGGATTGGCTCCATCAGCGACGGGAACCGGAGAGAACTCAAACCACGCTGCAAGCGTTGCCGATGAAGCTCAGGCAAAACTACGCGTCCGGCATGCACAAGGCAGGTGTCGAAAAGGCCGTCACCAAAATCCAGCCCTCGATCGGGGAGCGGTAAGCTACTCGCTGGGCGGCCGTCTATCCAGATCGCAGCAGACGCGGACACCTGCTGAGCAGTCAGTCCAACTTGCCAAACAGCAGGGTCCCATTGGTGCCGCCAAACCCAAAGGAATTCGACAGGGTGCACTCAATGGGACGCTCCTGGGCCGTGTGGGGCACATAATTGAGATTACAGCCCTCGTCCACGTTATCCAGGTTAATCGTTGGCGGCGCCACCTGGTCGCGCAGTGCCAGCACAGAAAAGATTGCCTCGACCGAACCAGCAGCACCGAGCAGGTGACCGATCATTGACTTGGTGGAGCTTACGGCAACCTGTTCGGCGGCGCTGCCCAACACCGCCTCGATAGCCTGGCTCTCGGCGACGTCGCCGGCGATAGTGGAGGTTCCATGCGCATTGACATAGTTAATCTTATCGACGTCGACACCCGCGTCCTTAATGGCGTTGCGCATGGAGGCGGCTGCCCCGCGCCCATCCTCTGGTGGCAGCGTCATATGGTAGGCATCACCGCTCATGCCGAAGCCGAGTAATTCAGCGTAGATTGTCGCACCACGCGCCTTCGCCGACTCATACTCCTCCAGCAACATCACACCCGCGCCGTCTCCAAGAACGAAGCCGTCACGATCTTTATCCCAGGGTCTCGAGGCAGCCTCCGGGTCGTCATTGCGCTTTGACAGCGCGCGGGCGGCAGCAAATCCACCCAGCCCGACAGGGGTGGTCGCCATCTCGGCGCCACCCACCAGCATGGCGTCAGCGTCACCCTGGGCGATCATTCGGGCACCCAGACCGATATTGTGAGTGCCCGTCGTGCAGGCGGTCACCACCGCAATGTTCGGCCCCTGCATGCCGTACTTCACGGAGAGGTTTCCCGCAATCATGTTGATGATGGAGCCTGGCACAAAAAACGGCGATATTTTTCGCGGACCGGAATCGGCGACGATCTGGGTATTTTTTTCTATTTGTCCAATGCCCCCTATTCCCGACCCGATGGCGCAACCCACACGCTGGCAGTTGTCATCGTTGACCTCGAATCCGGCATCCTCTACCGCCTGAATACCCGCAGCCATACCGTATTGAACGAAGACATCCATCTTGCGGGATTCCTTCGCTGTCATGTACGGGGTTGGGTCGAAATCTTTTACGCTGGCACTAAAGCGGGTGCTGTACGCGGAAACATCAAAAGACTCTATCGGGGCTGCTCCGCTTTTACCGGCGAGAATATTCTCCCAGGTTTCGGCGACTGTGAGACCCACGGGACTAACCATTCCAAGTCCGGTCACTACAACTCGTCTGCCAATCACGGTGTTAGCTCCTATTCACGAGGGGTCACGGGAAGCATAAAGAACAAAAGCCGCTCTATCAAAGATAGAAACGGCTTTCGTGGATGATCTGGTTCGATCAGGCGAGGTTTTCGTTGATGTAATCGATCGCCAGTTTCACGGTGGTAATCTTCTCGGCTTCTTCGTCGGGGATTTCGGTTTCGAACTCCTCTTCGAGTGCCATCACAAGTTCGACAGTATCAAGCGAGTCAGCACCCAGGTCCTCAACAAACGAGGCTTCCGTCTGAACTTCGTCTTCTTTAACGCCAAGCTGTTCTGCGACAATTTTCTTAACGCGCTCTTCAATGCTGCTCATGATTACTCCTGATGTTGGTAGAGAACAAACCTTATTATTTGGCCTGAGGCGGCATTTTACTCCTAATTGGGACGAGTAATAAACACTTTTTCAATGCCAGGGACGCCGGGATCAGGCCATGTGCATTCCGCCATTGATGTGCACGGTTTCACCGGTGATGTAAGCCGCCGATTCAGAACACAGGAAGGCCACCAGTGCGGCGATTTCCTCGGGCGCGCCCAGTCGCCCCAGGGGAATCTGCCCCAACATAAGGTCGCGCTGCTCATCGCTTAACTCACGGGTCATATCGGTGTCTATGAAGCCGGGCGCCACGCAATTGACGGTGACTGATCGCGAACCCAGTTCGCGCGCCAGTGCCCGGGAAAAGCCCTCGGCGCCTGACTTGGTGGCTGCATAATTACTCTGCCCAATGTTGCCCATTGATCCGACAACCGAGGTTATATTGACGATACGGCCCCAGCGGGCCTTGGTCATTCCGCGCAAGCACGCCTTGCTGACCCGGTACAGCGCACTGAGGTTGGTATCGATCACGTCCTGCCATTCGTCGTTCTTCATTCGCATGAGGATGTTGTCGCGGGTGATACCGGCGTTGTTGACCAGTATCAACGGCGCCGAGAAACGTTCAGCTATGGCCTTGATGACCTCGCCAACATTGTCCTGGTCTGCCACATTCAGCTTCATGCCACAGCCGTTATTGCCCATGCTTTCCAGGTAAGCAGAGATGGCCTCGGCACCACTATCGCTGGTCGCCGTGCCAACGACCGTGTAACCGTCGCCAGCGAGCCTCTCGGCTATTGCCCTGCCGATTCCCCTGCTGGCACCGGTTACCAGGGCGACTTTTGCTTCATCATTCATATCGAACTCTCTCCCCGCATGGGTCGTGTTCAGGCCAGGTCGGCCACGGTTTGTCGGAGACTTTCAGGCTCCTCCAATGAAAAACTGGCCAGGGACTTGTCTATTCGTCGATTCAAGCCACTCAATACCTTGCCAGGGCCGCACTCGACCAATTGATTAACACCCAGGTCGACCATTGCCTGAACACAGGCAGTCCACTGTACCGGGCTATAAATCTGCTCTACCAACAAGGCCCTGATCGCTTCCGGGTCGGACTCCGTTTTGGCGTGCACATTATGTACGACTGGCACCGCAGGCTCAGCGATAGCAATATCCGCAATAGCCTGGGCCAACTGCTCCCCGGCTGGCTTCATTAACTCCGTATGGAAAGGCGCGCTGACCGGCAAGGGCATGGCCCGTTTCGCTCCAGCCGCTTTCAGCGCATCGATAGCGGTTTCCACTGCCTCGGTAGCACCGGCGATGACCACCTGGCCGGGTGAGTTGAAGTTGACAGCAGCGACCACGCCGCCGGTATTACTAACAACATCAGCGCAAATACCGTTGATCTCATCATCTTCGAGACCAATAATCGCGGCCATGGCGCCCTCACCCACAGGCACTGCTGTTTGCATAAAACGGCCGCGTTGGCGGACCAGGTCAACCGCGTCGGCAAAGCCCAACGCGCCAGCGCAGACCAGCGCGGAAAACTCCCCGAGGCTATGGCCCGCCATCACACCCGGCATGGCGCCCCCGCTCTCACACCAGGCCCGCCATAAAGAGACACTGCTGGTCAGGAGCACAGGCTGAGTTGTCTCTGTCAAATTCAGCGCCTCCTGTTCACCATGCTGTATCAGGTCCCAGACATCGTAACCCAGCGCCTCAGAAGCCTCACCGAAGGTCGCCCTGACGGCCTCGAACTCAGCGTAGGCAGCTGCCAGCATGCCTACCTTTTGCGAGCCCTGCCCCGGAAAAACAAAAGCCAGTGTACTGTCGGTCATAGTGATTATCCCAAGCGGTTAATTGCGGACAGGCAAAGACGCCGCCGGACACTTATCCCGGCGGCACCTGAGGGCCTGGTTTGATGTTGACAGCGCTTGCGGGCGCTGGAGAAAACGTGGCGGAAGCGTTCGCCTCCGTGGGACAGGGGATACGGTACGTAGACCGCTGGAAACACTGAGCGTGATTTCCTCTTGTGACCGCTGCCTTTAGTCGTCGCTACCCGTGTCAACGACTTTTTTGCCACGGTAAAACCCGTCTGCGCTCACGTGGTGGCGACGGTGGGTCTCCCCCGAAGTCTGGTCCACAGTCAAGGTGGAACCGGACAGTGAATCGTGTGAACGACGCATTCCGCGACGTGAACGAGTCTTCTTACTCTTCTGAACAGCCATGATCTAACTCCTACTCTTCTTTGCCGGGCTTCAACTGCGCCAGCACATCAAACGGGTTGGGTCTGCCACCGCCGGCTTCCTCAGCGGGCTCGGCCGGGGCCAGACCCGACAAAAATTCGTTGCAACTCTCTTCGCTATGGTTGCTGAAGGCCGGCATTGCGAGTATCAGCTCGTCCTCCACCAGTTCCCACAGGTCACCGGCCTCTTCGCTGATTACCGGATCAAGGTGCCTGGGCAAGTGACGGGCCTCGTCATCCGTCCAAAGCACAGCCAGCGTATTGCTGCTCGCCAGTTCCAAAGGCATCGGCGCCAGGCATCGCTGGCAGCTGACCGCCACTTTTGCCTCCAGGTCCACCCTCACCAGGTAGCGGTTTTCTTCATCCCGGGAGAACGCCAGCGTCGCGTCAATAGTCCCATCGGAAGCCGCCAGTAGCTCGCTGAAACGCTGCAATTCCAGCGGTTTCAGTGTGCCCTGTATGCTCACTCCTCGCGCTGCCGCTTTACGCATATCCAGCGTCTTGGGGAGGGGCTCGGTCAACATAGGCGCGCATCATAGGGGCGAGTTACCCCTTTGTCAAAAAAATCTTTAAAATACAATCAGTTCAATCATTTAAGCAGTGCCAGACACAGCCTTGGAAAGCGCCCTGATATGGACCTGATTCTCGCCTCCACGTCACCCTACCGACAACAACTGCTGGCGCGCCTGCGCGTGCCCTTCGAAACACAGGCCCCCGGCACCGACGAGAGTCCTCTACTGAATGAGCCGCCAGCGGCATTGGCAGAGCGCCTCGCGGTTGCTAAGGCCAGGGATGTAGCGGCACAACACCCGGATAAACTGGTTATCGGAAGCGATCAGGTAGCAACCCTGGACGGTGATTTTCTGGGAAAGCCTGGCGATCACGCCACTGCGGTTGCCCAGCTGCGCGCCAGCTCGGGCCGCGAGGTAACTTTTTTTACAGGCCTGTCGCTACAGTGCCTGGCGAGGGGACTTAACCTGCGTCACGTCGAACCCTTCGCCGTGCGCTTCAGGCAACTGAGCGAGGCTGAAATCCAGCATTACCTGCTAGCTGAACAGCCCTATGACTGCGCCGGTAGCTTCAAGTGTGAGGGCCTGGGAATAAGCCTGTTTGAAGCTATGCTGGGATCAGACCCCAGTAGCCTTGAGGGCTTGCCACTGATTGCGCTGACGTCGCTACTACAGGAGGCCGGTTACCCGGTCTTGTCTCCGGCTGGGGATTGAAGCTCGGGTAAATCGAGCAATTCGGGCAGTGTATCGACAATCGCCAGCGGATCATGCGCCTGCAGCCGGGGGACACTGTGAACTCCAAAGCTGACGCCAACAGAGCCGATACCCGCGTTCCCGGCCATGGCCAGGTCAAATTCTGTATCGCCAACCATCAACGCCTCCTCCACGGGCTTTGCGCGCTCCTGGAGAATCTCATGAAGCATCAGTGGGTGAGGTTTTGAACTGGTCTCGTCGGCGCAACGCGTACTGTCGAAGAAACCTTCAAGCCCCAAACCAGCCAGAACCCGATTGAGTCCCCGGCGGCTTTTGCCAGTCGCCACGGCCAGCTCCAGGCCCCTGTCACGCAGCGCGTGAAGGGTCTCGAGCGCACCCGGATACAGCGGGGCGGGACCGCGATCCAGAGCAACGTACAAGCGTGAATACGCTGCTGAGAGCTGCTGTCGCGCCTCGTCATCCAGGGCTGGAAACAACTGCAGGATAGCCTGCGGCAGACCGAGACCGACGATATCCCTGACGGCAGGCTCGGTTGGCACACTGACACCACGCTCTGCGGCCGCCGATTGCATGGCCTCAACGATATGGTCAATAGAGTCACACAGGGTTCCGTCCCAATCAAATATAACTATCATTATTAACTACTTATCTATCTTACTTAATATAGTTTCTAGATTTGGATCCAGGTCAGCCTCCAGCTTTATCACGCCACTGGACGGCAACTGGAATTCCAGCGAACGCGCATGCAGGAATAGACGCTTTAGCCCCAACTCGCTGGCCAGGTCCTCGCCCTGCTGGTCGCTGTACTTACTGTCACCCAGCAACGGGTGCCCTACAAACTGCGCGTGAACCCGGATCTGGTGTGTACGGCCCGTGATCGGCCTGGCTTCAAGCAATGTGGCGCCCTGCAGGCGCTTCACGACCGAGAACTCCGTGACCGATCGCTTGCCATCACCGCTTACCCGTACCATCCGCTCTCCGGACTGTAGCGTGTTCTTGGCCAGCGGAGCGTCAACAATACGCTGGGAACGTGGCCACTGCCCTACGGCCAGCGCCAGGTAGCGCTTGTCAACGCGATCATTCCTCAGCTGACTGTGGAGCTCCCGGAGCAGCGCAGGTTTTCGGGCAATCATAATCAGCCCCGAAGTGTCCCGGTCCAGCCTGTGCACCAGCTCCAGGTAGCGATCATCAGGACGCAATTCGCGCAGACACTCGATAAGTCCGAAATTGAGCCCACTCCCCCCGTGTACGGCCAGCCCCGATGGCTTGTTGATTACCAATAAGCCTTCGTCCTCATACACGGTCAGCTCGGGCAACAAGTCCATCCAGAAACGTGGGATCGGGCGGCGCTCAGCCGGGTCAGCCTGCCGCAATGGGGGTAAACGCAAAACGTCACCCTCCTGCAAGCGGTAGTCCGCTTTACAACGGCCCTTGTTGACCCGGATCTCTCCTTTACGCAGAGCCTTGTATATGCGGGTTTTGGGGACGCTCTTGAAGGTCTTGAGCAAAAAATTATCCAGACGCTGACCGGCGGCATAGTCATCCACGGTCAGCATTCGCACCTTCGGTCTGGATTGATCGGTCATAAATAGAAATCTTTTATAATTGAAGCACTTACCAATAGCTGTTATATTCCCCGCGTGTAATTCGGGCAGACGCGAACGAGGTTCGCGCTGCCGGCAACAAGTTACCCGGCGATAGTTGGGCCAGCCGATGAATAGCATGGTCCCGCCAGCGATGTTACACACACTATAAAATGGACGTTGACGCTAACAGGCTGCAAGCACATACACGCTGAGCCATCCGCCGCCCTGCGGCACACGCGTTAACCTAATTATGAACCGAGCAGTAGGTACTGCCGGGAACAAGAATCAGTAAGCATATTTAGCAGGTGTCGCCCTTCTCAGGTGCGGCGACACTAACAAAAAGGCCGGGACAGCGCCATAGACTTTCCCGGACGTGCTGGCACAGCGCCACAGATAGCGCTGCGCCATACAGGGCACCTGAGCTTAAAGAGTGGCACAGCAGACGACTCGTCGTCACAGAACCTGTCATCAGGCGGTTCTTAATTGCAAAGCAACTCCTCATGTTCGACGGCAGTCGACTGTAGCACTGATTCCCGACCGGCCAAGCCTGTGCTCAAAGGCTAATGGCTAATTATGAAAAAAATGTTAATCAACGCGACCCAACCTGAAGAGTTGCGGGTCGCCCTCGTTGACGGGCAGCGACTGTACGATCTCGATATTGAAAATCGCACCCGCCTGCAAAAGAAATCCAATGTCTACAAGGGCAAAATTACTCGCGTAGAACCCAGCCTGGAGGCCGCGTTTGTGGACTTCGGTGCGGATCGTCACGGCTTCCTGCCCCTTAAAGAAATTTCCCGAGACTATTTCTACCGCAAGGCCCCCGATGGTGAGGGCCGCGTGCGTATCAAGGATGTGGTCAAGGAAGGTACCGAGATCGTGGTCCAGGTCGATAAGGAGGAGCGAGGCAACAAAGGCGCCGCCCTGACTTCTTTTATCAGCCTGGCCGGCCGCTATATGGTGCTGATGCCCAACAATCCCAGGGCGGGCGGCATCTCCCGTCGTATTGAAGGTGACGACCGCAGTGAACTCCGGGAGGCATTGAGCGGCCTGGAAATCCCCAACGGCATGGGTGTCATCATTCGAACCGCCGGCGTCGGTCACTCTACCGAAGAATTGCAGTGGGATTTGAACTACCTACTGCAGGTATGGGAGGCGATCTCCAATGCAGACAAGGAAAGCAAGGCACCCACCCTCCTCTACCAGGAAAGCAACGTCATTGTGCGCGCGGTGCGCGATTATCTGCGCGACGACGTCGACCAGGTGCTGATTGACTCCCCTGACGCGTTCAAGCAGGCCACTGATTTCGTCAGCCTGGTGATGCCCCAGTACAGCAACCGAATCAAGTTTTACGAAGACAGCATCCCCCTGTTCAACCGTTTCCAGATCGAAGGTCAAATCGAAACCGCCTTCCAGCGCGAAGTGCGCCTGCCCTCTGGCGGATCGCTGGTCATCGACCCAACCGAAGCGCTGGTCTCGATTGATATCAACTCTGCCCGGGCAACCAAGGGCAGCGATATTGAAGAGACCGCCTTGAAAACCAACCTGGAAGCCGCCGATGAGGTTGCGCGTCAACTTCGCCTGCGTGACATGGGTGGCCTCGTTGTTATCGACTTTATCGACATGCTGGCATCTCGCAATCAGCGAGCCGTGGAAAATCGTATGCGAGACGCGCTTTCGATCGACCGGGCTCGGGTCCAGATTGGTCGCATTTCGCGCTTTGGACTACTGGAAATGTCGCGGCAACGCCTGCGTCCATCGCTGGGCGAAACCAGCGCGATCGTCTGTCCACGCTGTACCGGCCAGGGCACCATACGTGACACCAAGTCACTCGCGCTTTCAATTTTGCGCCTGCTTGAAGAAGAGGCCACCAAGGAACGCAGTGCTGAAGTACGGGCTATCGTACCCGTGGACGTGGCTGCTTACCTGCTTAATGAAAAACGCAGCGCCCTGGGTGAGGTAGAAGAAATATCAAAATCGCGCGTTTTGGTGATTCCTAATCCCAACCTGGAAACACCACACTTCGAAGTGCAGCGTCTGCGCGATGATGAGGTCGCCGATGGCGATCACGAAGCCAGCTATAAAATTGATCTGGCAGTACCCGACGCCGAGAGCATCAGCGATAGCCACTCGGCTGAAATTCCCCAGCAACAGGCGGTCGTCCAGGCGATCGCGCCGCAAGCGGCACCTGCGCCTCAACCCGCCACGCCCGCCAAGAAAGGGAGCGAGGGTAAGAAGCCCGATGGGAAAAAACGCCCGGCACGGGCGAAAGCAACGGCGCCAGCCAAACCCGGTCTGCTGGCCCGCGTCGCAGCCGCACTGTTTGGCACTACCGAGGAGAAAGCGGAGCCCGAGACCGCGGCATCGAAAAAGCCATCTGGGCAGAGCCAGAAGCAGGACGGCAACAAGGGCCAACAGCGCCAGGGTAATCGCAATCGCAATCGTAACCGTCGTCGTGGCGGTAACGGCCAGCAGGCACGCGCTCAGGAGGGTCGTGAAGACAATCGCAACCAGGATCGCAACAGATCTGCTGACGGCGATAAAGGTAAGAGTAAACGTCGCAACGACAACCGACAACGCCCTCGCAGCGAAGAGCAGGAAGGTCAACCGATTGCAGAGCAAACTGCTACTGAGCGGGGCGAGGACAATCGCGACAAGCCACGTAAGCGGCCCAGCGATATGAAGCGCAGTGAGCCGCGCCGTCGCAGGAATCGTGGGCCGAAACCCGAGACTACTGCTCCCGAGATCGGCGCTAACGACGCTGCGGTAGCGGTAGAGCCAGTTGCGGCGGCGACAGCGCAGGCTGAAGCGCCAAAAGTCGAGACGGAGGCGCCGGTTGTCGCAACGCAGCCTGTGGCTGAAGCCGCCAACGAGCAAGCGACCGCGGCTTCGGAGCCTGCCACTGCCCCGATGACTGAGCAGCCGGCCACCGAAGTAGCCGAAACTGCAAATGTCACCGCTGCAAGCGCGGAGGTTGTAGAGGAAGCTGTTGCGGCGGTTATCGACGAACCCGCTGTTGAGTCCAGCCCCGTTGTCGCGGAAGAACCCGTGCCTCAACCGGCCAGTGAAACGGCGCAAAACGCAATCGGTGCAGACGGTCGCGCGGTCAATGATCCGCGCGTCTCACCGAAACCAGTCACTACCGTAGAGGTCACCACGTCTCATCCGGTACTGTTCAAGGACGCCGTTGCGCCAGCGGCTGTGCCTAGCGACAGAGTCGTGCCCCGGGCTATCAATGACCCTCGCGGCCCCGCGCAAGCGGAGACGGTACAGGAGGCGGCTGCACAGGCTTGAAAGCCCTTGTCTGAGCAATGCATCACTGTATAATCTCGCCTGCTTCGCGCAGGCGGGGTTTTTCAAATCACAGTTTTCTGGTGGGCTGGCTGAGTGGTCGAAAGCGGCGGTCTTGAAAACCGTTGAACCGAGAGGTTCCCGGGGTTCGAATCCCTGGCCCACCGCCATCTTGAACCCCGGGCAAGTTTTGCTCGGGGTTTTTTGTTTTCGGGCCGCCGTACCGACCCATCGCTGCCCTGTTACTTGGGCCTGTGCGGGCAGCAGCCTGAGATACCAGCGCGTGCGCGGTGTATGACCGCGAAACTGTCAAAAACGGTAATTGAGGAAAAATGTGGGGCCGTGGAAATCCGTGATGAGTTCGGTTTCCCGGTTATTGGACTCTTCTTTGGTGATCTCGATATCCACGTACTGATATCCCGCAGTTACCGACCAGCGATCGTTGATCACGTAGCCAAGTCGCGGATGTATGTAGGCAAAACTGCCATCAAAATCGTCGTAATTGGCGCTGAGCCAGCCAGCTGCAAACCAGGCGCCCCAGCGATCGGTAATCCCGTAGAAACCCTGCACTCGGAGATTAGGTAGCGGTGCCAGGACTTCGCTGGCGCCCCTCGCACGCTTTGCCTCCAGGTCACCAATAAAAGCCCGGCCGGTTATCGATGCGTCGAGGTCGATGGCATGAAGGCCGCCCCCCACCAGTAACTCTGAGTTGTTTGAGCGGTACACCGAGTACAGAACGTCGACTATATAGGTGTTCAATTGAAAATCCGTATCGACGGTCGTGCCGGCCTCATATTCCTTGCCGTCAAAGTTAAAGTCTCGCTCGGTAACTCTTTGTCCATCCTGGTCAAACCGATAGGCCAGGCCTACGAGCATCCACCTGGGAGCGAACCTCCATCTGGCCTCTAACGCCCAGCTCCAGTCATCACTTGCCATGCCCAGATCATCGAGATCGACATTCACTTCCGGCAGCCCAGGCTCCGAAGCCCTCAGCTCAGCGTCAGCACTCTGGTATGCGGCTCCGGCGCCTATCATGAGTGTGGGCTCGAAATACACATGCTCCTGCTCCGCGAGCGAAGAAACCGAGCCCAGTGCGATAAGCATGATGCCGCATGTTTTGACCCTTGTTTTCATTCGAGGCACCTCGCCGTCAAATCGTCCATTTGCCCCATCGCGCCCGGGCACAGCAAAATCCGCGACTGTACCTTCAGACGGCCCAGTCGGGGCAGGATTTGTGCAGAGCTATAGCATAGCGCTTCAACTGGTGAGTGGCGAAAAATGAAAGTGTACGCCGGTCCTGGGCGCACCCGCAATCCACTTATCGGGCTGAACTTTGCGCGATTTTCGAACTCTAACCCGGTGGTTGCCGGTACGTAGAGGGTTTGCCCCATCCCCTTGAATTTCAAAAAAATAACCCCACTTTACAGAGGGTTGGATTTTGGCTGATTCACCCTTACTATTGGAATCAGAGACACACATTCGCTGAAGTCGCATTACGGAGTAAACGATGCAAGACAAAAGTTTGTACAACATGAACGCTGCGGGCATGGAGTCGGTCCTGAGCACCAACAAGGTGCTAAAGAACACTTATCTCCTGCTGGGTATGACCTTGTTGTTCAGCGCAGTAACCGCTGGCATCTCCATGGCCATGGGCCTGCCGCACGGTGCCGCACTGATACTGACTCTGGTGGGCTTTGGTCTGCTGTTCGTCGTCAATCGAATGGCTGACACCAGCAAGGGCCTGTTGGCTATTTTCGCCTTTACCGGCGTTATGGGCGCCTCACTCGGGCCCATGCTCAATTACTACCTGTCCATGCCAGGCGGACCGGCATTGGTTATGCAGGCCCTGGGCGGCACCGGACTGGTGTTTTTTGGCCTGTCAGCCTATGCCCTCACCACCCGTAAGGATTTCTCTTACATGGGCGGTTTTTTGATGGTTGGCCTGCTGGTGGCAATTGTGGCAATGATCGCCAACATTTTCCTGAATATCCCGGCCCTATCGCTGACCATTTCTGCAGCAGTCGTCATGATCATGTCGGGCCTGATTCTTTTCGATACCAGCAGGATCATCAACGGTGGAGAAACCAACTATATCCGTGCAACCGTGGCGCTGTACCTGGATATCTACAACCTCTTCATCCATCTGCTGCACTTGCTCACTGCCCTGGGCGGCGATGACTGATACGCGGTCCACGAGAGAAAAACCCCGGTATAATCCGGGGTTTTTTGTTTCTGGGCATCACACGCG
>CAZPVJ010000042.1:0-26123 GCA_964590005.1 uncultured Alteromonadaceae bacterium | reverse complement strand
ATTCGCTCATTACACATTACCTGTTAAATAGTGCGGCGTTGGACGCCTTCACCGGTTCTCCAGCAGACCCGGGTCTTCCTGTAATACGCTGCCGTAAGCGCCAAGACTGGATACACGCGTACGGAGCAGTTTTTGCCATTTTAGGGGGAGATAACAACAAATAGGGGCTATTTGATGCCTTTTTCTTCCACTTTTGACATTACCAGGTCGAACACTTCAGCGATCGGCATGGTCGAGCTGTCAAGGACTATGGCGTCTTCCGCGGCCACCAGGGGAGATACAGAACGGCTGCTATCACGCGCGTCTCGCTCCTGGATGTCCTCGAGAAGGCGCGGGAGACTAACATTTTCCCCCTTTGCTATCAACTGCTTATAGCGCCGGCGGGCCCGCTCCTCGGGGCTGGCCGTGAGGAAAAATTTCAGCGGCGCGGCCGGGAAAACCACCGTGCCCATGTCGCGCCCGTCAGCAATCAATCCGGGGGGACGAAGAAACTCGCGTTGTCGCTCCAACAGGGCCTCGCGTACCGCGGGGATAGCGGCGACGGTGGACGCGCCACGACCGCCCTCCTCGGTTCTGATGGCCTGACTGACATCGACGCCCTTGTAGGCCACCAGGATTTCGCCCTGGGCACCACCACTGAAGCTAACATCGAGATTGCGGGCAACAGCAGTGACCGCTGGTTCGTTCTCCCAGCTGACACCTTCGACCACGCAGGCGTGACCGGTGACGCGGTACAGGGCACCGCTGTCCAGTAAGTGCCAACCCAGCGTATCTGCCAGCAGATGGCTGATCGTGCCTTTCCCGGCCCCGCTGGGTCCGTCGACAGTAATAACGGGGATATCAACCATGTGCGATCAGCTTGCCAGAGTGGAGAGCTGCAGGCCCAGGCCCCGCGCCAGCGTATCGAAGCCCGGGAACGAGGTGGCAACATGATCGCAGTCGAGCACCCGGATCTCGCTCTCGGCGCGCAGCGCCGCTATAGAAAACGCCATAGCTATCCGGTGATCATGGAAGGTGCGAATGACACCCCCTCCCAAGGTCCCGCCCTCTATAGCGATGCCGTCCTCGCGGACGTCATTGGTGATACCCAGGGTAGTCAAACCCTCTGCCATACTGGCGATTCGATCACTCTCCTTGACCCGCAACTCTTCAGCGCCTCGCAATACGGTGCGGCCCTCGGCGCAAGCAGCCGCAATAAACAGGGCGGGGAACTCATCGATCGCCAGGGGCACTTGCTGAATGGGTATATCGATGCCGCGCAGTGGCGCGGATCGAACCCGGATGTCGGCAACCGGCTCGCCACCCACCTCACGTTCATTGCCCAGGGTAATATCAGCGCCCATCAGCCGCAGGATGTTAATGACGCCAATGCGAGTTGGATTAATACCGACATGGGTCAGGGTCAGGTCAGATCCGGGCGCAATACTGGCACCGACGAGAAAGAACGCGGCGGAGGAAATATCAGCGGGCACATCAATATCTGCCGCCCTGAGCGCGCCGCCCCCCTCCAGGGCGATAACCCCATCGCTCTCGGTCACGCTATAGCCGAAACCTCGCAGCATTCGCTCGGTATGGTCCCTGGTGGGCGCGGGCTCAGTGACTGACGTACGGCCCCGGGCATAGAGCCCGGCCAATAGCACGCAGGACTTAACCTGCGCACTGGCCATGGGGAGGTCGTAGTGAATCGCCGACAGCGATCGATCACCACGAATACGCAGCGGTGGCCGGCCACCCTCTGCGCTGTCGACCTCAGCACCCATCAGGTGCAAGGGATCGATGACGCGGCCCATCGGGCGGCCACACAATGACACGTCACCGGTCAGCTCAACATCAAATGCCTGTCCAGCGAGCAACCCGCTAAGCAGTCGAATACTGGTGCCAGAATTACCCAGGTCCAGGGCACCAGCCGGGGCTCGCAAGCCGTGCAGGCCCACCCCGTGGATGGTCACCTGGCCGTCTTTCGGGCCATCGATTTCCACCCCCATTGCTCGGAAGGCGGCAACCGTGGCCAGGGCGTCTTCGCCCTCCAGAAAACCACTGACCTGAGTTACACCCTCGGCCAGAGCGCCCAGCATAATGGAGCGGTGGGATATAGATTTGTCGCCGGGAACACGGGCTTCGCCGGTCAGCGCACCCCCCGGTAGCAACTTGAATTCCATAGGGTTCTCTCAGCCTCTAGGACGCATCGCGGTCGGCCAGCATCCGGGCAAAGTCATCGCGAGATTGCTTGGCCCGCGAAAACGTCGCCATGAGTGCCTCTTCGTCAGAGGACTCGATGGCAGCGCGCAAAGTCGACAAGTGCGTATTGAATTGGTCCAGCGAAGACAACAGGGCGTCGCGGTTGGCCAGGGCGATGTCTTTCCACATCACGGGATCACTGGAGGCGATACGGGTAAAGTCGCGAAATCCGCCGGCGGCAAACCGGAAGATGTTCTCGTTCAGGTCAGACTGTGCGAGTGCGTCCACCAGGGCGTAGGCCAGGACATGTGGCAGGTGACTGGTGCCAGCGAGCACCGCGTCGTGAACCGTCACATCCATATCTACAACTTCCGCGCCGGTGCTCTCCCACATCGCCCGCACTGTGGCTAGCGCCTCCTGGTCGGTGTCCAATTCGGGTGTGAGTATGACGCGGTGACGTTCGAACAGGGACACGTCTGAGGCATCCACCCCGCTGCGCTCGGACCCCGCTATCGGGTGTCCAAGCACGAGCTGGGAAGGCATGCTACCCAACTCCTCAACCACCGCGCGGCGCAGACTGCCCTTAACGCTGGCAACATCGGTCACCACCGGCCCACCTTCCACGGGGAGCAGGGGCAGAAGCTGGCGCAACATATCTGCTGCAACCAAGGTGGGCGTAGCGACGACTATGATGTCCGCACCGGAGATGGCGGTCGCCAAATCCAGCGAAAAACTATCGATAATGCCCAACTCGACACCGCGACGCAGGGATGGCTCGCGGTGACCCCAGCCGCAGATACGCTGACTGAAACCGGTTGCCCTGAGCGAACGCGCCAGCGAACCACCGATCAGGCCCAGGCCGAGAATCACCACCTTGTCATGGGGTCTGCTCATCGCAAGCGGCCCTAGAGAACGGCTCGCGGGTAAGACCCCAGCGGCTTCAACAGAATCGATTGCTCTTCCAGCTCAGCCACAATCGCCGCTATGTTGTCGTCCTGCAGGTGACCTTCAAACTCGATGAAGAAGACATAAGCCCACTTTTCGGTCCGCGACGGGCGCGTATCGATCCGGGTAAGGCTGACGTCCCCGGTTCTGAAAGGCTCCAGCAGGTTGAACAATGCGCCTGGCTTGTTGCGGCTCGACACAATAATAGAGGTCTTATCGCGACCACTGGGAGCAACCTCTTCCCGCCCCACCACCAGGAAGCGAGTCGTGTTATCGGGAAAGTCCTCGATATTACTGGCCAGCCGCTCCAGTTCGTATTGACTGGCAGCAATGTCGCCTGCAACGGCAGCGACTCCCGGGTTGTCTGCTGCCAGGCGCGCTGCCTCCCCGTTACTGCTGACCGCCTCACGCTCCACAGTGGGCCAGTGCTGGTCAAGCCAGTTGCGACACTGGGCCAGCGCCTGCTGATGGGCGCATATTCGGGTCACTTGCTCTGCACTGGTTCCCGGGGCAGCCAGCAGGTGATGAACAATTCGCATCTCGACTTCACCGGAAATCTTCAGCGGCGAGTCCATGAAGTTATCCAGGGTATGGCTAACCATGCCTTCTGTGGAGTTTTCCACCGGCACAACGCCGTAATTGCATTCACCTGATTCAACCTGGGAGAAGACGGCATCAATAGTGGCCTGGGATACGCACACGGCGGCATGACCGAAATGCTTGATCGCCGCCGCTTGCGTAAAGGTGCCCTCGGGGCCGAGATAAGCCACCTGCAGTGGCCGTTCAAGCGCCAGGCAGGCAGACATGATTTCGCGGAAAATATGGGCAACCGTCTCGCCGGGTAATGGGCCCTCGTTGCGCTCCATGATGCCCTGCAACACCTGGGCCTCCCGCTCGGGCCGGTAAAAGACGACCTCTGCATCGGTATCGCCTTTTTCTCGCGCTGCTACCACCTCGGCCAGTTTGATGTCGGCGACACGCTGGGCGCACTTGGCCCGGCGATTCAACAACGCCTGTATCTCACGATCAATCGCGTCTATATCCGCCCTGACCTGATCGAGATCTCTTTCGTCCGCCATGGTCCTTACAGCCTAGCCCCTGCGTTGCTCAAAATCCTGCATGAATGCGATAAGGGCGGCAACCGCCTCCTCGCTGACTGCATTGTAGATGCTTGCACGCATGCCGCCCACCGAGCGATGGCCCTTGAGGTTGAGCAGGCCCGCGGCCTCACTCTCCTGGAGGAATTGCTTGTCGAGCTCTGGGTCCGCCAGAGTGAATGGAACGTTCATCAGTGAACGGCTCCCCAGTTCCACCGGATTGGCGTAGAAATCGCTGCCATCGATCGCACCGTATAGCGCCTCTGCCTTACGCCGGTTGATTGCCTCCATCGCCGGCAGGCCACCAAGATCGTCAAGCCACTGGAACACCAGTCCAGAAAGGTACAGGGCGAAGGTTGGCGGTGTGTTGTACATGGAGTCATTCTCAGCGGCCGTCTGCCAATTGAGCATCGCCGGGCAGACATCCATTGCACGCCCCAGCAAGTCGCGTCGCACAATGCACAAGGTTAATCCAGCCGGGCCAATGTTTTTCTGGGCACCGGCATAGACCACGCCAAAACGGTTGATATCGACCGGGCGGGACAAGATGGTTGAGGACATATCGACCACCAGAGGGACATCCACTTCCGGTGTCCAGAAAAACTCCACTCCGCCTATGGTCTCATTGGGCGTGTAGTGCAGGTATACCGCGTCCTCGCTCAAGGACCAGCTATCCCTGTCCGGAATGGTCGAAAAATTCGTGTCAGCGGAGCTGGCGACAACATTAACCTCACAATAACGGCCCGCCTCGGCGATGGCCTTCTTGGACCACTGCCCGGTGTTCAGGTAATCGACCGTATCGCCACGCGCGGCCAGGTTCATCGGTACCGCTGCGAACTGGGTGCTCGCGCCGCCCTGCAAAAACAGCACAGCATAATCATCGCCGATGCCCAGTAGCTTGCGCAGGGTCGTCTCGGCGTGCTCAGCCACGCCAACGACTTCGGGGCTGCGGTGACTCATTTCCATGAGCGACAGTCCCTTGCCGTGCCAGTCGAGTAATTCATCGCGGGCTATTGCCAATACCGGCTCCGGCAATGCTGCCGGGCCGGCACAAAAGTTGTAACAGCGGGTCATGAAAGGTGTTTCCTTGTGATAAACGGGGCTTAGTCCCCGGTAGTCTCCTCGCCCTCAGCGTCCATATCGACAACCTCGGGTTCCTGTATACGCTCTACGCTGACCAGGGATTCGCCCTCCTTGGTACGGATAACCCGCACGCCCTGCGTATTACGGCCCAATACGGAGACTTCGTCTGAACGGGTACGCACCAGCGTTCCCTGGTTAGAGATCAACATGAGCTCATCGCCCTCGAAAACCTGGGTAGCACCAACCAGCTTGCCGTTGCGATCGCTGGTAGACATGGCGATAACGCCCTTGTTGCCGCGCCCCTTGGTAGGGAATTCGGCGACCTCGGTGCGCTTACCGTAGCCGTTTTCGCTGACAGTGAGCACTTTGCCGCCTTCCTGGGGAATAATCAGTGAGATCATGCGATGCCCGCTGCCCAGGCGAATGCCACGCACACCACGGGCGGTTCGACCCATAGCGCGCACGTCTTCCTCGCGGAACCGGGCAGTCTTGCCCTCGCTACTGAACAGCATCACCTCGCAGTTGCCATCGGTGATCGCCGTACCAACCAGCACATCGCCCTCTTCCAGTTCCAGCGCCCTGAGACCGACACTGCGTTGGCGAGCAAAATTGGTCAGCTCGGTTTTCTTGACTGTCCCATTAGCCGTGGCCATAAAGATATAGTGCCCCTCGGTGTACTCCTCGACGGGCAGAATGGAGGTGACACGCTCGCCCTCCTCCAGCGGCAGCAGGTTAACCATGGGCCGGCCGCGCGAATTACGACTGGCCAGCGGGATCTGGTAGACCTTCAGCCAATACACTTTACCGAGATTGGAGAAGCACAAAATGGTGGCATGTGTGCTGGCAATCAGGAGGTGCTCTACAAAGTCCTCATCCTTCACCGCGGTTGCCGACTTGCCCATCCCGCCGCGGCGCTGGGCCTGGTAATCGGATAGCGGCTGGGTCTTGGCGTATCCGCCATGGGAAATCGTCACCACGCGATCTTCTTCGGTAATCAGGTCCTCAACCGTCAAATCGTGCTGGGAGGATGTAATCTCGGTCAGGCGCTCATCGCCATACTCGCTGACAATTTCCTCCAGCTCCTCGCGAATCACCAGCTTGAGGCGTTCGGAGTCGCCGAGAATCTCAAGGTAATCAGCGATTTCGGCCAGGCGTTCCTGGAACTCGTTGAGCAGCTTTTCATGCTCCAGCCCGGTCAATCGGTGCAGGCGCAATTCCAGAATGGCCTGGGCCTGGGCCGGTGACAGGTGGTACTCACCATCATGCAAACCGTATTGCGGCTCCAGGTCATCGGGGCGGCAAGCATCGGCACCAGCACGTTCCAGCATGCTGACGACGTCACCGGGTGGCCAGGAGCGGGCCTGCAGTTTTTCGCGTGCCTCGTTGGCACTGGGCGAGGTCTTGATTAATTCGATTACCGGATCGATATTGGCCAGCGCTATCGCCAGGCCCTCTAGCAGGTGGCCGCGTTCGCGGGCCTTACGCAACAGGTAAACCGTACGCCGGGTGACTACCTCACGGCGATGGCGGATGAACGCCTCGAGGATTTCTTTCAGGTTCAGAACCCTCGGCTGGCCGTCCACCAACGCCACCATGTTAATCCCGAAGACCGACTGCAACTGAGTCTGGGCATAGAGATTGTTGAGTACCACATCGCCAATCTCACCGCGGCGCAACTCGACAACCACCCGCAGACCGTCCTTGTCAGACTCGTCCCGCAGCTCGGTGATCCCCTCGATTTTCTTTTCCTTCACCAGTTCCGCGATACGCTCAATCAGCCGCGCCTTGTTCAGTTGGTAAGGGATTTCGTGGATGACGATAGTATCCTTGCCCTTGCTCTCGTCGCTGATGACCTCGGCCTTGGCGCGTACGTAAATGCGTCCGCGTCCGGAGCGATAGGCCTGGATAATTCCCGCACGCCCATTGATAACCGCGCCGGTAGGAAAGTCAGGACCGGGTATATGCTCCATTAACTCGTCGATGGTGATGTCCGGATTGCCAATCAGGGCGAGGCAGCCGCTGATCACCTCCGTGAGGTTGTGCGGCGGAATATTGGTTGCCATACCCACGGCAATACCCGAGGAGCCATTGATCAACAGGTTGGGTACCCGGGTTGGCATGACCTCCGGGATCTGCTCGGTGCCGTCGTAGTTATCAACAAAGTCGACAGTTTCCTTGTCGAGGTCTGCCAGGATAGCGTGGGCGATCTTACGCATCCGGATTTCGGTGTAGCGCATAGCCGCCGCCGAATCACCGTCGACCGAACCAAAGTTCCCCTGGCCATCGACCAGCATATAACGCAGGGAAAAGGGTTGTGCCATCCGCACGATGGTGTCGTAGACCGCGGAGTCGCCATGCGGGTGATACTTACCAATCACGTCGCCCACGACACGCGCTGATTTCTTGTATGCCTTGTTCCAGTCGTTATTGAGCTCGTTCATGGCGAACAGCACTCGCCGGTGAACGGGCTTGAGTCCATCCCGCACATCGGGCAGGGCACGTCCCACGATAACGCTCATTGCGTAATCGAGATAAGACTGCTTCATCTCGTCTTCAATATTGACGGGAAGAATTTCTTTGGCGATTTCACCCATTGGAAGCGGTTTCCTTAACGTCCGATGCGGAGGCTGTTTTTATAGTGTCAGCCCGGCCTGTTTTTGCCTGGCCGAACTGCCTTAAAA
Source organism: uncultured Alteromonadaceae bacterium (assembly GCA_964590005.1). Taxonomy (GTDB): domain Bacteria; phylum Pseudomonadota; class Gammaproteobacteria; order Pseudomonadales; family Halieaceae; genus CALJFL01. Next base: position 18,139 of record CAZPVJ010000042.1, on the reverse strand, counting down.
GTTATCTGTGCGCCCCCTGGCACAAAGCGAGAATTATACGGATTTTGGCCTCTAATCGCCATGTTTTTGCCGATTGTAAGGCCTATGTAAGGCAGCTTTCGGCCAATTGCGGTTATACTTCCGCGCTAGCCCGCCGGCGGTGGGCCAGCACCCTAGGATTGATGGTTTTTTGACCTGAAAATGTCCCTTACAGAGCACAGGATGGGCGCCTGATGAGCGAAGTCGAGCAGATTGTCGATACCCTACTGCATCCAGGCTGGATTGTGCCGGTTGTGCCTGAGGGTAAGGTGTTAGTCAATCACACCCTGGCCATAAGCGGGGGGCGCATCAGCGCAGTTTTACCGCGCGCCGAGGCCGAGGGAATGCGGGCCGAAAAGACGCTGGAATTGCCCGATCACGCGTTACTGCCCGGACTCATCAACTGCCACGGCCACGCCGCAATGAGCCTGCTGCGCGGGTATGCCGACGACGAACCACTCATGCCCTGGCTGGAGCAACACATCTGGCCAGCAGAGACTGAGCACGTCAGCGAAGAGTTCGTTCACGACGGCACGGAGCTGGCCATCGCAGAGATGATTCGCAGCGGCACTACCACCTTCAGCGATATGTACTTTTTCCCAGAGGTGGTTGCGCAACTGGCAAGGAAAATGGGTATACGCTGCCAACTCAGTTTCCCCATCTTTGATTTTCCAACCGCCTGGGCCCAGGACGCCGATGAGTACATCAGCAAAGGACTGGCGCTCAGGGATGACCTGAAGCACAGTGAACTGGTGAACGTGGTGTTCGGTCCGCACGCACCCTACACGGTTTCGGAGCCAAATCTCACCAAGGTGGCCACGCTTGCCGCGGAGCTGGACCTGCCCGTACATATCCACCTGCACGAAACCACAGGCGAAGTATTGCAGGCTGTCGAGCAGCATGGGGAGCGCCCACTGGACAGCCTCAACCGACTTGGCCTGCTGGGCCCGCGCACCCAATGCGTGCACATGACGGACCTGGGCGACCAGGATATCGCGCTGCTGGCGGCAACCGGAGCGCATGTCGTGCACTGCCCACAATCCAACATGAAGCTGGCCTCCGGGGCCTGTCCCGTCGGCAAATTGATGGCGGCCGGGGTGAACGTCGCCCTGGGGACGGACAGCGCTGCGAGTAATAATGACCTGAATATGTTCGGCGAGATGCAAGCCGCCGCCCTGCTGGCCAAACTGCACAGCGCGGACGCCACTACCCTGCCCGCGGCACAGGCACTGACCATGGCAACGCTCGGAGGCGCCCGCGCCATGGGTATTGACGACGAAGTCGGCAGCCTGGAGTCGGGCAAGCAGGCCGACATCATCGCAGTCGACCTCAGTCAGCCAGAAACGCAACCGCTATACAACCCGATATCGCAGTTGGTCTATGCCTGCAATGGCAGCCAGGTGACCCATACCTGGATCGCGGGCGAGGCCATCATGATGGAGCGCCGCCTGCAGCGAAGCGACCCGGCCGAACTGGCTCGCCGGGTTAGCGATTGGCAGCACCGCATACAACAATCCGGACAAGACACCGAATGACTTCTGATATCAACGTCGACCCCCAGGAGATCGCCAAGTTTGAGGCTCTCGCCTCACGGTGGTGGGACCGCAGTGGAGAATTCAAACCGCTGCATGACATAAACCCACTGCGTGCCAATTACATCGACGAACACTCGCCAGTAGCGGGAAAGAGGCTGGTAGATGTCGGCTGCGGTGGAGGCATACTCAGTGAAGCGATGGCCCAACGCGGTGCGCAGGTCACGGGTATCGACATGGGTGAGGCCCCACTCTCGGTCGCCCGCATACATCAACTCGAATCAGGCGTCGAGATTGACTACCAACAGGCTACCGCTGAGCAGCTCGCTGCCCAGCGCAGTGACAGTTACGACATTGTCTGTTGCCTGGAAATGCTGGAGCATGTGCCCGATCCTGCCGCGGTCATCGCGGCCTGCGCCGAGCTCGCCAGGCCCGGGGCTTCACTCTATTTCTCAACCATCAATCGCAATCCGAAAGCCTTCGCCTTTATGATCATCGGAGCCGAGCACGTGCTGAACCTGTTGCCCGCCGGTACCCATGAGTACACCAAGTTCATCAAGCCATCAGAGCTGGCCAGCTGGTGCCGTGAGGCGGGCCTGCTGGTGCGAGACACCACGGGGCTTACCTACAATCCTCTGACCAGGCGCTACCGGCTAAACACTCGCGATGTGGCGGTCAACTACATGATGTGGGCGGTAAAACCATGACTCTCTCGCGACCCGACAGGTTGGAGGCAGTCATATTTGATCTGGACGGAACGCTCATCGATACCGCTGATGAGTTCGTTGTCGTGGTTCAGGCCCTGCGAGCGGAACACGATCGCGGGCCATTGGACGAAGACCTTATTCGCTCCAATGTATCCAACGGTGCCCGAGCACTCACCAGCCTCGCCCTCGATATGGCAGAGTCCCATCCGCGCTTCGAGGAAAAACGGCTGCGTCTGCTAGACCTGTACAGCGAGGTACTGGGCACCGTCGCGGGACTGTATCCCGGCATTCAGGAACTACTGGAGGAGCTCACTGAACGCGGTATCGGCTGGGGCATTGCCACCAACAAACCGCGCGCCTACACGGAACCACTGTTGGCGAAACTGCAGTTGGATCCAGCCCCGGGCAGCGTGGTCTGTCCAGACGATGTCGCTGAACGCAAACCCCACCCGGAGTCACTGTACCTGAACTGCAGGCAGCTGGACTGCTCACCGGCCAACAGTGTTTACGTTGGCGATCATCAGCGGGACATCGAAGCGGGTCGTCGAGCGGGCATGTTCACTGTCGCGGCCACCTACGGCTATATCGAAGCACACGACAATCCGGACCAGTGGGGCGCCAGCGTCCAGGCAGACTGCAGTCGCAAATTGCGCAACGTCTTGCTGGACGATTGACCACGGCGAGACCGACTATGACCAAGAGCATTCCCAATGACTACACGCCAGCCCCAGACCTGCTGGCCAACAAGCATGTCCTGGTGACCGGTGCGGGCGATGGCATAGGACGCGCTGCGGCGCTCAGTTTCGCCGCGCACGGGGCCACCGTCATTCTGCTGGGTCGCACGGTAAGCAAGCTGGAATCAGTTTACGACGAGATCGAAGCTGCCGGCGGCGCGCAACCAGCCATCTTTCCAATGGACCTGGCAACCTGCAATGAGCTCGAGTGCAAAGAGCTGGCCCAGGCGCTGCAGGAAAGTTTCGGCAAGCTGGACGGCCTACTACACAATGCCAGCGTGCTCGGTGACCGGCGCCCCATTGAAAGTACTACCTATGTTGGCTGGCAGGAGGTCATGCAAGTCAACGTCAACGCGCAGTTCCTGCTTACGCGACACCTGCTTGGCGCACTGCAGGCAGCGCCGAGCGCGTCCATCGTCTTCACATCGTCAGGGGTAGGCAGAAAAGGTCGCGCTTTCTGGGGCGCCTACGCAGTGTCCAAATTTGCCACCGAAGGCTTCATGCAGGTGTTGGCGGACGAACTGGAAAATACCTGCCAGGTGCGGGTGAACAGTCTCAACCCAGGGGCCACTAACACGGCAATGCGCCGGGCCGCCTACCCCTCGGAGCGCCCTGATACAAACCCTGCGCCCGAGGCCATCATGCCCGCCTACCTGTACCTGATGGGCGACGATAGCCTGGCGGTTCACGGGCAGGCCTTGAGTGTTCGCTGACCCCGCGGAAGACAAGACCTAGAGCAGCGAGATATCGTCGCGCACAGCCGCGCGAAACAGATTTTCGAGGTCACTCGAGTCGATAGGCTTTGCGTTCGTTGCGGTACAGGGGTCCAGAGCCGCGAGTTGTCCGATCTCCTCGGCCCTCGACTCATCAACACCCAGGGCTGCAAGGTTCTGCGGAATATCCAACCGGGCCCGAAAATCCAATAAAAAGTCCAGCGTCGCGGCAGCGTCACCACCCGGCAAATCCAATACCCGGGCGAGGTAAGCCAGGCGATCGGCCACCACATCCATGTTTTGACGGACCCCGAATGGCAGGACCACGGCATTGGTCAGGCCGTGATGGGTGTTGTACAGAGCGCCGACAACATGGGAAATGGAGTGTATCGAACCAAGGCCTTTTTGGAAGGCAACCGCACCCATGGAGGCGGCCACCAGCATTTGGCCCCGGGCCTCGATGTCATTGCCATCAGCGACTGCGATCGGCAACCAGTGCTTGATAATGCGTATGGCCTCGACCGCAATACCCTGCGACATCGGGTGAAAGTTCGGCGACATGAACGCCTCCAGCGCGTGCACGAGCGCGTCGATACCCGTCCAGGCAGTAATGCTTGGTGGCAAACCGACGGTAAGGCGCGGGTCGCTGATAACGATGTCGGGCAACATGCTGGCGTGGATTATGACTTTCTTGCTGTGACGCTGCTCATCGAGGATGACGGCCGCCCTGCCCACCTCCGAACCCGTGCCGGCGGTGGTTGGCATCGCGATAACCGGCACCACCGCATCGGGCGGCAGCACCGGCGGCTCCTGCTCCAGAACAGCGTCAAAGTCCCAAAGTGAACGCTGCTGCCTCGCCATCAACGCGACCGTCTTGCCCACATCCAGGGCTGAGCCTCCACCGAGTGCTACCACACCATCGTGGTCACCGTCGCGAAAGGCACTGACACCGGCCTCCACGTTGTCGTGGGTCGGGTTGCCCTGGACGCCAGTAAACAGACCCGCACCCGGCATCTCCGCATGGAGCAGTGCCATCACCTCCGCCACCAGGTCGAGCTCGGCAAGCCCCTCATCGGTCACCAGCAAAGGCCTGCTTATTCCCAATAAAACGCAGGCCTGTGACAGGTCTTCCGCCCTGCGGTCACCGAACCAGATGATATTCGGGTAGCCCCAATCGGCCGCTTCAATCATGGCTTGCCCTCAGATAATTTCGAAGTAACGCTGCAACTGCCAGTCTGTCACTGCTTTTGCTTGCTCCATCGCCTCCCACTCACGGGTGTAGGCGTAATGATCGACAAAAGTGTCGCCAAACAACTCGCGAGCGGCATTCGATGCGCGCAGGCGCGCTGCAGCCTCGGTGAGACTCGCCGGCAATCGCAGCCCGGGCTCGAAATCGCACTCATAAGCGTTACCCGTCACGGGCTCTGATGGCTCGATCTGCTGCTCAATCCCCCAGAGGCCGGACCCAATCGCTGCCGCCAGTGCCAGGTAGGGGTTGATATCGGCGGCAGCCACCCGGTACTCCACACGCTGGGATTGTGCGCTACCGGGTATCGCTCTAATTGCACAGGTGCGATTATCGATTCCCCAGGACGCGGCGGTCGGTGCCCAGGCGCCCGGCACCAACCGGGTATAGCTGTTGGCTGTAGCGGCGACCATGGCCAGCAACTCGGGCATCAAGGCCTGTTGTCCTCCGATAAACCACCGCATTACCTGCGACATACCCTGGTCGCCATCCGGGTCATAAAAGGGGGCTCCGCCATCCGTGTCACCCAGGGAAAGGTGCAAGTGCCCTGACTGGCCGGGATAATCGGGTGACCACTTGGCCATGAAGGTCGCCATCAAGCCCCGCTGCTGCGCCAACACCTTGGTAAAGGTCTTGAACAAAACCGCGTCATCAGCCGCGCGCAAGGCATCGCTGTGGGTAATCGCAGCCTCGAGCACACCGGGACCGGTCTCGGTATGAAGACCCTCCAGCGGCATACCCATGCCCTCAGCCATGGCCAGAATTTCCCGGTAAAGATGGCTGTGCGTCGAGTTGCGCAAAACCGAGTAGCCAAAGTTATCCGGCGTCATCGGTTGCAGCGCCCGGTAGCCCTTATCCCGAACGCTGTCTGGCGTTTCCTGAAACAGGAAAAACTCGTACTCGGCCGCAGCGCTGGCCCGCAGGCCATGACCGGCGAGTCGAGCCAACACCCGTTTCAGGATGCTCCGGGGGCAGACATCCGAGGCTGCAGAGTCGCTGAAGTCGGCGATCAGGAGCAGCGCATCCTCGCCTTCGAGCGGCAAGGCGCGCAGGCTGCCCGGGTCAATACTCGCCCAGGCGTCTGGAAAAGCTGTTTGCCAGCCGGTGTAGGAATCGCGCTCATACAGCTGGTCGTTACTGTCCCAGCCAAAAATGACATCGCAAAAGCCAAACCCCTTGGCCAGGGCTGACTCCAGCTTGCCACGACTGACATACTTGCCGCGCAACACGCCGTCGATATCGGTAACAGCGAGTTTGATATTGCTGGCGCCCAACTGATCGATGCGGGCGAGCACCTCGTCCGTAGTCATATCTTTATCCACGCGAGGCCTCCGCTACTACTGGTTCTTTCGTCTCTTACCCTGGGCACCGCGGCCGCGACGCTTACCAAACTGCCGCTCCATGGTTTCCTTTTCCTTCAGGGTGGCGCGCTGCTGGGTCTTGGCGGGCATACCGGCCATGCGGTACAGACTCTTCACTTCCTTGGGCTCCAGTTCAACCCACTGCCCTTGCTTGACCCGCGACGGGATAAATACTTCCCCGTACCTGACTCGCTTGAGCCTCGACACGGTAAGCCCCTGGGATTCCCACAGGCGCCGCACTTCGCGATTCCTGCCCTCCATCAGAACCACGTAGTACCAGTGGTTGATACCGTCACCGCCGCCATCCTGTATATCGGTGAAACGGGCGACACCGTCCTCCAGCATCACGCCATCAATCATGCGCTGCAACATATCCGGGTCGACCTCACCCATTACCCTGACCATGTACTCGCGCTCGATGTTCGAGGAGGGATGCATCAGGGCATTGGCCAACTCACCATCGGTTGTGAACAGCAAGAGACCGGACGTGTTGTAATCGAGACGGCCAATGGATATCCAGCGGCCAGTTTTGAGCTTCGGCAATCGCTGAAACACCGTCTTGCGGCCCTGCGGATCATTGCGGGAACAGACTTCGCCTGTGGGTTTGTGATACAGGATACAGCGGGTTTTTTCGGCGGGAGCCGTTTCAATCGCGCGGCCATCAATCGCAATGCGCGCCCTGCTACCCACCCGATCTCCGAGCTTGGCGGGTCTGCCGTCTACTGTGACGCGCCCCTGCTCTATCCAGCGCTCCATCTCACGACGGGATCCCCGGCCGGTTCGAGCGAGGACTTTCTGTAACTTTTCACCGCTGCGCGCCTGCTCAGACGCCGCTTCGGTATCGGGGGGATTCGCCATGGCGGGTGCTCAGGCCTGACGCTCGGGCTCGCTCGCACCCTCAGTGGCCTCAGCGCCATCGATCATCGTATCAGCTGACGCCGCCACCTCATCACCATTGTCGGCCTCCAACACTGGCTCGCTATCCGCTGGGGATGATTCTTCGGCAACCCCGGAGGCCGGTATCTCCGCTTCAGAGACCGCTTCAGCAGCCTCATTCGGGTTGTGATCGGTGCCACCCACCACGACGAGACCTGGCGTTTCTTCTTCCTTCTCCACCATATCAGTGAACCCGAGCTCAGCGGTCAGTGTTTCCAGGTCGCGTATCTCCGCCAGTGCTGGCAGTTGGTCGAGATTTTTGAGGTTAAAATAGTCCAGAAACTGCCGGGTTGTAGCGTACATTGCCGGTCGGCCCGGCACGTCACGGTGGCCCACGACCCGTATCCACTCACGCTCGTGCAATGTCTTGATAATGTTGGAACTCACCGCCACCCCGCGAATCTCCTCGATCTCGCCGCGAGTGATTGGCTGCCGATAGGCGATGAGCGACAAGGTCTCAAGCAGCGCCCTGGAGTACTTTTGTGGACGCTCCTGCCAGAGCCGGCCGATCCAGGGGCTCAGGGACTGGCGTACCTGGTAGCGAAAACCGCTGGCGACTTCCTGCAACTCGAAACCGCGATCCTCGCAACGCTCCGCCACTTCCTTCAGCGCCTCGCGGATCTCACTGTTCTCAGGGCGTTCATTCTCCTCAAAAAGATCGGCTATCTGGACGACCGTCATGGCCTTGCCCGCCGCCAGCAACGCGCCCTCGATTATTTGCACCAAACCTGTTTCTGCCATGTTATTCAGACCTTGCCTTGATGTGGATCGGGCCAAAATCGTCTGTCTGGACGATCTCCACCAGTGATTCCTTGATCAACTCCATGATAGCGAGAAAGGTCACCACCACACCGAGCCGCCCCTCGTCTGGCGTGAACAGCGCGACGAAGGGTACAAACTGCTTATTGGACAACGCGTCCAGGACGTCGGACATACGCTCCCGGGTCGAAAGGGCTTCGCGCTGGATATGGTGGCTTTCAAACATGTCTGCGCGGCGCAGCACCTCGCCCAGGGCCACCAGTAACTCACGCATCTCTACGTCGGGCGCGGGTCGCTCGCGGTCAATCTTGGGCGGGTTGGCGCTACCAACCCAGGTATCGCGCTCGAGCCTCGGCATTTCCTCGATATCTTCCGCGGCCTTCTTGAACCGCTCATATTCCTGCAGGCGGCGAATCAGCTGGGCACGCGGGTCTTCTTCATCGTCATCGATATCGCTGGATCTCGGGAGCAACATCCGCGACTTGATCTCGGCCAGTACCGCCGCCATCAATAGATACTCCGCGGCCAGCTCGAATTGCATGGCATCCATGAGCTCAACATACTGCATGTACTGTTCGGTGATTGCCGACACATCAATCTCGAGAATATCGAGATTCTGTCGCCTGATGAGATAGAGCAGCAGATCCAGGGGGCCCTCAAAAGCCTCGAGGAACACCTCCAGGGCCTGAGGCGGAATGTATAGGTCCTTGGGCAACTCGGTTACCGCCTGCCCCATCACCACGGCAAATGGCATCTCTCCCTGCTGCGGGGGGACGTTGGCGTTGGCTTCTGGGTTACTTGCGGGCTGGTTGGCTCCCGGCGTGACCGGGGTATCGGATTGGGTGTCCGGGGTAATATCGTTCGCTGACACGGGCTTACCTGCTTTGAGCTTGGCACCAGTATACCTGACTAATCCTCAAAAGGCGCGGTATCTCCCTTCCCGGCACGCAAAACGAGCGGTATATCATCAGCCAGGTCTACCACCGTTGTCGCCTCCATTCCGCAGTAGCCGCCGTCGATTACCAGGTCGACATCATGCTCGAGAATTTCGCGGATATCATAGGGGTCAATCAGCGGGTATTCGTCACCTGGCATGATCAGGGTAACACTCATCAGGGGCTCCGCAAGATCGGCCAGTATCGCCTCGGCTATCCGGTTATCCGGAACCCGCAGCCCCACCGTTTTGCGCTTGGGGTGAAGCAACCGGCGAGGCACCTCTGAGGTGGCCCGGAGGATAAACGTATAAGGCCCCGGCGTGCAGGCGCGCAATGCGCGATAGACCCGATTATCCACTCGCGCGTAGGCGGCGATTTCGGAGAGGTCACGACAAACCAGGGTGAAATTGTGCCTGTCGTCGAGTTTGCGGATTCGGCGAATGCGGTCGAGGGCCTGCTTGTCGCCAATATGGCAGCCCAGTGCATAGGCGGAGTCTGTGGGATACACCACCACCCCGCCACCCCGGATGATATCCACCGCCTGGCGAATCAGCCGCGCCTGAGGGTTGTCGGGATGTACCTGGAAAAACTGGCTCACGGCTCGGCATCTGCGCCGGCTGCCGCCGGCGTCCAGTCTTCCCAAACGGCGCGCAATGACGCAGGCGCAGTCAGCTCTACACCCAGCTCGGCGCTGTAGGGGGCATCTCGATGAAAATCGCTGCCTCCCGATATTTGCAGGTCATGTTCCAATGCCACACGCCGCAAGTGGGCGACCTGGTCGCCGGTCTGGCGACCACTGTAGACCTCTATAGCCGTCCCTCTCGCGGCCTTGAAATCCCCGACCAACCGGCGGAGCTTCATGCCGGTGAGTCGATACTTCAACGGGTGAGCAATAATCGCGACCCCGCCCGCGTCGACTATCCAGGCGGTAACCTCCGCGAGCTCAGGCCAGAATGCCTTGACGTCTCCGGTCTTACCCTGCCCCAGGTATTTGTCGAATGCCTGGCCCACATCGTCGACATACCCCTGATTAACCAACCACTGGGCAAAGTGGGGACGCCCCAGCTGGCTTTCACCCGCCAGCGCCCGGGCACCTGCTAGTGCCCCGGCGAAACCAAGCCGCTCCAGACGCTCGGCTATCTTCTCACCGCGATCCCTACGGGCCTGCGATAGCCGGGCCAGGCCGGCAACCATCGCGGGATGTCGCCAATCCATGTCCAGGCCAACGATGTGCACGGTCATACCCGCCCAACGGCAGGAAAACTCCACGCCAGCAATAAGCCTCATCCCCGCTTCAAGTTGCGTATAATAGCCACTGGCTTCGATGTATCCCGCCATGGTGTCGTGATCGGTGATTGCAAACTGCTCGATACCACGGGCCATGGCACGATCAATAAGCTCCCGCGGGGTCAACGCTCCATCGGAGGCGGTAGAGTGTGTGTGGAAGTCAATCAGCACAAACGTTTACACTTTCTTTCAATTGCAGTGAGTGGTTGCAGCCCGAGACAGACTCAACACCGGGCAAAACAGCCGCATGGTATCACGCCAGGGCCAGACACAATCCATGAAGCAACTATTAGAATTCGTCCCAATCGCCTTATTTTTTATTGTTTACCAGCTCAAGGGAGACAGTATTGCGTTCGGCGGTTGGGAATACACGTTTGACGGTATTTTTACCGCAACTGCAGTGCTCATGGCGGCGACCGTCCTGCAGGTTATTCTGAGCTACCTGCTGACGGGCGCACTGGAGAAACGCTTGCTCTGGATGCTGCTGGCCGTGCTCCTGTTTGGCGGTGCGACACTCCTCTTCCGCAATCAGATGTTCATCCAGTGGAAACCGACAATATTCAACTGGGTGCTCGCACTACTTTTCGGCGGCTCCCAATTCATCGGTGACAAGAACCTGATGGAGAGGACGCTGGGCAGCCAGATACACCTGCCCAAGTTGGTATGGCTGCGACTCAACCTGTTATGGGTAACCAACTTCACCGTCGTTGGGGCCCTCAATCTCGTTGTGGCATACCGCTTCAGCGAGGCAACCTGGGTCACCTACAAGCTGTACTCCTCTATTGGATTCACCCTGGTACTCACGATTTTGACCGCGATCATGATAAGTCCCCACATAAAGGACCAGGACGCCGACGACAAGGCGCTTACCAAGGAGTAAACCCCATGTACTACGCCATTCTCTGCGAGGATGTGGAAGACAGCCTCGCACTGCGAAAAAAGGCGCGGCCAGCGCACCTGGATAGAATCCAGCAGCTGGTGGACCAGGGCCGCGTACTGGCCGCCGGCCCGCATCCGGCAATCGATACCGAAGAGCCCGGCGAAGCCGGCTTTACCGGTAGCCTGATCATTGCCGAGTTCGACAGCCTGGAATCAGCGACCGCCTGGGCAGACTCTGACCCCTATGTCGAGGCCGGGGTTTTCAGTAAGGTCGCGGTAAAACCCTATAAGCTGGTACTGCCCTGAATTCAGGCTTCCGTGCTATGATTCGCCGCCTCGAAATCCAACCCGAAAGCCTGAGGAACCAACCTTGCTTCGCACTTTTTCACTTTTATTCCTGCTCATAGCTGCGGCCAGCGCAACCGTCGCCCAGGAGACCCTCTATGTCAGTGACAAGCAGTACATACCACTGCGAAGCGGCCCTGGCGGGGACTACCGAATCATCCATCGCGGCATTCCATCGGGCACGCGCCTGACCGTGGCCCGTGAGTCAGATGATGGCACCTGGTCCGAAATAACAACCGCCAACGGCACATCCGGCTGGATTCGCAGTCAGTACCTGATGTCGGAAGTGCCAGCGCAGGTTCGCCTGACAGGCGCAGAGCGTCGTGCCCAGGAGATGACCGAGGCCAACAACGCACTGAAGTCCGAGGTCAAGGCATTGCAGGAAGAGCAGGTGGAATTGCTCAACCAGGTCACCAATACCGACTCCAGCTTCCGCGGGGTTTCAGAGGAGCTGGCGCAGCTCAAACAAATCTCGGGGAAGGCGGTCCAACTGGACACCGATAATCGCCGCCTGGTGGAAGAGTCAGAGAACCTGCGCTCCGCAGTAGAGACATTGAAATCGGAGAACCAGCGCTTACAGGACAAGCTCGATAGCGGCGCTTTCCTGGACGGGGCGCTGGCCGTGTTACTTGGGGTCATTATTACTCTCGTCGTTCCGCGGTTGTGGCCAAAACGACGCAAAAGTTCCAGTTGGGCCTGATAGCGCCCTGTTCCACGTTTTACCGGAGATATCGCACCATGTTCAGACCACTGTTACTCGCACTGATTTTTGTTATCGCGCCGATCGCGTCTGCCGAATCGACCGGGCCCAGCCCAGAGGTCGTAATCAAGACCAGCGAGGGCAGTATCACCGTGCGGCTGTTTGCCGATAAATCACCTATCACCGTCGCCAACTTCCTGGCTTACGTGGATAGCGGTCATTACAACGGCACCATATTTCACCGGGTGATTCCGAATTTCATGATCCAGGGCGGGGGCATGCTGCCCGACATGACCGAGAAAGCGGTCGGTGAGCCAATCGTCAACGAGTCCAAGAACCGCTTACACAATACCCGTGGCACACTTGCCATGGCACGCACCAATGACCCGGATTCGGCCACTGCCCAGTTTTTCATCAATCAGCGAACCAACTTGCGCCTCGACTGGACGCCGGGGCGGCCGGGCTATACGGTGTTTGGGGAAGTTGTAGACGGCATGAGCACGGTCGACTTTATCGCCTCTACCCCGGTAACCCAGGTCGGGCCGCACAGCGATGTGCCCACTGATCCAATTATCATTGAGGAGATTGTGCGCAACTCGCTGTTATGATCGCTCTCAGTGTCAATCTGAACAAGATTGCCCTCCTTCGCAATTCAAGGGACACCACCAACCCCGATATACGTCAGCACGCGCAAATGTGCATTGACGCAGGTGCCGACGGCATCACGGTTCACCCCCGCCCCGACCAGCGCCATATCAGGGCACAGGACTGCTTCGATCTGGCCGGCATGCTGGAAGTGGAATTCAATATTGAGGGCAATCCCATGACCAGCGCACGCGCCAGCGATCGAGCCGGCGTGGGTGACTATCCCGGGTTCATGGAACTGGTTCGCCAAATTCGCCCGACCCAATGCACACTGGTACCTGACGGTGACAGTCAGCTCACCTCGGATCACGGTTTCGACCTGAAGCGCGACGGCGACACCGTCGCGCCACTGGTCGAAGAACTTAAGGGCCTGGGGATTCGGACCAGCCTCTTCATGGACCCGGATCCCGAGCAAATCCGACTGGCCGCGCAAACCGGTACAGATCGCATCGAACTGTACACCGAGTCCTACGCGCGAGCCTGCAGTACCCAGACCGACGTCGATGAGGTGTTTTCCCGCTTCGTCACTGCCGCTGAGACTGCAGCCCAGGAGGGAATTGGTCTCAATGCGGGCCATGACCTGGACCTGCAGAATCTGCCGCGCTTCGCCAGGGTGCCCGGACTGCTGGAAGTCTCAATTGGTCATGCGCTGATCGTAGACGCCATCTCGATGGGCCTGGCGCCCACCATTGGTGCCTACCAGCGGGCACTGGGCAAGTAGCCATGAGCCCGGATGTGCTGGACCCGCGGGTACAAAACCTCCTAGATAAGCAGGCGATAACAGACCTGGTACACCGCTACTGTAACGCCGCCGACCGCCATGATTACAGCAAGATGCGCGACCTGTATCACGAGGATGCTATCGACGACCATGGCAGCTTTTTTAAAGGCCTGGCAATGGACTTCATCGACCGTCTGCCAGAGATTCAGGAGCCGATGGAAATTCTTCACCACAATGTGACGACGGTGAATATAGCGCTCGATGGTGATTACGCCGAAGGGGAGATCTATATCCTCGCGTTTCACAAGGTGAAGACCGAGCAGGGATCCCTCGATTTGTTGATTGGCGGGCGCTACTTCGACAAGTACGAAAAACGCGATGGCCGCTGGAAATTCAGTCACCGCGCGGTCGTCGCTGACTGGGCCAACCTGCATGACCCTTCCATCGTCACCCTGGACACCCCGATGATCGAGGGCTCACACATCGGCTGCCCCGGCCCGCAGGATCCCTCCTACGGTTTCTTTCGCCTGCTGGGCCGGGGCGCAGACTCTGCCTGATCAAGAACCGGGCCCGCAAGATAGAGATTGACCGTACGAAATTCTGCGGACTCATCCAGGTCGGGTAAGGTGCAGGCATTACGCTGCCCAATTCTGCTGTACGGCGACAAATGGAAGTCGCGAATACGCGAATCTGCCACCAGTACCCTATCCGCGCGGTCTGCGAATACTTCCAACCACGAGAAGTTGCTACGGTCGTAAAGCACATCGGCAACGATAATAAGGTCCAGGTCACCAGCGACCGCCGAGTAATCTTCGGCCAGTTCAAGCTCAACCTTGTTCAGCGCGGCATTACAGCGGGTCGCGGCCAGGGCGTCGGGATCTACGTCACAGGCCACGACGTGGGCAGCGCCTGCCAGTGCCGCGGCGATGGCAACCACACCTGAACCGCAACCGAAATCCAGGACACGCTTCCCGCGAACCCAGTCGGGCTGCCGCAGCAACTCCCCGGCCAGCACCTGACCCGAAGCCCAGCAAAACACCCAGTACAAAGGGTTATTCATCAAGTGCTGAATGGCTTCGGTTGACAGCGAGTGCTGTGGGTAGTCGTCATTCAGCAGGAAAAGCTGTAGCCCAGGTAATCCCGGCAAGGCAGTCGCCTCTATCCTCGCCCCGGGCAGACTTCCGCCCAGGCGGGCGGTTAACGCTGGCTCTATCATGTGGTTTTTTGCCTGAGTCACCAGCGGTCAGTTTACATTTCACGGGAAGCCGATACAGTAGCGCAGCATGTCTACCACACCCTATCTAGTGCCTCACAGTCAGGAGGAAATACGCATCCTGTACGAGGACGAGGACCTGTTGTTGGTCCGCAAGCCTGACCTCTTGTTGAGTATTCCAGGACGTCACCCGCTGAATAAAGATTGCCTGATAAGCCGCCTGCAGGAGGACTATCCCACTGCAACTATTGTCCATCGACTGGATCTCGATACCTCGGGAATTATGGTCATTCCCCTCAACAAGGCTATCCATTCTCACATCAGCAGGCAGTTCCAGGAGCGCAAGGTCGAAAAGACCTACACCGCCGTGGTCTGGGGACGGCCAACCCATGACACCGGTCGGGTCGAGCTACCCATCGTGTGTGACTGGGCCAACCGACCACGACAAAAGATTTGTCACGAGACGGGCCGCCATGCGCTTACCCACTATGAGGTGGTAGAGCGGGGCGAAGACCGCAGCCGCCTGTTATTGAAACCCATTACCGGTCGCTCACACCAGTTGCGCATACATATGCGTGAGCTCGGGCATCCTATTCTGGGCTGTGACATGTACGCCCATCCCGAAGCGCTGGCGATGGCATCGCGCCTGATGCTGCATGCCACCACGCTGGGCTTCACGCATCCGGGTACTGGTGAATGGCTAACCGGTGAGTGCCCGCCCGATTTTTAGGCATCTTCAAGGTGGCTACACCAGTCGCTCCAACTGCCGCCATACAGCGTGGCGTCCTCTCGGCCCAGCAATGCCAATGAGAAGAGATTGACACAGGCCGTGACCCCGGATCCGCAGTAGACCACCAGCTGCTCGGCATCAAGGGCATCGCCCCAATGCTTTCGTAGGTCTGCTTCCGCCAGCGCCCGGCCATCATTTCCGGTAACGCCTTGCCAGGGTCGATTGATCGCACCGGGGATATGGCCGGCCACCGGGTCTATCGGCTCTTCACGCCCCTCGTAGCGCGCCACCTCACGAGAGTCGACCAGTAGCGCACCTGCGCCCTGTGCCTGTCTCACCCCTTCAATATCGATGTGCTGGCTATACCGCTGCAGAACTGGTGGCTGGCAGGGCTCAGCGGGAGGGATGTGGGTTTCAAGCTCTCCACCAAAAGCCCGCCAGGCACCAAAACCACCATTGAGCAGGCGCGGCGGCCGATAACCCAGGGCTCGCATCATCCACCACAGTCGACTGGCGAATGCGAGGCGGGAATCGTCGTAGGCGACGACAGGCGTTTCTATGCCCACACCATAACGTGCGAGGGTGGCGGCAAATGCTGCGGGCTGTGGCAGCGGATGACGACCGCCATGCCGGGAGACTGGCGCCGACAGGTCGTTATTAAGGTCCAGGTAATGCGCTCCCGGAATATGGCCTTGACGATATTCGGCGAAACCGGCCCGCGGATCCGCCAGGGCAAACCGACAATCAAAGATAACCACATCCGTCAGGTGCGCCAGTTGCTCCGGCTCTATCAGCATGTTGTCCTCCGGCACTCCCGACCCCTGTGGGCGACGAGTCAAAAGTCCTCTAGAATGTTATCAAACAGGATACGGCTTTTAACCTTGGTTACCAGTACCCGCACAGCCTCGAGACTGATGATTATCGCCAGGCCCAATCAATCGGCCACGTGGCGCACCAACAAGTTGGTATTACTGGCTCTGGCTGTCCCGTCCCTGTTTATTGGTATTGCCTTTGCATTGGTTGGAGCCTGGCCCATCCTGCCACTGGCGGGGCTCGAACTGGCCGCACTGGCTGCCGCGCTCTATTACGTCAACTGGAAATTGCAGTATCGCCACGTCATCACCGTTAGCGACGACAATGTGCGCATCGACAAGGGATTCTACGCGCCACAGCGCAGCTGGCAGTTCCGACGAGACAGCGCGGGCCTCGCCGTGACACCGGAACAACATCCCTGGGATGGTCCCTCCATAAGGCTACATAACCAAAGCGAAAGCGTCTCGGTCGGGGAGTTTCTTAACCGCGAAGATTGCCTGCAGTTGCTGGCACTCCTGCGTCAGGAAATTCGCGTGGGCACTCACAGCCAGAATACCCAGCGCGCACTCTAAATATCGTCGAATTGCCCGTGACGGCCTCGGCCCGCGGCAAATCGTGACGCGCCCATAGCGGTCTCGCCCGATTCAATAACCTCTAATCCAACCGCAAATTCGTTAGCCAGCGCGTCGGCCATGGGCAGGTCCCACTGGCGGTGCGCGCTAAGGCGGTCTGAGCGCATGCAATGTTGCGGGAACCGCGTCAGTTCGCGGGCCAGGTCAAGCGCTACATCCAGTACCGGGCGGTCTTCTGCCAGCCGATTGGCAAGCCCTATCGCCAACGCCTCCTGTGCGTTCACGGAGCGCCCTGAAAGAATCATATCCATCGCCCTGCTTTGTCCGATGAGCCGCGGCAGGCGCACAGTTCCGCCATCCACCAGCGGTACCCCCCAACGCCGGCAGTAGACTCCGAATACGGCACTGGTATCTATCACCCTCAGGTCGCACCACAAGGCAAGTTCCAAACCGCCCGCAACCGCGTGACCAGACACGGCAGCAATCACCGGTTTACCCAGCAGCATTCGGCTGGGACCCATCGGACCATTGCCATCGGTGGTCAGTGCATTGCTACCCACCCCACTGGCCGCAGCCTTCAGATCTGCACCGGCACAAAAATTTCCGCCCGCCCCAAAAAGGATGGCCACGTCACTGTCGGCGTCGCTATCGAATTGGGTAAAGGCGTCCGCCAGTGCGCTAGCTGTGGCGCCATCCACGGCATTGCGCACCTCTGGCCTGGCCAGGGTCACCACGGTGACCCGGTCTATCACTTCCGTCTGTACCGTCATATTTGCCACCCCCGGCGAAAAGACCCAAGACTACCACTGACCCGTTCGATCGGCACAACCCATGACCCGCCATAGGACCCGGGCTGAAACGTTTCCAGCAATCTGCCGCCACTGTATAATCGCGCCCCCAATACGCGCAGGCAGCGATCATGTCCTCCAACAAAGTCGGCTTTGTCAGCCTCGGTTGTCCCAAGGCCCTGGTTGATTCAGAACGTATCCTCACGCAACTCAAACTCGACGGCTACGACGTGGTACCCACCTATGAGGATGCTGAGCTGGTCGTGGTCAATACCTGTGGTTTTATAGACAGCGCCAAACAGGAGTCACTTGACGCTATAGGTGAAGCAATCAGCGAAAACGGCAAGGTTATTGTCACGGGCTGCATGGGCAAGGGAGCCGACGCGGAGGCCATTCTGGAACGCCACCCCAAGGTCCTGAGCGTCACCGGGCCGGCAGCCTACGAAGAAGTGGTCAGCGCGGTGCACACCCACGTACCCCACACTCCCAGCCACGACCCCTACAT
>CAZPVJ010000041.1:0-11042 GCA_964590005.1 uncultured Alteromonadaceae bacterium | reverse complement strand
ACGGTTTCCGGTGTCAGCAAATCGAAGGCCTTCTCGGGGATCAGCCCCTCAGTCATCCGCGTACCTGCGGTCGGCGCCAGGGCATTGACGCGGATATTGTATTTCGCGCCCTCCTGCACCAGGGTATTCATCATGCCGATGACCCCCATCTTGGCCGAGCCGTAGTTGGTCTGGCCGAAGTTGCCGTAGAGGCCGGAAGACGATGTGGTCACCACGATACGGCCATAGGCCTGTTCTCGCATGACGTCCCAGCAGGCCTTCGTGCAGTTAACGGTTCCCATCAGGTGGACATCAAGTACCAGTGCGAAGTCACTGAGCTCGCCCTTGGCAAAACTCTTGTCGCGCAGGATGCCGGCGTTGTTCACCAGGATATCTACCCGGCCCCAGGCGTCCACCGCCTGCTTTACCATGGCTTCCACCTCGTCATACTTGGCGACGTTTGCGCCATTAGCGATCGCTTCGCCGCCCAGGCTTTCAATCTCTGCCACCACCGCCTTGGCGGCGTCGCTGGAACCGCCCGTACCATCCTTGGCGCCACCGAGATCGTTCACCACGACCTTGGCACCGCGCTTGGCCAATTCAATGGCATGACTGCGACCAAGACCCTGGCCAGCTCCTGTAACTATGGCAACCTTGCCATCGTAGCGAATACTCATTTAATACAATCCTCAGTCAAAATTGTCGCTCGAGACGCCTCGTCTATCATCCGCAAACCATCATGTTCAGCCATTCAGCCACCAACGCCGGGGTTTCCTCGCCTTCTATCTCTACCGAGATACCCTGCTTGATCAGGAAACGGTTGTCGTCTTTCTGATCCACGCTCAGGACTTCAATGTTTCCGCGGACCCTTTTACCGACCCTGACCGGCGCCAGGAAGCGGACCTTGTCGAAGCCGTAATTCAAGCCCATCACCAGGTTTTCAGGGATAACACCCTGCCCTTCGATCATTTTGGGCAAGAGCGAAAGCGTCAGCAGACCGTGCGCAATCGTGCTGCCAAAAGGCGTCTGCGCCGCCGCCTCTTCATCGACATGAATAAACTGGTGGTCTTCCGTGCAATCGGCAAAGTTATTAATCCGGTCCTGGGTAATCTCAATCCAGGCACTGGGCTCAAACTTTGTGCCCACGGCACTGGTCATTTCTTCCTTGGGCACCGTTTTCATTGTCATAGTTGTATCCTCTCGAATGTGGTCAGCCTGGGCAGACAGTGGGAATCACGCGTTGCCGAACCGCGGTCTTGGGCGACATTGGGTTCGAATCAGTCTGGAGGGGGGAACGCACACCAAACTTGGGCGAGACGCAGCTTTCCCAGCCCTCAAAAAAGCGGATTTGAACATACAGTATGAAATCAATACATTCAAGTATTTTTCTGTCGTGCCAGCCCTGCTATCCTGCTACCCAAGCCTGACTATTCTGCGGAGGACATGATGCCTGATAGTCACCCAGCCCACCCGGCCAAACTGGTAGCCGCCCTGGCCGAACGCGCGGCGGGGACGCGTCCCGGACCCGCCGCAATGAGCCGGCACATCGCCACCGAAAACTATACCTGCCCGGAGCGATTCGCCCTGGAACAGGACCGGGTTTTTAAGCGGTTCCCGCTGATTGTCTGCCACGAATCACAACTACCCGAAGCGGGCGATAGCCTGGTCACCGACTGGCTGGGCCTGCCCACCGTTACTATGCGCGATCGTGAGGGCCGCATCGGTACCTTCCTCAATGTCTGTCGCCATCGCGGTATGCGCCTGGTGCAGGACGAGGGCTGCACTTCCCTGCGCTCACTGGTTTGTCCCTATCACCAGTGGACCTACGGGCTGGACGGCGCGCTGCGCAATATCCCGGTACGCGAAGGCTTTGAGACTCTGGACACCGAGAAACTCGGCCTCGTTGCCCTGCCTACCGAGGTAAGGCACGGGCTGGTCTGGTCACAGGCGACACCGAATGAGCCGATGGACCTGGACGGTCACCTTGCAGGGTTGGGTGATGACCTGGACACCTTCAACATGGCCGATTTCACCTTTTTTGCGCAAAGCGTGAAAACCATCCCCTGCAACTGGAAGCTGGTCCAGGACGCCTTCCTGGATGGTTACCATGTCACGCGCTTGCACAAGGACACCGTCGGGCCGTTTTTTCCGGATTGCATGGCAGAGTCGGATCACATCGGGCGCCACATCCGCTCCTCCGTGGCACGCAATGAAATCAGCGAGGCGGTGGGGCTTGCCGAGCCGGACCTGGATATCAGGCGGCACGCGACGTTCTCCTACACCCTGTTTCCCAACGTCGTCGTCATCATGCACCCGGACTACACGAGTATCATCAGCCTGTTCCCGAAGGCGGCAGACGAAACTGTTTTTGTACACAGTATGCTCACGCCCCAGTCACCGACGAGTGACAAGGAGCGCGCCCACTTCCAACGCTCCTTCGAACTCATCGATAAAGGGGTGTTTGAGGCCGAGGACCTGTTTGTGTCGATTGGCGCCCAGATGGGCATGCTCAGTGGCGCCAACGAGGCCCTGCTATTTGGCGCCTATGAGCGAACCGCGATAGAGTTTCACGAGATCCTGGAGAGCGCGCTGCGGTCCTAGGGTAGTCATGGCCGCGCAGTGACGCGCGGCCTTTGGGTTATCAGCCGTCTCGAAAGGTAGCGTTGACGCCTTCCTGCTTGCCGTATTTGCGCAACTCATTGCGACCTACCACCATGCGATGCACTTCATCGGGGCCGTCGGCAAGACGCAAAGTGCGCTGGGCCATGTACATGTTCGCCAGCGGCGTATCCTGTGATACACCCGTCGCCCCGAACATCTGAATAGCCTGATCGACAATACGAATAGAAATGTTGGGGACGGCAGTCTTGATCATGGATATCCAGACACGCGCCTCCTTGGGGTCTACGTTGTCCATCATCCAGGCGGTTTTCAAGGTCAGCAAGCGCGCCTGTTCGATGTCCATACGCGCGTTGGCGACAATATCGATGTTGCCACCGAGGCGCGCCAGGGGCTTGCCGAACGCGACACGGGAGACTGATCGCTCACACAAGAGCTGCAAGGCCTTCTCGGCAGCGCCGATTGCACGCATGCAGTGATGAATACGGCCAGGACCCAGGCGACCCTGGGATATCTCGAAACCCCGGCCCGGGCCCAGGATAATGTTGTCTTTGGGCACCCGGCAATCCGTGAAACGCTGGTGCATGTGACCGTGCGGCGCATCGTCCATGGAGAACACGTGCATGGGCCGAATATTCTCAAACCCTGGCGCATCCGTGGGCACCAGTATCTGCGATTGCTGCAGGTGCTTGGGTGCGTCGGGGTCAGTCTTGACCATGACGATCATGATCTTGCAGCGTGAATCCCCGGCGCCGGATACATAGTGCTTCTCTCCGTTGATGACCCACTCGTCGCCATCAAGCACGGCCTGAGTGCAGATGTTAGTCGCATCCGAGGAAGCCACACCGGGCTCAGTCATCGAATACGCCGAGCGGATATCGCCATTCAACAGGGGTTCCAGCCACTGGGCTTTCTGCTCTTCACTGCCATACTTGTGTAGCACTTCCATATTACCGGTATCAGGTGCAGCGCAATTGAACACCTCGGCGGCGATATGGGACTTACCCATTTCCTCCGCCAGGTAGGCATACTCGACGGTGTTGAGCCCTGAGCCACCATCACCGTCGGTCAGGAAAAAATTCCACAGGCCCTTGGCCTTGGCCTTGTCCTTGAGGCCACCCATGATTTCAACCTGCCGATCTGTGTGCGACCAACGGTCACCGACGCCGATCTCTGCCAGGTATTCACCCTCCAGGGGGACCACTTCGTTTTCAATAAACTGCCTGACTTCCTCCAACAGTGGTGCCACGTTGGCGCTGATTCCTAAATCCATGCTTACTCTCCGTCGTCAAAAATTCGTGGTCTATTATCCGGGCAACTACGAGGTCCCGGTTTTCTGCAACAGCTCCCGCGCATAGTCGGCCTTGAGCTGGCGTTTAAAAATCTTGCCGGAAGCGATACGCGGCAACTGTTCGTCATGAAACCAGATATGTGCCGGAATCTTGAAAGCGGCCAGGTGACCTGTAAGGTAGTCGGTCAAAGCCGCGGTATCCAGCTTACATGCGTCACGCAACACTACGGCCGCACCAACTGACTCCCCCAGGCGCTCATCGGGCAGACCAAACACGGCGGCCTCAAGCACTGATGGGTGGCTGTAGATCGCTGCCTCCACTTCCACACAGCTGATGTTTTCGCCGCCGCGGATAATGATCTCCTTGATTCGGTCAACGATGTAGAGATATCCACCCTCGTCCATGTAGCCGACATCCCCGGTGTGGAACCAGCCGTTGATAAACGCGTCAGCGGTAGCCTCCGGCTTGTTCCAGTAACCCAGCACATTGGCCGGCGATTTGATGCACACTTCGCCCCGTGCTCCCGCCGGCAGTGCATGACCGTCGCCGTCGACAATCCTGAATTCTGTTACCGCCGGTACCGGCCTACCGGTACTGTGCGGATTGGCAAGGTAAAACACGCCGCTGTTGACCGCTCCCAGGGCATTGGTCTCAGTCAGGCCATAACCAATCCCGGGTGAAGACTCCTTGAAGGTACCGGCGATCTTACCCACCTGGTCGGGTGGCCTGGCGGCACCACCCGAATAGATTTCTTTGAGTGATGAAACATCACGATCCGAGGAGGCCGCGGCGGCCTGCAGCTCGGCGGACATGGTGGGGACACCTGTAAACCAGGTCACTTTTTCGTCTTCGACAAGGCGAAGAGCTTCCTGCGCGTCCCATTTGTGCATGATGATGAGTTTGCGTCCGACCACCACCGACAACATGAAAGCGGAGTGGCTGGCCGTGCAGTGAAACAGGGGTACAGTCAGCAAACCGACTGGCGGAAGCCCCTGGTCAGCCTCGACAGATGGCTGCGCCATTTTGGTCGCAACACCCATCAACATCCAACTGTATAAGGCGACAAGGATGCCGCGGTGTGAAGACAGGGCCCCCTTCGGATGGCCCGTAGATCCCGAGGTGTACATGATGGTGGCATAATCATCGGGGCTTACCGCCACCGCGGGCATAGGTCTACCCACGAAGGCCTGCATCAGTTCCTCGTAAGGGGTCGTCGCTACGCCAACACCGCCGCAATCATCCAGTGCAACCAACTCCAGCCCCAAGCTGGCAGCGACAGGCGTCAGCCGCTCAGCGCGCTGGCGATCCACAAAGGCCACCTTACTGCCACTGTCCTGGAAGCCGTAATCAAGCTCCTCGGTGGTCCACCAGGCATTCATCGGCACGGCAATGGCGCCTATCGACAGACAGGCGATAAAGGCCATCATCCACTGCGGGCTGTTGCGTGCGACGATAGCGACCCTATCGCCCTTACTCACCCCATAGTGTTCGACCAGTGCTGCCGCCAGCGCCGAGGCGTGCTGATAGGTCTGGCCGAAGGTATAACGCTGGTCGCGGTACACCAGGAACTCCCGGTCTCCATGGCGGGTCATCGCGGCGAAGTACTGCCCGAGATTCGTGGGAATCTCGCTGTAACACCGGTAGTCAATACCGTCTATCTCTATGTCCTCGAGCGCAAAGGGCTGATCAGGAGCGGTCAAGTCCGCTACCGCTTTTTCAAAAGCCTCGAGTTCCGGGGTCATAGAGAGAGCCGCATGTCGAATGATTTTCTAGAAACCGCTCAATGTCGCAAAGCGATCGAGGTGGTAGTTGTAGTCGCCAAAGGTGTGTTGCGCAACCCGTGCACGTTTGATGAAGAAACCGATTTCATACTCGTCGGTCATGCCAATGCCACCGTGCATCTGGATACCCTCGTTGGTAGCGCGCTGTGCGACTTCGCACAGTTTGGCCTTGGCGGCGCTGGCCAGCAATGGCAAACGTTCACTGCCCTCGTCGATGGCCTGCAGCGCCTGCAGCACAATCGAGCGCGCCAGTTCCAGCTCCGCAAACAGCTCGGCGGCCCGGTGTTGCAGTCCCTGGAAGGAGCCAATCACCCGGCCAAATTGTTTGCGCTCCTGAAGATAAGCAACGGTTCTCTCGAAGGCCGCGGCAGACAGGCCCAGTAATTCCGAGGACAATCCGATGTTGGCGATATCGATCGCCCGGCTAAGACCTTCCCAGGCCGACCCTTCCTCACCCAGTAATTGATCCGCCGGCACTCTTACATCGGCAAACTCGAGAGCACCCGAATTGAGCGAATCGACCATACTGCGGCGTTCTACCGAAAGGCCTTCGGAGGAGGCAGCGACATTGAAAGCGCTGAGTCCCTGCTGGTCTCCCGCCTCACCCGAGGTTCGCGCGATAACAATGAACTGATCGGCTACGTGGGCATCAAGCACCAGCACTTTACTGCCGTTGAGCACGTAATCATCACCGTCACGGCGGGCCGCCAGTGCGGTATTCTCGGGCGCATGATGTGGACCCTCCTGCAGGGCCAGGCTGACAATCGATTCACCGCCTGCGATGGTCGGTAAAAGCTGCTCCTTCTGCGCGTCGCTGCCAAGCTCTGCGATGACGGTCGCCGCTACCAGCACGGTCGACTGCAGCGGCGAGGCGCTGAGATTACGCCCCGCCTGTTCCAGTACCAGGCCAAGCCCTGTGTAACCGTAGCCCAGGCCACCGAAGGCCTCATCAATAGCAATGCCGGCCCAACCCATCTCGGCCATATGATTCCATACGCCGTCGTCGAATCCCCGCTCACTGGCTTCATCACGCAGGGCGCGCAGGTGTGCCACGGTTGCGTTTTCACCCAGGTAACCCGCGGCGGAGTCACGCAGCATTACCTGTTCTTCATTCAGTACTAGTGCCATGTCAGTTCTCCTGTGCGCTACGCATCGGGCAGGCCAAGCACGCGCTTGGCGATAATGTTCAACTGCACCTCAGAGGTACCCCCCTCGATGGAGTTACCCTTGGAGCGAAGCCAGTCGCGGCTGGTTGTTCCATCCTGGTAAACCACACCTTCCCAGCCCAGCGCTGACTCACCCAGAACGGCAAGGTTCAACTCGTTGCGGCGCTTGTTAAGCTCTGTGCCGTAGTATTTGAAAATGGATGACGCTGCACCAAGCCCCTGCCCGGCCTTGGCCTCATCGCCAACCCGCGCCATGGTCGCCGCGAAAACAAAGGTATCAAGCTGGTACTGCGCAAGATTCTGGCGCAATACAGAGTTCGACAGCCTGCCGCTGCCGTCGGCACCCATGGTTTCAATGGCGGTTTCTGCCAACGATTTTTTCGGCGCCGCACCAAAGCCGGAAATCATTTCGCGTTCGTGGGTTAGCAGGTACTTGGCGATCGTCCAGCCCTTGCCTACCTCGCCCACCAGGTTTTTCTTTTCAGCGCGTACGTCGTCAAAGAAGGTTTCACAAAATGGCGATGAGCCACTGATCAGCTTGATGGGTTTAACACTGACACCCGGCGTGGCCATATCGAACAGGATAAAACTGATGCCCTCGTGCTTGCTGCCACTGTTGTCGGTGCGAACCAGGCAAAAAATCCAATCGGCCTTGTCGGCATAAGACGTCCAGATTTTCTGACCATTGATGATGTAATGGTCGCCTTTGTCGTCGGCCCGGGTTTGTAAGCTGGCCAGGTCAGAACCGGCATTGGGCTCAGAATACCCCTGGCACCAGCGAATCTCGCCCCGACAGATCGGAGGAAGGTGTTCGAGTTTCTGCTCTTCGGTGCCGAACTCCAGCAGCGCCGGACCCAGCATGGAGATACCAAAACTGTCCAGCGGACGACGGGCGCCTATCGCTGCCATCTCCTGTTGCAGCACCTTCACTTCTTCCTTGCTCAGGCCGCCCCCGCCGTATTCCCTGGGCCACTGAGGAACGGTCCAGCCCCGCTCGGCCATGCGATCGCACCAGACCTTCTGGTCTGGATGTTCTATTTCGGGGTTTCTGCCACCGTTATACAGACCTTCAAAGCCCTGAACGGGGGTACGCATGGAGTGTGGACAATTGGCTTCCAACCAGGACCGCGTGTCCTGGCGAAACTGCTCGAGATCGCTCATGGGTCTCTCTCATTCTCTGAAATTTTGGGGAAAGCGAATGTTCGGCCTTGGCAGGCAGGCGACCGGTGCCTGCAACTTGCCTGTGGCAGCCCATTCAGCGGATTTGAACATACAGTATGTTTTGCTATCCCTCAAGTATTCTCGAAAAGAAAGCCGGACAAAAAACCCCGCTGCGCGGGGTTGAGTCGGAGATGAAAACAGCTGTCAGAAAGCGATCTTGAGATCCACGCCGTACCAGCGGGGCATGTTGTACTGGTATCCAAAATTGGACAGGTTATAGACCACTTCCTCCTCGTCGGTCAGGTTTTTACCCCAGACCGCCAGGGTCCAGTAGGTACCGCCCCATTGCACATTGGACAATGCTACCCGAGCGCCCAACTGCCCTAAGGAATCCACCGGCAGCCCCTGAGCGGGCTGGGAGAAGAGTTCGTCCCTCCAGACGTAGTTGAGGTGGAAATCCATACTGGCGCCACCGCCGAGAACCCATTGATGGTCCAGTGCAACCGAAAAGGCATTGTCCGGCGCAAAGGCGATGAACGTGGAATCCGTGATATCGACCCCACGCAGGTCAGGAATCTGTCCGGCATCCGGCGAGCCCAGGAAACTGTCCTCGGGGACCACCACATCGTTCAACTCGCTGTCGAGATAGGCGTAGTTAACGGTCAGGGTGGTGTTGTCGGTGATCAGGCCGATGATATCCAGCTCGAAGCCGTCGACATCCGCCTCGCCGGCATTCACATTCTCCACGAAGGAGGCGAACTGGGGCGGCTGACCGCTGAGAGTGAGGATCAGGTCATCGTACTGGGTAAAGAACAAGGCCGCATTGACCCTGAGGCGACTGTCGAAAAATTCCGACTTCAATCCCAATTCGTAGCTGGTGCTCTCCTCCTCATCAAAGGTCAGGTCAAAAGACAGCGTGCGTTCGCCGGAGCCGCCGGCGCGGTAACCGGTGGCAACGCGGGCGTAGCCGGTGATCGAATCACTGAAGGCGTAATCGACGACCAATGTGTAATCGGTCCTGTCGTAGTCGAGACTGTTGGAGCCCGGAGGAAACTGAATCGAAGGATTGTTCGCATCAACACCGCGGACCGCGTCCCTTTCGTCCTCGGTATAGCGTATACCGGCGGTGAAGGACAGGCGCGAATCAAGGAACTCCGGTGTGTAAGTACCCTGGGCGAATATCGCCTGGGATTCCAGGTCGGTATCGATGGTATGGATCCCGAGATTGGTACCGCCCACCAGGACCGACTGCGATGCACCCGGCTCGGCCAGGGCGTCGAAGGGCCAGAACACGGGGTTATCGCCCAGGAAGTTTGTGAACTGCTCTTCCGCTTTTTCGCCCTCCTCATCGAAGTAGTAATAGCCGATGATGTAATTGAGCTTTTCCTCAAACGCGGTACCCAGCAGCTGAAACTCCTGGCTGAAGGCCTCCGTCTCCCAGTCGAGGGCGGTCGCAAAGAGCAGAGTGTCTGACCAGTTCTGGATCGCTGTTTCCTCCATCTCCCGGTAGCCCGTGATCGACTTCAGCGTGATGTTATCGGTCAGGTCCCAGGTGATGGTCAGGTTGTGGCCCGACTGCTCGGTGTTCGACTCGGGCAGAACGTACTGGAAGCCGGCACCACCGAGGAAAACATGGCTGGTTTTTTCCTGCCGCTTACGGGGGTTCTGCTGGTAGTACGGGGCTGAACTGTCCGCGTCCGACCAGTCGTACGCATAGTCCACCAATAGATTGTCAGCAACATCCCAGGCGACAGCGAAGCGAGCGCCCTGCTGCTCATTCTTGTAAAAGTCCTCGGTGGGCTGACCGACCGGCGGCGGTAAAAATCCACCCTCTCCCTGGGCCGGTCCACGCTTATTTTCGACCCAGCCATCAATCTCCGAGGTGTGATAGGTCAGCTTGGTGCGCAAGCGCTCTGAAGCAATAGGCAGGTCCGCGCTGATACCGGCATTCCAGGCTCCAAACTCACCCGCCCCGACCTCGATTTCTGCGCCAAACTCCGCCGCTGGCTTCTTGGAAATCAGGCTTATCGCTCCCGCCGAGGAATTGCGGCCGAACAGGGTGCCCTGGGGACCGCGCAAAATTTCCACTCTTTCCAGGTCCAGCACATTGATGGTGGCGCCGGAGGTGCGGGCTATGTAGACACCGTCGATATATAGCCCCACGGGGTTGTCGATGGTGAGGGTTTGCGAATCGGTATTACCAAACCCGCGCAGGAACAGGGAGATGTTGCTGGTAGAGGTCGGGAAGTCATAGTGCTGCAAACTGGGTGCCTGTATAGACAGGTCGGTGAGACTGGAAATTCCCTGGTTTTCCAGCATGGACTCACTGAAGGCAGCCACGGACAGCGGCGTATCCTGCAGTGACTCGACCCGCTTCTGGGCCGTCACCACGACCTCCTCCAGTTGCGCTTGGGCGTCGACTGAGAGAATGCCTGCGGCGAGGATGACAGACAGTGACAATGGCGTGCGATTTACGGTGTGCTTCATGGCTTCGGCCTCTGTTATCGTTATCAACGCAAACCGGCCGGGATACCGGCCGATCGGCGCCCTTATAATATTGCGCACAGTACTAAACAGCGCGCCTCCGGCACAATGCAGTATTCACAAGCCCTGCGCTGGAAAATTCAATTTATCAATAAAAACAGGTAGTTACATCGTTACAAATGAGCTACCACGGAAAAAACACCGGCTTATATCGATAGTTGAACCATGCCGCGAGCCGACCGCGGTAGCGGGTTCAGGAAGGTTCAGGAAGGTTCAGGCGATGCTATCGGTGGCGGTATTGAGCAGGATGTAAATACCTACCGCGATCATAACCCAGGGCATAAGACGCTCTCCAACACTCTGCAGCCGCCGCACCAGCACAGGCTGGTTGGCAAGCGCCCGCGCCAGCAAGGCCCAGACCACCGCGCAGACCAGAAAGCTGATGGCAACGACCAGGGCCGACGCGGGATTACTTTCAACCAGCAGGGGAAGCAGGATCGCCAGGGTATCGCCACTGTTGGCGAACAACAGCGTGGCGGTGCCCAGCCAAATCGCCAGCG